>NZ_LABY01000073.1 GCF_001043975.1 Methylobacterium variabile
TTTTCACACAGCCTCCACCCTCAGCAGCCTTTCATGCGGTCAGGCTGATGGGGCTCGGACCCTCGACCAGGGGATCGTCTCCTCGCTCAAGGAATCGTGAGCGGTGATCCGTCCCCGGCAGAACACGGACAACCGCGTGAGGCCACACTCGTCCTTGGGCCATCGGCCGCCCGCACCCGTCACCGTCCCGGATCGGGCCGTCCGGCGACCACCATGCAGGAGCCTCTCGTTCGGCCCGGTCCAAAATACCGGTCGTGTCGAATACACTCGCGGCGAGAGTGCGAGCCCCTGGATTGCCGACGGGTGTCGCTCGTTCTGCTGCACGATGTTGAAAGCGCGAGCTGCATTAACTCCGCCGGTCCGGCGAGTTCCAGTCGATGCTTGTCGACGTCTCGACGACGGACGTCCCTTCCGTCGCCGTCAGCATGGCCCTGCCGGTTTTCATGAAACGTTTCAAAAAACGGCCAGGCTTTGCAATGTTTACTTTGCTTTCGCGGCGCATGAGAGCTGACGATTTGGGGCCCGGGCCACACCGCGAATGATGTGCGCCGAGGAAATCCGCCGGACGGAGCGACGCGCGCCATTCCAGATTTTTGAAACGTTTCATTGACAGAGCCTGCACCCCGCCCCTAGGATGCCTCACGATCCGGACGAGAGGCACGAAGAGGCCTTCTGGCGGCTCGAGTCGGCGCTCGAGGGAGCGCTGCACGGGAGGAGACATGATGGCGTTTCGCGCTCGGCGCGCCGTGATCGGCGCATTGCTGGCATCCGTCACGTTCTGCGGTGCGGTATCGGCGTGTGAACTGAAGATCGGCGCACCGGCCGTCCTGTCGGGCCCGGCCGCCCAATGGGGGATCGCCCTGCGGGGGGCGCTCGAGTTCGTCGCCAAGGAGACGGCGCAGGAGCGCCGGCTCGTGATCGGCGGCAAGCCTTGCACCGTCTCGGTGAAGGCGATCGACTCCAAGTACACCGCCGAGGGAGCCGCCTCGGCCATGAACGCGCTGGCCGCCGAGGGCATCAACGTGATCGTCGGCCCCGTCGGCTCGCCCGAGGTGACCGGGATGAAGCCCGTGGCCCTCCGCAACCGCATGGTCGCGATGGTCAACAGCTTTGCCAGGGATTCGATCGGCCCGCGCTGGCCGAACGTCTTCCACATCGGCCCGGGCCCGTCGGGATGGGCCGGCCCGATCATCGACGAGGGACGCAAGCACTTCAACTTCTCCTCTGTCGGCATCGTCGCCCCGAACGATCAAGGCGGCACGGACGTCGCAGGCGTCAATGCCGAGATCTTCAAGAAGAAGGGCGTGACCGTCGTCGAGGAATACTACCAGCGCGGCACGACCAACTTCGCGCCGATCGTCACGCGCGTGCTCCGCTCCAGTCCCGGTGCGATCGACCTCGCGTCCTCGCCCGCGGGCGACGCCGGCATCATCATCAAGCAGTTGCGCCAGGCCGGCTTCAACGGGCCGATCTTTCGCCTCGGCGGCCCGGGCTTCGAGGAGATCGCCCGCGTGGCCGGCGGCGTCGAGGTGTTGAAGGACTTCCTCTGGTACGAGCCCGTTGCGATGGATGAGGGCCTGCGCGCGCTCGAGAAGAAGCACCAGGAACTGATGGGCAGCCCGCGCCCGGAGAACGCCGACTTCTTCCGTTGGGTGTTCGCGGCGCGGATGATGGTCAAGGCCGCGCAGGCCGCCCAGTCGGTCGACAAGCCGCAGGCGATCGCCGACGCCATGCGCAAGCTGCCGGTCGAGGACGAGAACATCGGCAAGGGATACTGGATCGGTCAGCAGTTCTTCGGGATCAACCAGGAGATGTCCTACCCGTTCGCGATCGGACAGGTCAGGGGCGGCAAGGTCCAGGACTACATCCGCGCGGACGCCGTCAAAGAAGACTGATCGTCGGAGGAACGATGGACAACCTCATTGCGACGGGGCTGATCGGGATCAGCCTCGGATCCCAGTACGCGCTCCTGGCGCTCGGCTTCACCTTGATCTTCGGCATCCTCGGCGTCGTCAACTTCGCCCATGGCGGCTTCTACGTGATGGGCGGCTACGTCGCCTATTACTGCTCCGTCGTGCTCGGGCTGCCCTTCCCGGTCGCCGTGCTCGCCGCGGCGATCGCCACGGCGGCCCTGGGCTGGCTGTTCGAGACGGTCATCCTCGAGCGCGTGATCGAGGACCATCAGGCGACCCTCATGGTCACCATGGGGTTCTACCTCGTCATGGCGACCGCGATCCTTCTCGTCTTCGGTCCGGAATCGCCCGAGTTCTCGTTCCCGATCACCGGTGTGTGGCGCGCGGGCGGTGCCTACGTCCCCTACGCGAACATGGTCGTCATCGGCGTCTGCCTCGCGGCGATCGTCTCGGTCTACTGGCTCATCTACCGCTCCGGCATCGGGCGCGCGATGCGCGCCATGGCGGAGGACCGGGCGGTGGCGAGCGCGCTCGGGATGCGCACGCGGGCGCTGTTCCCCTTCGCCTTCGCGCTTGCCACGGGCCTCGCCGGCCTGACGGGCGCGCTCGTCACGCCCATTCTGGCGCTCGCCCCCCATGTCGGCGACCCGGTGCTCGCCTTCTCGTTCCTCACCGTCATCCTCGGGGGGCTCGGAAGCGTCGCCGGGGCGACGGTCGCCGCCTTCATCGTCGGCATGGTCGAGGCCTACGCCGCCGTCTACCTCGGCGGCTCGAAGGGGGCGCTCGCGCTCTTCGTCCTCGTCCTCCTCATCCTCGTGGTTCGCCCGCAGGGTCTTCTCGGCAGGGAGGTGCGGCGGGCATGAGCGACCGGGCAGCAGTCACGCGCCTCCCGCAGGCGCGCCGTCCCGCCCTCCTGGGCGGCTACGAATGGGCAACGCTCTGCGTGGTCGGGCTCGCCTTCGCGGTGCCGGTGCTCACCCGCAACCCGCAGATCCTCTCGCAGACGAACCTGATCCTCATCGCGGCCACCGCCTCGCTGGGCGTCTACATCATGCTGCGAATGGACCTGATGAGCTTCGCCGTGCCGGCGTTCATGGCGATTGGCGGCTACACGGTCGCCCTGCTCAGCCTGCGGCTCGGCGTCACCGACGCCATCCTGCTCGGGGTCGCCGCCTTCGCCATGCCGGCGCTGTGCGCCATCCCGCTCGGCTGGCTGATCCTGCGCTTGAAGGGGGTCTACTTCGTCCTCGTCACCTTCGTGCTGACGGAGATCGTCCAGCTCCTCCTGTTCGAGGCGACGCCCTTGACCGGCGGCTCCAACGGCCTCGTGGGGATGCCGGCGGTGACCCTCTTCGGCATCGAGCTGATGGACAACAGCCAGGTGCTGCTGACCACGGCCGGCCTCGCCTTCGCCGGCTTCACGATCACCGCGCTCTTCACCCGGTACTTCCGCTACGAGTTCGCGGCGATCGAGAAGAACGACGTGCTCGCCGAGAGCCTCGGCCTGGCCTGCTGGCGCTACAAGGCGCTGGCCTTCTCGGTCGCGGCCGGGGTCTCGGGCCTCGCCGGCTTCGCGCTGGTGAACATGCTGCTCACGGCGCACCCGACGTCCTTCGCGCCGATGTCCTCGGTGAACTACATCACCTACACCATCGTGGGCGGAAAGGGCGCGATCCTCGGCACGCTCGGCGGCGCCGCGCTCCTCGTGACGGCGACCGACCTCTTCGCCCTGAAGGGCGAGCTATCCCCGGGCCTGTTCGGGCTCCTGATCATCGTCGTCACGCTGGTGGCGCGGGGCGGCATCATCGGGCTCGCCTCGAAGGCCGTGGGGCGCCTGCGGCGGGCGCTCCCGGGGGCGGCCGCCCCGGTCTCCACCATCGCCGCGGTTCCGGCGCGGGGGGTGAAGTCGTGAGCGCGCACCCGACCATTCCCGCCGACGCCCTGCGCGCCGACGGCATCTCGAAGGCGTTCGGCGGCCTCAAGGTCTTCCACGACGTGAGCTTCACGCTGCCGCCGGCCGGCCTCCTCGGGGTCATCGGCCCCAACGGGGCGGGCAAGACGACGATGATCAACATCATGTCCGGCCGGCTGCCGCTGAGTTCGGGCAGGGTCATGCTCGGCGACACGCGAATCGACGGCCGTCCCGTCTACGCGAATGCGGGGCAGGGGCTGGTCCGCAGCTTCCAGCAGACCGCGATCTTCGCCGGCTCCAGCGTCGAGGACAACCTGATCGCGGCCCTGCGCTTCGCCAAGCGCGACCGCGCGGTGCTCGAGCGCCTGGCGCCCCTGCTCGACCGGTTCGGGCTCCTCGAGTGCTGGGGACGCCACGCCGAGGTGCTGCCTTACGGCCTCCAGAAGATGCTCGGCCTGACCATGGCGCTGGCGACGCAGCCGAAGATGCTGCTGCTCGACGAACCGGCCGCCGGGCTCGAGAAGTCCGAGCGCTCCAACATCGACGCCTACGTGGACTTCGCGCAGCGCGAGTTCGAGTGCGGCATCCTGCTCGTCGAGCACGACATGGACCTGATCCGGCGCCTGTGCCCGCAGGTGATCGTTCTCGACGGCGGCCGCCTGATCGCGGCCGGGCCGCCGGCCGAGGTCCTGAGCCGCAAGGATGTGATCGACGCCTATCTCGGTGGCGCCGAGGAGGAGGACGACGATGCTCAGCATTCGTGATCTCCACGTCTCCTACGGCGGCACCCGCGCCGTGGATGGGATCGACCTCGACGTCGGCGCCGGGGAAACCGTCCTGCTGATCGGCGCGAACGGCGCCGGCAAGTCGAGCCTGATCAACGCCGTGATCGGACTCGTCCGCACCGCCCGCGGCCGCATCACCTTCGAGGGCCGGGACATCGCCAGGCTGCCGAGCGACGCCCGCGCCCGCTTCGGGATCGGCTACTCGCCCGAGGGGCGGCGCGTCTTCCCGAGCATGAGCGTCAAGGACAACGTGCTGTCCGGAGCGGTGCGCCTGGCGCCGCGCGAGCAGGGGCGTCGCTGGGACGGGCTCGTGGCGTCGTTCCCCTTCCTGGCCGAGCGGCAGGCCCAGGCGGCGGGGGAGCTGTCGGGCGGCCAGCAGCAGCTCGTCGCCATCGCCCGCGCGATGAGCGGGGCGCCGAAGCTGCTCCTGCTCGACGAGCCGTTCCTCGGCCTCGCGCCGGTCTGGATCCAGCAGATCTCTGCGGCGGTCCGGCGGATGCAGGACGAGGGGATCGCGGTGCTGATGACGGAGCAGATGGCCCGTCCCGCGCTGCGCATCGCCCAGTACGGGCACGTGATGCGCTCCGGCCAGATCCGGCGTTCGGGCCGGACGGAGGAGATCAGGGGAGCCGCGCTCGCCGAGGAGTACCTGTGACCCCGGCTCCGGTTTCCCACCATCCGATGAGGAGAAGCGATTTGCAGCGTACCGCACCACTCGGCGGTCTGACCGTTCTCGAGCTCGGCCACTCGGTGGCCGCGCCCTATGCCGGCCTGATCCTGGCCGAGCTCGGCGCGCGGGTGATCAAGGTCGAGAACCCGGCGACCGGCGACTACGCCCGCGGCTGGGGGCCCCCCTTCCTCGGCGACGACGCCACCGTCTTCCACGCCCTCAACCGCTCCAAGGAGAGCGTGACGCTCGACTTCTCGGACCCGGCGCAGAGAGCCGCGCTGAAGCGCCTGATCCTGGAATCGGACGCCGTCATCCAGAACCTCCGGCCCGGCCTCCTCGAGAAGTTCGGCCTCGAGGCGGACGCGATGCGCCGGGAGAAGCCGGAGCTGATCTGGTGCGACATCGGCGCCTTCGGCAGCTCGGGCCCGCTGGCGCGCAAGCCCGGCTACGACCCGCTCGCCCAGGCGAGCTCGGGGATCATGTCGATCACCGGCGAGGCCGACCGGGCGCCGGTCCGCGTCGGCGTGTCCCTGGTGGACATGGGGGCCGGCATGTGGACCGTCATCGGCCTCCTCGCCGCGCTCTGCGAGCGCGGCGCGACCGGGACCGGCGCCCGGGTGTCGACCTCGCTCTTCGAGACCGGGCTCGCCTGGATGACGATCCCGCTCGCTGCGCACGCCGTCTCGGGCGAGGTGCGCAAGCCGCAGGGATCGGGCCTGGCCGAGATCGTCCCCTACCAGGCCTTCGAGGCGAGCGACGGCTGGGTGATGATCGCGGCGGGCAACGACAAGCTCTTCGCGCGGCTGTGCGAGGCGATCCCGGGGCTCGCGGAGGTCGGGCACGACCCCCGCTTCGCGCGAAACCGCGAGCGGGTGCTCCTGCGAGACGAGCTCGTACCGCGGATCGCGGCCGCCATCCGCGGCATGAGCGCGGCGGCCCTCGGCGCCGCCCTCGACGCCGCCCAGGTGCCGAACTGCCCGCTGCTCAGCATCGATCAGGTCTGGGCCCACCCGCAGACGCAGGCCGTCGGCATCCTCACCGAAGGGGCGGGCCACAGGTGGGTCGGGCTGCCGATCACGATCGACGACGTCCGCCCCACCTCGGGTGGGGCGGCGCCGGCCCTCGGCGCCCACAACGCAAGCCTTCTGCAGGATCACGGATGAACGCCACCTTCGAGACTCTCGGGCTGGAGCGGATCGACGACCACCTGCTCCTGGTCCGGCTGAACCGGCCGCAGGCGGCCAACGCGATGAACACCCGCATGGGCGAGGAGCTCCTCGACCTCTTCGAGCGGTTCCAGCTCGAGACGGACGGCGTGCGGGCGATCGTCGTCACCGGCGCCGGCGAGAAGGCCTTCTGCGCCGGGGGCGACCTCAAGGAGCGCAACGGCATGACCGATGCGCAGTGGCTGCGCCAGCACGCCATGTTCGAGCGGATGCTGCGCGCGGTCGTCGCCTGTCCGGTGCCCCTGATCGGCGCGATCAACGGGGCGGCCTTCGGCGGGGGCTGCGAGCTCGCGGCGGCCCTGGATTTCACCTACGCGGCGGAGAGCGCGCGCTTCGCGCTGACCGAGGTGACGCTCGGGATCATGCCGGGGGCCGGCGGCACCCAGAACCTTCCGCGGGCGCTCGGCGAACGGCGTGCCAAGGAGATCATCCTGACGGGGCTGCCCTTCACCGCGCGGGAGGCCTGCGACTGGGGCCTCGTCAACCGCGTCCTGCCCCAGGGAGAGCTGCTGGAGGCCACCCTCGCCGTCGCGCGCCGGATCGCCGGCAACGCGCCGATCGCCGTGCGCCAGGCCAAGCAGTCGATCCACCGCGGCCTGCAGATGTCGCTCGCCGACGGGCTCGCCTTCGAGATCGAGTGCTACAACCGCATGGTCGCGACGCAGGACCGGCACGAGGGCGTGCGCGCCTTCAACGAGAAGCGCAAACCGCAGTTCCGGGGAGTGTAGCGCATGCCGGAACACGCGATCCTGCGCGAGGTCGGCCTGCGGGACGGCATCCAGATGGCGGCGCGCTTCCTGCCGACGGAGCGCAAGCGCGAATGGGCGCTGCGGCTGAAGGAGGCCGGACTGCGCGAGATCGAGCTGACCTCCTTCGTGCCCGCGAAGGTGGTGCCCCAGTTCGCCGACGCCGACGCGCTCGCGGCCGCCCTGCCGGAGCTCTCCGGCGTGACCGCCTCGGCCCTCGTGCCGAACCTGAAGGGCGCGGAGCGGGCGCTCGCCGCCGGCTTCACCCACGTCAACTACGTCCTGTCGATCTCGGAGGCCCACAGCCGGTCCAACGTGCGCCGCTCGACCGACGAGGCGATCGCGGAGTTCGAGCGGATCGTCGCCCTGAAGCGGACGCAGGACGGCCGCGGCCTCGTGCTCGGCGTGGGGCTCGCCACGAGCTTCGGGTGCACGCTCCAGGGGCACGTCGATCCGGACCGGGTGTTCGAGGTCGCCGCGAAGGTGGCCGAGGGCGGCGCCGACGAGCTGATCGTCGCCGACACCGTCGGCTACGGCAACCCGGCCCAGGTCAAGACCCTTCTGCCGACGATCCTGGCCATCGCGGGGGAGCGGCGGGTGGTCTGCCACTTCCACGACACGCGCGGGCTCGGCCTCGCCAACGTCGCGGCGGCGCTCGATGCGGGCGTGCGCGCCTTCGACAGCTCGCTCGCCGGCCTCGGCGGCTGCCCCTTCGCGCCCGGCGCGACCGGCAACATCAACACCGAGGACGCCGCCTTCATGCTCGACAGCATGGGCTTTGCCACCGGCATCGACATCCCGGCGCTCCTCGCGCTGCGCCGCGACGTGGAGGGCTGGCTCGGCGACGAGCGCTACAGCGGCGCGATCGCCCGTGCCGGCCTCCCCAAGACCTACGCGACCGCCCCCCGGACGGCCGCAGCCCCCGCCCTCGCTTCGTGAGATCAGACATGAGCCAGCCAGACGTCACGCTCGATATCGGCAAGGACTATCCCGAGCTGCGCGATTCGGTCCGCCGGATCTGCGAGAAGTATCCGATGGAGTACTGGGCGAAGCTCGAGGAGGAATCGGGCTACCCGTCGGCCTTCGTGGCCGAGCTGACCGAGAGCGGGTTCCTCGCCGCCCTCATCCCGGAGGAGTACGGCGGCGCCGGCCTGCCGCTCAGGGCCGCGGCCGTCATCCTCGAGGAGATCAACGCCTGCGGCTGCGTGGCGAGCCCGGCCCACGCCCAGATGTACATCATGGGCACCCTCCTGCGGCACGGCTCGGAGGACCAGAAGCGCGAGTACCTGCCGAAGATCGCCTCGGGCGAGCTGCGGCTCCAGGCCTTCGGCGTGACCGAGCCGACCACCGGCTCGGACACCACCCAGCTCAAGACGCGGGCCGTGCGCGAGGGCAACGGCTACGTCATCAACGGGCAGAAGGTCTGGACCTCCCGCGCCCGCTACTCCGACCTGCTCCTGCTGCTCGCCCGCACGACGCCCATCGACCAGGTCCAGAAGAAGACGGACGGCATCTCCGTCTTCCTGATCGACCTGCGCGAGGCGCGCGGCAACGGGATCGACATCCGCCCGATCAAGGCGCTGATGAACCACAACACGACCGAGATGTTCATCGAGGACCTGCGCGTCCCGGCCTCCGCGCTGGTCGGCGAGGAGGGGAAGGGCTTCCGCTACATCCTCGACGGGATGAACGCCGAGCGCATCCTGGTCGCGTCCGAGTGCGTGGGCGACGGGCGCTACATGATCCAGCGGGCCGTGGCCTACGCCAACGAGCGCGTCGTGTTCAACCGGCCGATCGGCGCCAACCAGGGCATCCAGTTCCCGATCGCCCGCGCGCACGTGGCCCTCGAGGCCGCCGACCTCATGGCGCGCAAGGCCGCCGCCCTCTTCGACGCCGGGCAGCCCTGCGGATCGGAGGCCAACATGGCCAAGCTCCTCGCCTCCGAGGCGACCTGGAACGCGGCGGACACGGCGCTGCAGACGCATGGCGGCTTCGGCTACGCCACGGAGTACGGCATCGAGCGCAAGTGGCGCGAGTGCCGCATCTACCAGACCGCCCCGATCTCGACGAACCTCGTTCTGGCCTATGTCGGCCAGCACGTGCTCGGCATGCCGCGTTCCTACTGAGGTGGTCATGGACAGCGTCACCAGGAAGGCCGCCGATTTCGTCGCCCGCTTCGACGGTGCGGGTGCTCCGGCGCGCGCGCGGCACGCCGCGCGCATCGGCTTCGTCGATTGCGTCGGCGTGATGCTCGCCGGCGCGGGCGAGCCGGCCGTGCGGCTGGCCGCCACGATCGCCTCGCCCGTCCCCGGCAGCAACGAGGCGCCCGTGGCGGTCGACGGGCAGAGCTACGGCGCGGCGGAGGCCGCCTTCGTCAACGGCGTCGCCGCCCACGTCCTCGACTTCGACGACGTGGCGCTGGCGGGGCATCCGAGCACCGTCCTCGTGCCGGCGATCCTGGCCGAGGCCCACGCGCTCTCCGCCTCGGGCGAGGCTGCGATCGACGCCTATCTCGTCGGCTACGAGCTCTGGGCCCACCTCGCGGAACTCGAGCCCGGCCACCTGCACGACCGCGGCTTCCATCCGACGGCGGTGATGGGAACGCTCGCCTGCGCGGCCGCCGCCGCGCGGCTGCGGCGGCTCGGGCCCGAGGAGACCGCGCATGCGCTCGCCATCGCCGCGTCGCTGGCGGCCGGGCTCGTGGCGAATTTCGGCTCGATGACGAAATCGCTGCATGCCGGGCGCACGGCGCAGTCGGGCATCCAGGCCGCGCGGCTCGCGAGCGTCGGCTACACCGGCAGCCTCGATGCCCTCGAACATCGGACGGGGTTCCTGAGGGCCTTCTCCCCGTCCGGCGCGCCGGACCTCGATCCCGCCGCCTTCCGCATCGGCGAGGAGTGGCTGGTCGAGCGCTTCGGCGTGAACATCAAGCGGTACCCGACCTGCTACGCCACGCACCGGGCCATCGACGCGATGATCGACCTCGCGAGCGAGCACGACCTCGCGAGCGAGGCCGTCGAGACCATCCACGTCCATACCGGAGCCACCCAGCGCCTGATGCTGCGCAACACCCGGCCCAGGACCGGCCTCGAGGCGAAGTTCTCGATGGAGTTCGCGATGGCGAGCGCCCTCCTGGCGCGGCGGGTCGGTCTCGCGGAGCTCACCGACGGCTTCGTCGGCCGTCCCGACATCCAGGCGATGCTCGAGCGGGTCGACGTCACGGCGAGCGAGGAGAGCGCCGGGACCGACATGCCCATGGCGCCGCACGACCTCGTCTGGGTGACGCTGAAGGACGGCACGGTGCACCGCCACGCGCCGGTGGAGCACGCGCGCGGCTCCTGGCAGCGCCAGCTCGAGCGCGAGGAGCTCGAGGCGAAGTTCCGCGACTGCGCGGAGATCCGGCTGCCGCCCGAACGCGCCGCGAGGCTGTTCGCGACGCTCTGGGACATCGAGGCCATCGGCGACCTGCGGGACCTCACGCTGAACTAGAGCAGCGCCCGACCGCGTCGCGGCACACGACACCGGCGCACGCGCGTGCCGACACGCTCACGGCCTGTCGTGAGCCCCCTTTCCCGGACGACGGCAACGAAGTGGGCGGCGATCCGGGAAGGGGGAGTGGCTTACGACGAACCGTGAGACTGCCGGTACAGCAACTGCCACGGTCACGACACAGGGTGCACGATGAGCCTGCCAGACACGCAGATCCCCGGAGTCTACCACCGCCGCTTCGGCGACATCCTCGTCACGGCGCTGTCCGACGGCTACGTCGAGATGGGGTACGACATCTTCCGGGAGTTCTCGCGAGAGGACGTGGACCGGATGATGGCACGCGACCACCGGATCTCGCCGCCGCGGATCTCCGTGAACTGCTTCCTCCTGCGGGGTACGGCCGGCACGGTGCTGATCGATTGCGGCTCGCAGGACAAGTTCGGGCCGACCGCGGGCAAGCTCTTCGCGAACCTCGCGGCGGCCGGCGTCGCGCCGTCCGAGATCGGGCACGTGCTCCTCACCCACTGCCATCCCGACCATTCCTGCGGCCTGACGGACGCAGCGAGCGGCCGGCGGCTATTTCCGAACGCGACCGTGGTCGTGAACCGCAAGGAGATCGCGCACTGGTTCTCGGACGAGGCGATGGCGCGGGCCAATGCACGCCAGCGCGAGCGCTACTTCGGCTGGGCGCGCGAGCAGGTCGGGCCCTACCGGGCGGAGCATCTGCGCCTCGCCGATGACGGCGACGAGGTCCTGCCGGGCATCACGCTCGTCGAATGCGCCGGCCACACGCCGGGCCACTCGACCTACCTCCTGCGCTCGCAGGGGCGGCAGATGATCGTCTGGGGCGACCTCGCGCACGTTCCCGAGATCCAGGTCGCGCGCCCCGAGGTCTCGATGAGCTTCGACTACGACCCCGACACGGCGGCCGCGAACCGCATCGCGCTGCTGCGGCGCATCCACGACGAGGACATGCTGGTCGCGGGGATGCACATCCACTTCCCCGGCCTCGGCTACCTCGTGCGCGAGGGGACGGGCTACCGCGTCGCAACCGAGCAGTGGCAGTTCGAGATCCGATGAACGGGCATCGAGAGAAGGCGCCGAGGGTCCCCACCATCCGCGACGTCGCGAAGCTCGCCAACGTCTCGACGGGGACCGTGTCGCGGGTCGTGAACGACGCGTCCGACGTGAAGCCGGCGGTCCGCAAGGCGGTCGAGGAAGCGATCGCGGAGCTGGGCTACGTGCCCAACGCGGCGGCGAAGTCGATGCGGATGGGGCGCACCCGCACCGTCGGCTGCATCCTGCGCGAGATCAACATCGCCCAGCTCGGCGGCTTCGTCTCGACCGCGCAGAACGTTTTCAACGAAGCCGGCTACGCGCTCCTCATCTCGAACTCGGAGGGCCGGCGCGAGCGCGAGATCAAGCTCCTGCGCAGCTTCTCGAGCGGTCAGGTCGACGGCGTCCTGATGGGACCCTACACGCCGATCGAGGGCGAGATGGAGGAGATCCTCCGGGACCTGCCGGTTCCGCTCGTGATGATCGACCGGGACCAGCCGCCCTGGTGCGACGCCGTCTACGTCGATCACGAGGGCGGAACCCGCCTGGCGACGTCGCACCTCCTCGGCCTCGGCCATCGCCGGATCGCGCTCCTGACCGGCCCGATGGGGCTGCATCCCGCGGTCTCCCGCGTCCGCGGCTTCGAGCGCGCCCATGCCGAACGGGGAATCGCGCCCCTGCCGGACCTCGTCGTGTCCGGGAGCTTCCTGCGCGACCACGCCTACCGGGCGACCTCGGCGCTGCTCGGCCTGTCGCAGCGGCCGACGGCGATCATCGCCGGCGGCATCGACATGCTCTCGGGCGTCCTGCGGGCGATCCGGACGCACGGCCTCACGATCCCCGGCGACATCTCGGTGGTCGCCTCGGGGCGGAACGACCTCTCGGACCTGCACCAGCCGCCGATCGCGGTGGTCGGGTGGGAGCAGAGCGAGGTCGGGGCGACGGCCGCGTCGCTGCTCCTCGACCACATCATCCGGGGCAGCCGGGACGAGCCGCGTCGCGTCCTCATCCCGACGACCTTCGATCCGCAGGCGTCCTGCGCCCCGCCCCGCGGGCAAGAGGCGGCCGAAGGCCCGTAAGCCCCTCGCGGGCGGCGGGCACGACGACACGGCCGACGGGGCGCGGATCCCGTTCGGGCCAACACGACAATGGGGAGGGAAACGCAATGGGCTCCGACGTCAAACTGTTCTCCGGGTTCACCTTGCGTAGCGTCACGCTGAAGAACCGCGTCGTCATCTCGCCGATGGGCACCTACTCGGCGGAGAACGGCCGCCTCCAGCCCTTCCACCATACCCACTACGCCAACTTCGCCATGGGCGGCGCGGGCCTAGTGATGATCGAGCAGACCTCGATCACCCGGCGCGGGCGCGTGACCAACGGCGATCCGGGCCTGTGGGAGGACGGTCAGATCGGCGACATGCGCGCCCTCGTGAGCCACATCAAGAGCTACGGGGCCAAGGCCGGCATCCAGCTCAACCATGGCGGCCGGAAATCCTCCATGCAGCGCGCGTTTCGCGGCAACGGCCCGCTGACCGACCGCGACCTCGCGATGGGCGAGGAGGAATGGGTGCCGCTCGCGCCCTCGCCCCTGCCGCTCGGCGAGGGCTGGCGGACGCCGGAGGCGATCACCGGGGGTCAGCTCGAGGGTCTGCGCGACGCCTTCGCGGCGGCGGCGCGGCGCGCGGTGCTGGCGGGCTTCGATCTCATCGAGGTCCACATGGCGCACGGGTACCTGCTGCAGAACTTCCTCTCCCCGCTCGCCAACCAGCGCGACGACGACTACGGCGGCAGCCTCGAGAACCGCATGCGCTTCCCGCTGGAGGTGGTGCGCGCCGTCCGGGCGGTCGTGCCGTCCTCCATGCCGCTCTTCGCCCGCATCTCGGCCACCGACTGGATCGAGGGCGGCTGGACGATCGACGACAGCCTCATCCTCGCGCGCGCCCTGTCCGAGGCCGGGATCGACCTCGTGGACTGCTCGTCGGGCGGCAACCTGCGCGTCGGTGCGACCAATGCGAGCCTGGGGCGGGGACCGGGCTACCAGGTTCCGTTCGCCGAGCGCATCCGGGCGGAGACCGGCATCCCGACCGCGGCCGTCGGCATGATCCGCACGCCGGAATTCGCCGAGCGGATCCTGCAGGAGGGGCGGGCCGACCTGATCTGCATCGCCCGCCAGGCGCTGTTCGATCCGTTCTGGGCCCACCACGCGGCGGAGGCGCTCGGCGTCAACGACGGCTTCGCCGACTGGCCTCCGCAATACGGCTGGTGGCTGGAGAAGTGGGGCCGGGCGCTCTCCGCCAACGGTGAGCGGCCGATGGGGCCCGAGGTCTTCGCGCCCGCGACGACGCAAGCGCGTCGCGAGAGCTCCGCGGCCTGAGGATCGAGCGGGAACGGGAGAGCGGAATGCCCACGCGCATATGGCACCAATCCGTGAACGAGCTGAGCCGCATCGCGGCCTACAAGCGGGGCATCGAGGCCCATGCCCGGGCCTTCCTCAGCACGGAGGCCGAGATCCACGTGCAGGGCCTGCCCGAGGGAACCTACGGCGACCTCAGTCCGAGCGACGCGCTCGGCAACGCCCACCTCTACCATCGCGTGCTCGGACCGATCGTCGAGCAGGCCGTGGAGGCGGAGCGGCAGGGCTACGACGCCTTCGTGATCGGCTCGTTCAGCGAGCCCTACCTGCGCGAGATGCGCACCGCGGTCGACATCCCCGTCGTCTCCCTGACGGAGGCGTCGCTCCTCGTCGGCTGCTCGCTGGGCACGCGGATCGCGCTGATCTCCAACGCCCCGAACGTCGCCTACATGACGAAGCTCTCGGTGGCCAAGCACCACCTCGAGGCCCGAGTCCAGGCCGTCACCGCGCTGGATCCGGGGATGGACGAGTACGCGCTGATCGCGGCGCGCGACGACCCTTCGGCCCTGATCGAGGCCTTCACGCGGACGGCGCGCGCGCTGATCGCCGACGGGGCCGAGGTCATCGTGCCGGCCGAGGGCGTGATGGCCGAGATCTTCGCCAAGCAGGGCCTGCGCCGGATCGACCAGGCCGTGGTGCTCGACGTCTTCGCCGCCGCCTGGAGCCACGCCCTGTCCCTCGTGCGGCTGCGCCGGGGGCTCGGGCTCGAGGTCAGCCGGGCCTGGGCCTACAGCCGCGGCTGACGTCCGGCACAAGAATAAGGGGAGACACTGACATGACGCCAGCCGGACGCATCCTCGGCGACTATCTCGG
This sequence comes from Methylobacterium variabile, assembly GCF_001043975.1. Lineage (GTDB taxonomy): Bacteria > Pseudomonadota > Alphaproteobacteria > Rhizobiales > Beijerinckiaceae > Methylobacterium > Methylobacterium variabile. The sequence continues at coordinate 15,024 of NZ_LABY01000073.1, forward strand.
AAGCTTCGCGTCGCGACCGCTCGCTCCGGACATCCGCGAGAAGGCGCTGATGTGCCTCATCGACACGCTCGGCCTGTCGCTCTCGGCGCGCGACGAGCCGACGACCCGGGCGGCGATCGCCCTCTCGCGGGCGCTTGCCCCCGACAGCGACGGCGCGGCATCGGCCTGGGCGTCCGGAATCCGCCTCGCCCCCAGCGAGGCGGCCTTCGCCAACGGGGTCGCGGCGCACGCGCATTTCCAGGACGACACCGACCACGATTCCTGGACGCATCCGGGTTCCCTCGTGCCGCCGGCCGTCGTCGCCCTGGCCGAGCGGGACGGGGCGAGCCTCGAATCCGCGCTCCGCGCCCTCGTCGCCGGCTACAGCACGATCAACTGGCTCGGACGCGACGAGGTCGTCGCGCGCCGGCTGATCGCCCGCGGATTCCGGACCAGCCCGACCCTCGGCACGATCGCCGCCGCGGCGGGCGCCGCCGTCGTGCTCGGCCTCGACGCGCAGCGCGCCGCCTCCGCGGTCTCGATCGCGGCGTCCACCACGGGGGGAACCCTCGAGCCCGTGCGGGCCGGCGCCGACGAGTGGCGCGTCCAGAACGGCCGGGCGGCACAGGGCGGGCTGATCGCGGCCTGCCTCGCCGCCGCCGGCGTCGTCGGCGCGCCGGAGGCCCTCGACGGTCCGAAGGGCTTCCTCGCGACCGTCGCCGGCATGGAGCGCGCGCCGGAGGTCTGGTCGACGCCGCCCGACCCGGCGGCGATGCGCGGGATCATGTGCAAGCCCTACGCGACGCTCGGCGATAACATGCCGGCCGCGATGGCGGCGCAGAAGCTTCACCGGGACGGGCTCGACCCCGCCGCGGTCGAGTCGATCGAGGTCACGCTCTGGGAGCCCTACACGGTCTATCCCGGCACGAACTTCAAGGGCCCGTACGAGCGGCTGGTGCAGACCCAGGCCAGCACCGCCTTCGCCGTCTCGGCGATGCTCTCGCGCGGGGACATCACCTACGAGATGGGCAACAGCCTGCGGGACGATCCGGTGATCCTCGGTCTCGTGCGGCGGACGACCGTGGTGCCGGACGCGGAGGGCGGGGCGCTCGACTCCCGCATCACCATCCGGATGAAGGACGGCTCCCGCCGCGAGGCCCATTCCTCGCAGATGCCGCGGGACCTGATCTTCCTGACGCGCGCGCGCACGCTCGACGTCTTCGACAGGCGCCTGACGGCGCTCGGCGCGGCCCCGGGCGCCGCCCACGCGCTCGGCGCACGGCTGTTCGACGAGCTCGACGGCGCCGGCAGCCTCGCGCTCGGCACCGTGCTCCACGACATCCTGGCGCTCGCGCGATGACGGTCTCCGCGACCGGCGAGGAGGGCGGGCGCGAGGGCCGGCCGCTCCTCTTCCAGCCCTTCACGATCCGCGGCGTGACGCTCAAGAACCGGATCGTCGTCTCGCCGATGGGCACCTACGCGGCCGAGGACGGCCGCCTGACGCCCTTCCAGTTCGCCCATTACCAGCGCATGGCGATGGGCGGCGCCGGCCTCGTGATCATGGAGCAGACCTTCGTCACGCGGTCGGGCCGGGTCAGCAACGGCGATCCGGGTCTCTGGGCCGACAGCCAGATCGAGCCGATGGCGAACCTCGTCGGCGAGATGAAGCGCTACGGCGCCAAGACGGCGATCCAGATCAGCCACGGCGGCCGCAAGGGCGGCCAGCAGCGCGCGCACGAGGGCAACGGCCCGATCGGCGAGCGCGACCTCGCCGCCGGAAGCGAGCCGCTCTATCCCATGGGCGCCTCGGCGGTGCCGCTCTCGGACGGCTGGCTCGTTCCGGTCGCGATGAACGAGGCGCAGATCGAGGGCGTGATCGAGGCCTACGTCGCCGGCGCGCGGCGCGCGGTCCTCGCCGGCTTCGACCTCCTCGAGCTGCATCTCGCCCACGGCTACCTCCTGCAGAGCTTCCTGTCCCCGATCGCGAACCATCGCACCGACCGCTGGGGCGGCTCGCTCGAGAACCGGATGCGGCTGCCCCTCACCGTCGTGCGGCGCCTGCGCGACATGCTTCCCGCCGCGATGCCGCTCTTCGCGCGCCTCTCGGTGACGGACTGGATGGAGGGCGGCTGGACGGAGGCGGACAGCGTCGTCCTCGCGCGGGAGCTGAAGGACGCGGGCGTCGACCTCATCGACTGCTCGTCCGGCGGCAACATGCGGGCTGGCGCGACGAACTCGAACCTCGCGCGGGGCCCCGGCTACCAGGTCGCGCTGTCCGACCGGCTGCGGCGGGAGGCGGGCATCCCCACGGCCGCCGTCGGCATGATCCGCACCCCGGCCCATGCCGAGCGGATCCTCCGGGAGGGGCGGTCGGACCTCGTCTGCATCGGGCGCCAGATGCTGTTCGACCCGTTCTGGGCCCACCACGCCGCCTGGGAGATGGGCGTGGAGCGGGACTTCGCGTCCTGGCCCGAGCCCTACGGCTGGTGGCTGGACAAGTGGGCGCGCGCGCTCGACGCGAACGGCGAGGATCCGCTCGGGCCGGAACGCTTCGCCGAGGCGGCGGGATGAGAGGGGGCACGGGATGAACTGGGGCAACGAGCTCGCGACGACCTACCAGCGCTACGGCGACCGGATCGGGATCGTCGACGCGGACGGGCCGCACCGGATCGCGGACGTGCTCGATGTCGCGGCGGGCATCGCGCGCCGCCTCGCGGGCCGCGGCCTCGGCCCGGGCGACTTCGTGGCGACGATCTTCCACAACTCGGCGCTCGCCGCATCGGCGAGCTACGCCGTCTCGCTCGCCGGGGCGACGGAGGTCCCCGTCAACCCGCTGCTGAGCTCCGACGAGGTCGCGCACGCCCTCGCCTGCACGGGCGCCAGGCTGATCCTAGTGGACGGCGCGGACCGGCTCCCGTTCGACCTCGACGTGCCTCGCGAGGACGTCCGCGGGATCGGGGCGCACCCCTTCGAGCCGGAAGGCTGGCCGGACGTCGATCCGGACGCCCCGAGCCGGATCGTCTTCACCAGCGGCACGACGGGCCCGGCCAAGGGCGCGATCCACACGCATCATGGCCGGTGGACCGGCACCCTGATGCTGCGCGCCTCCCTGCCCTTCGTGCCGGGCGGGGCGAACCGCGTCCTCCTGATGACGCCGTTCTCGCACGGCAGCTCGCTGCTCACCTTCGCCTACCTCGCGCAGGGGGCGAGCGTGCATCTCCTGCGCGGCGTCGACCCGGCTCTGGTGCTGCCGCTCCTGGCCTCCGGCGAGATCACCGAGGTCTTCGCCCCGCCGACGGTGCTCGCCAAGCTCCTCGATGCCTGGGCTCGCCCGGAGCATCGCGACCTCGTGCCGAAGCTGCGCACGATCCTGACCGGCACGGCGCCCCTGACGCCGCTCGCCTACCGCGGCGCCGTCGAGCGCTTCGGCGAGATCGTCCGCGTGACCTACGGCAAGAGCGAGATCTTCAACCCGATCACGGTCCTCGATCCCCCCGAGACCGCCGCGGCCTACGCCGAGGCGCCGGCGGAGGGGCTGTGCGTCGGCTGGCCGGCGACGGGCGTCCGGGTCGAGATCCGCGACGAGGCGGGCACCCGCCTCCCGCGCGGCGAGACCGGGGCGATCCACCTGATGAGCCCGCATCTCTCGGCCGGCTACATGACGCGCGAGGGCCGGAAGCTGCGGGCCGCCGACGAGTTCCACGACACCGGCGACATCGGCTTCGTGGACGCGCGCGGCCGTCTCTTCCTCGTCGCGCGGCAATCCGACATGATGAAGAGCGGCGGCTACAAGGTCTCGCCCGACGAGGTCGAGCGCGCCCTCGCGCCCCTCCTCCCGGATACGGAACTCGTCGTCCTCGGCACCCCGTCCGACTACTGGGGCGAGATCGTCACGCTCGTCGCGCAGCGTCCGCCCGATGACTGGCGCGCGCGCCTCGGCCCGGCACTGGACGCGATGACGTCCTACAAGCGGCCGCGCCTGTTCGCCGCCGTGGAGACGCTGCCGCGCAACGCGATCGGCAAGATCGCGCGGGCGCAACTCCGCCGCCGCCTGATGGAGACCCACGACCTCGTCGAGACGCCCAGGCCCGCTCTCGTCGCCAAGCCCGCCCTCGTCGCCGGGCCGGAAGGAGACGCGACATGACCCCCTTCTCCCAGGTGCCGGCGGTCTACCATCGCCTGGTGGGCGACGTTCTCGTGACCGCTTTGTGCGACGGCTACGTGGCCTACGACACGCTGGAGATCATGCGCGACGGCGATCACGCCAAGCTCGCGCGCTTCCTGCAGGACGACGGGAGGACAGTGCCGCCCGTGGTCTCGATCAACGCCTTCCTGATCCGCGACGGCACCCGCACCATCCTCGTCGATTGCGGCTCGGGCGACATCATGGGGCCGACCTGCGGCCACCTGCCCGGCCTCCTTCGAGGGCTCGGGATCGACCCTGGCGCGATCACCGACGTGCTGCTGACCCACGTCCATCCCGATCATTCGAACGGCCTCACGGATCCTGCGACGGGGCGCAAGCTGTTTCCGAACGCGCTGGTGCACGTCCATCAGGCGGAGATCGACCACTGGTTCGACGATGCGGCGAAGGCGGGGGCGACCGAGCGCCAGAAGCGGGTCTACTTCGATGCCGGGCGCGTCCAGCTCGGCCCCTACCTCGACGGCGCGGTCCGCCGGTTCTCGCACGAGCACGAGGCGCTCCCCGGCATCACGGCGGTCCCCTCGACCGGCCACACGCCGGGGCACACCTGCTACATCCTGCGGTCGCGCGGCGAGGCCATGATCGTCTGGGGCGACACCGTGCACGTCCCCGAGGTCCAGCTCGGCGATCCGGGCGTCGGCATGATCTTCGACACCGACAGCGCGGCGGGCGCGGTCTCGCGGCGGCGCATCCTGCAGCGCTGCGTCGAGGAGGATCTCCTGGTGGCGGGCATGCACATCCACTTCCCCGGCTTCGCCCGCATCCGGCCGGGCCATGTCGGCGCGTTCCGCTTCGTCCAGGAGCAGTGGTTCCACGCGCCGCATCCCGGCCGAGGCGCGTCCCTCGATCGCTGACGGGGCGCCCCACGGGCCCGACTTCCACCGCGGCTTTAAGGACAGCGCCGAGGACAAAGCCATGCCGACCATGAGCATCTGCCACGCCCCCGTGCCCGGCGGCCCGGACGCGCTGCGCTTCGAGCAGGCCGAGCGGCCACGCCCCGCGCCCCACGAGGTGCTGATCCGGATCGGTGCCGTCGGCGTCAACCGTCTCGACGCGATGCAGCGCGCCGGGCATTACCCGCTCCCGCCGGGAACGAACCCCGTGCTCGGCGTCGAGTGCGGCGGCACGGTCATGGAGGCGGGGGCGGAGGTCGACGGGATCGCCCCCGGGACGCGGGTTGCCGCGCTCCTGCCCGGCGGCGGATACGCGGACTACGCCGTGGCCGACCACCGCCACGTCGTCGCCGTGCCAGCCGACTGGGACGACGTGCGCGCGGCCTCCGTCATCGAGACCTTCTGCACGGCGCACGAAACCCTGTTCGAGCTGTCCCGCCTCGCCCGGGGCGAACGGGTGCTGATCCATGCCGGCGGCAGTGCGGTCGGCAGCACGGCGGTCCTGATGGCGAGAGCCGTCGGGGCGGAGATCGTGGCGACCGTCGGACGGGAGGACAAGGCGCGTCGCCTGCGCGAATGGGGGATCCCCCACGTCATCAACTACCGCAGCGTGGATTTCGCGGACGCCCTTCGCGAGATCCATCCCGACGGCATCGACGTGGTGGAGGATTTCATCGGGCCCGCCTATCTCGCCCGCCACGTCTCGCTCCTGCGCTGGCGCGGGCGGCTGGCCTTCGTCGGGCTCCTGAGCTCCGGCGCCTGCCAGCTCGACGTCGCCGCGGTGCTTCTCAAGATGCTGCAGCTTCGCGGCTTCACGCTCCGACCGCACTCGGCCGTCGAGAAGGCGGCCGTCGTCGAGCGCTTCCGGCAACGCTGGCTGCCGGAGCTGATCGGCGGCCGCATCACCCCGGCGATCCATGCCGTCCTGCCCTTCGCCCAGGCCGCAGAGGCTCATCGCATGCTGGAATCCGCCGACAACTTCGGGAAGATCGTGCTCAGGATCTGAGAGATTTCAGCACGACGAATTGCGAAATTGAATTTTCTCCTTAGAAAATCGATCGTGCCTTCACATCTCAGCGCGATGCACGGGAGAAGATGCCCGCAAATCCTGCTGCATCGTTCAACCATTCTTGGCATCAAACGGCTTGTCGTGAGCCGGTCGGCGCTCAGCGTTGAACCGTGCCCGGTAGGCCGTCGGGCTGATCCCGGTCAGCTTGCGGAAGCTTGATCTGAAGGTGACCGGTGACGCGAAGCCGCTGGCCAAGGCCACCTGGTCAACCGACGCGCCGTCGCTCTCCAGCAATTCCTGGCTCCGCCTGATCCGGGCCGAGAGGAACCACCGCATCGGCGTGGTCCCGGTCTGCTCCTGGAAGCGCCGGGCGAAGGTGCGCTCGCTCATGCCCGCATGGGTTGCCATGGCCGCGACGCTCAGGGGCCGGGCGACGTTCTTCAGCATCCATTCGAGCACGGGCGCGAGGCTCGCACTCGTGCGCGGCGGCTCGTGGCGGATGAACTGGGTTTGTCCGCCGTCCCGGTCGAGCGGGGCGACCGCGAGCCGGGCAGCATGGGCAGCCGCCGCCTGGCCGAGGTCGCGCCGCACGAGATGCAGGCACATGTCCAAGCCCGCCGAGGCACCGGCCGACGTGATGATGCGTCCCTCATCGACGAAGAGGGCGTTCGGATCCACGTCGATGGCAGGGTACCTCCCTGCGAGATCGCCGGCAGCGAGCCAGTGCGTGGTGGCGCGTCGTCCGTCCAGCAATCCGGTTGCGGCGAGCACGAAAGCCCCCGAGCAGATCGATGCGATCCGCGCGCCGGCTGCCCAGGCCTGCCGGATCGCCGTCACCACGACCGGTGCGACCGGCGTGGTCGGATCCTCGATGCCGGGGACGACGAGCGTGTCGACCGAGACGAGCGCGTCGAGGCCATAGGGGACCCGCAACCCGAACGGCCGCGCGCGGACCTCCGGCGCCTCGCCGCAGACCCGAACCTCGTAGAAAGGCGCGCCATTGGCCCCCGGGACGCGGTCGAAGACCGCGCAAGGGATCGACAGGTCGACAGGTACGACCCCGTGCAACGCCAACACGCCGACGACGTGCGCCATGACGCCGTTGCCCTCTGCTGCCCGCCACTCCCTACCAAACGGGGCGATTGGCAGGAAGCAATCGATCGATGTCGTTTCCGCCACTCACGGTGGTCCGACCTTGTCGGATACCCCGGTCTGGCAACCGACGCGGAGGCGCATCTTGGGCACGGATCGCTGGCAGACTGGATGGCGTCGTGGGCCCGACCGAGCGGGTTCGGCCGTCCCGACGGCCGGGGGTGGGCACGCCGATCTGAGATCGTTGCGATGGCTCAGGATCGCCGCTGTGGCGGAGGCGACGACGCTCCTCCTCCTCGTCGGCGCCGCCGTTCCCCTGAAGCACCTGGGGGACTGGCCGACGGCGGTCCGCGTCCTCGGCCCGGTCCACGGCTTCGCCTTCGTGACCTACCTCTGGCTCGTTCTCCAGGCGCTCGGCGCCGGGCTGCTGTCGCGCGGCGAGGCGGCCCGGCTGGCGCTGGCAGCGTTCGTTCCCGTGGCCGGTTTCCTTGCGGCCGGCCCCATCGTCGGCCGCGCCTCGGCACGGCTTGATCGAGGACAGGGAAGATGACCCTGGCGGACGCCTATCCGTGGCTCAAGGCGCTGCACGTCGCGTGCGCCCTGCTGTTCGTCGGCGGGGTGGTCGCCGGTGGCCTGCTCCTCGCGGCCGGACGAGCGGCGGCGGACCGGATCGCCCCCCTCGCCCCGGTTCTGAGGCGATGGGATCGGGTGGTCACGGTGCCGGCCATGCTGGGCGTGTGGGCCTTCGGCCTCGGGCTCGCCGTCTCGGGCGGCTGGTTCGCCGAGGGTTGGCTCCGGGCGAAACTGGTCCTCGTCGTCGTTCTGTCCGCCGTCCACGGCCTCCAGTCGGGACAGGTACGGCGGCTCGCCATGGGGCACGGCGTCAAGCCTGTGCGGGTCTCAGCTCTCGTCGTGCCGGCCGTGGTCATCATCGCCGTTCTCGCCGTGATCAAGCCGTGAGGGGAGCCGGACCCCAGTCGCTTCCTCTCGCCGCGTCCTCTCGCCCGTCGCCTGAATCCAGGCGTGATCGACCCGTGGAGCCTGTTTCGGACGATTCCCGCTCGGAACAGGCCCCACGTCCCCCGCGGCGGCCGGTTCACGCGGTTGCGGCAGGCCCTCGGGCGAGCCGTGCCGCCACGGTGTCGAAGGCCTTCTGGTAGACGCCGTGATGAACCTGCGGGATCAGCACGAGGTCGTCGGCGGGCGCGGCCGTCCAGTCGCCGAACCAGGTCCCGAAGGTCCGGTCGCCATCCGTCACCGGCCGCAGGCGCGGTCCGGAGACGTAGTGCAGCCACGGCATCGGGCTCCTGGTGATGCGGTAGGTGTAGGAGCGCGTCCGGTCGCAGAGCTGGATCAGCTCCTCGTTGAGGTGCCCCTCGCCGAACAGGAAGTCGCGCACACCCGAAACCTTGTCCGGGCGCACGCCGCCCAGCATGTGCATCCGCGCGATGCCCTCGTGCCAGTCCGCCATGCCGGCGAAGTCGCGGATCGTCGCCCAGACGGCCTCGACCGGCGCCGGGATCACCGAGGAGCAGAACACCTTGTGGGGCGGCAGGCCCTGCCAGCGCACGGCGCCCGCGGGGGCCCCTGGCCGCTCGCGGGCGACCTTCGCCTTCAGGGCGTCCCATCCGGCCTTGAAGACCCCGTCGGCGATGATCGCCGCGTAGGTGCCCGCATCCTCGGGCCGCTCGTCGAAGGTGGCCTCCCACTCGGCGAAGGTGCCGTCGCCGTTCGTGACCGGGATCAGCGTGACGCGGGCAAGGTAGTCCGTCACCGGGAAGGCCGGCGTCTCGAAGTTGTAGCTGAAGCTGTAGCGGTGATCGTCGAGGGAGAGCAGCCGCTCGCGCACCAGGGTGCCGTCGGGGAGGCGGAAGGCGCGCACGCAGCCGACCACGTCGGCGTCGAGGCCGTCCTCGATCCGGCTGTCGGTGATGCCCGGCACCCAGGACGGCAGGCCGTTGAAGTCGCGGATGAGCGACCACACGGTCTCGACCGGGGCGTCGATGATCGTGGAGGCGTAGGCGCGGGCCATCAGCGGGTCTCCGGGAAGGCGATGGTCTTGAAGGCGCGGGTGCGCTCGGTGAGCGCCGTCTCGGCCGGCAGGCGCTCCATCGAGGAGGCGCCGTAGAAGCCGTGGCACAGGCGGGTGTTGGCGAGCACGTAGGCCGCGTCCTCCGGCGTCGCGATCGGCCCGCCGTGGCAGAGCACGATCACGTCCTGGCGCACCTGCCGCGCCGCCTCGGCCCAGGCCTCGATCAGCGCCGGGCAGTCGGCGAGCGTCAGCGCCGTCTCGGCGCCGATCGCCCCGCCGGTGGTGAGGCCCATATGCGGGACGATGATGTCGGCCCCCGCCCGCGCCATCTCGGCCGCCTCCTCGGCGCTGAACACGTAGGGCGTGGTGAGCAGGTCCTTGGCGTGCGCGAGGCGGATCATGTCGATCTCGTGCCCGAACCCCATGCCGGTCTCCTCCAGGTTCGCCCGGAAGGTGCCGTCGATGAGCCCGACGGTCGGGAAGTTCTGGACGCCCGAGAACCCCAGCGCGATCAGCTCGTCGAGGTAGTGGTCCATGATGACGAAGGGGTCGGTGCCGTTGACCCCGGCGATGACCGGAGTGTGGCGCACGACCGGCAGCACCTCCCGGGCCATCTCCTTCACGATCTCGTTCGCGTTGCCGTAGGCGAGCAGCCCGGCGAGCGAGCCGCGCCCGGCCATGCGGTAGCGGCCCGAATTGTAGATCACGATGAGGTCGATGCCGCCGGCCTCCTCGCACTTGGCGGAGAGGCCGGTGCCGGCGCCGCCCCCGATGATGGGCTGGCGCCGGGCGATCATGGCGTGGAACTTCGCCAGCAGGTCGCGGCGGGCGTGGCGGGGCATGGTCTCAGGTCCTCTCCTGCACGGCGTCGCGGAAGGCGGCGACGAGCGCCTGCGCGAAGGCGGGGTCGTTGATGGCGGCGTCGACCTCGACGAGCCGCCGGTTCGGGGCCGCGCGCCAGCCGTCGCGGATCGCCGCGAACAGGGCGGCGTCGGCCTCCGGGTCGTGGAAGGGCAGCCCCGGCACGTCGATCGCCGAGACGCCGCGGAGGGGCAGCAGGAAGCGCACCGGTCCCTCCATGCGGTTGAGCCGCTCGACGATGAACGCGCCGATCGCGCGGTTGTCCTCAGGGGTGGTGCGCATCAGCGTCACCTGCGGGTTGTGGACGTAGAGGGTCCGGTCGCGGTAATGCGCCGGCACGGTCTCGCGGGGGCCGAAATTCACCATGTCCACCGCCCCGACCGAGCCGACATAGGGCAGAGGCGCGCGGATCGCGGCGCCGAAGCGGTCCGGGGTGCAGGGAAAGACGCCGCCGAACAGGTGGTCGGCGACCTCGGTGGTGGTGATGTCGAGAAGGCCGGCGAGCAGCCCCGACTCGGCCAGCTTCTCCATCGACTGGCCGCCGGTGCCGGTGGCGTGGAAGACGTAGGTCTCGTACTCGGCCGAGAGCGCCTCGCGAACTTGCGTCACGCAGGACGTGGTCACGCCGAACATCGTGAGGCCGAGGCCGGGCTTGTCGGCCGCCGCCTGCGGCGGCGTGCGCAGGGCCATCCCGGCGGCCGCGTGGGCGGCGTTGCCGATCACCCGGCGCGAGATCGCGTTGAGGCCGGCGATGTCGACGACGGCGTACATCAGGGCGATGTCGCTCGGCCCGACGTAATCGGCGGTGTGGCCGGAGGCGACGGTGGAGACGACGAGCTTCGGCACGCCGACCGGCAGGGCGCGCATCGCCCGGGTGACGAGGGCGGTGTTGCCCGAGCCGCCGAGGCCGAGCACCGCGCCGATGTCGTCGCGGGTCGCGAGGAAGCGGGTGAGCGCCTCCGCCATCGCGGCGACCGCCGCGCCGCGGTCGCGTCCGCCGAGCACCGCGCCCGCGCCGTCCGGGTGATGACGGGCGACCTCGGCCGCCGGCACGTCCGCCAGCGCCGAGGCGCCCAGCGTGCCGACATCGACCAGCACGGCCCGCGCGCCCGCCGCCCGCGCGACGTCGCGGGCGTAGAGCAGCTCGGCCTCCTTGGTGTCGCAGGTCCCGACGACGTAGACGACGCTCATCCCGCTCCTCCCTTGATTGTTCTTGCCTCGATCGCTGCTGCCTCGATCGTTCTTGTCGTCAGTGGTGCCCGGCAGCGACGCCGAGGTAGCGCCGCTGCAGATCCTCGTTTCCGGCGAGCTCGGCCGCCGGCAGCGTCGCGGCGATGCGGCCGGTCACCATCACGGCGACCTGCTCGCAGACCGCCGTCGCCATCCGCAGGTTCTGCTCGACCAGGAGGAGCCCGATCCCCTCCAGGGTTAGGCCGCGCAGCACCTCGGCGAGATGGTCGACGATCACCGGGGCGAGCCCCTCGGAGGGCTCGTCCATGATGACGAGCCGCGGGTTCATCAGCAGGGCGCGGGCGATGGCGAGCATCTGCTGCTCGCCGCCCGAGAGCTGCGTGCCGCCGTTGCGCCGACGCTCGGCCAAGCGCGGGAAGGTCTCGTAGGCCCGCGCCCGGGTCCAGCGGGCGCGCGGGCCCTGGTCGACGAGGCGCAGGTGCTCGTCGACGGTCAGCGACGGGAAGGTGCGCCGGCCCTGCGGCACCAGCGCGACGCCCGCCCGGGCAACGCGGTTCGGCGCCCGCCCGGCGAGATCGGTGCCGTCGAGGCTGATCTCGCCCCGGCCCGCGACCATGCCCATGATCGCCTGGCACAGGGTCGTCTTGCCCATGCCGTTGCGCCCGACGATCGCGAGCGGCGCGGGCCCGACCGCGAGGTCGACGCCCTGCAGGATGTGGGCCTGCCCGAAGCGGACGTGGAGGTCGCGCACCACGAGCATCCTAATGTCCCTTGCCGAGATAGATCGCCTGCACGGTCGGGTCGGAGCCGATCCGGTCGGGCGTCGCCTCCACGGCGACCGCGCCGTCCTTCATCACGGTCACGATGTCCGAGGCCGGCAGGGCCACGTCCATGTCGTGCTCGACCAGCACCAGGGTGAGGCTGCGCGGCAGGCCCCGCAGCAGCGCCAGCAATTCCGGCCGGTCGCCGGGCGAGAGGCCGGCAGCGGGCTCGTCGAGCATCAGCACCTTCGGGTCGCAGGCGAGCGCCATCCCGACCTCCAGCTGCCGGCGCTGGCCGTGCGAGAGGTCCGCCACCGGCCGCTCCTCCAGGTGCGTCAGGCGCATCCGCTCGGCGAGCGCCCGGGCGCGGGCGAGGTCGGGGTCGCCGCGCCCGGGACGGCGGAACGAGAACCGGCCCGGCCGGCCGCCGCGCACCGCGAGGTAGAGGTTGTCGAGAACCGACAGCCCGTTGAACAGCAGCGAGGTCTGGTAGGTCCGCCCGATCCCGAGCCGCGTGCGCCGGTGGGCCGGCAGGCCGGTGATGTCGCGGCCGAAGAACGCGATCCGCCCCTCCGTCGGCGGGAAGTCGCCGCAGACGAGGTTGAACAGGGTGGTCTTGCCCGCGCCGTTGGGGCCGAGGACCGCCCGACGCTCGCCGGGCGCCACGCGCAGGGTGACGCCGCGGACCGCGTGCAGCGCGCCGAAGCGGCGGCCGATTCCGGTGAGCTCGAGGGCGGGTTCGAGGGTCATGGCATTTCGAGGCCTTTTTGATGTTCGAGGCAATATCGAGCGTGACACTCATCCTTTTCCCGCACCCCTTTCCCGGACGACTGAAGCGTCAGCGGAAGGAGATCCGGGAACCAGCCGTAAGATGTGCCGCGAAGCGGCTCCATAGATTGCGGCGTGGCAGAGATGCAGGCGCTTCGCGACGTCTTGTGCCGGTTCCCGGATCTCCTTCCGCTATCGCTTCGGTCGTCCGGGAAAGGGTGGAGGTCGATGCGAAGACACGTCGACCCGGCTCCGAGGCCCGCCGCCTCATCGGCGGCGGGCGCGCAAGGCTCTCCGCTCACGTCCCGGCGATGCAGCCGGTATTGCCGCGCGAGGGCGCCCCGAGGGCGAGGAAGCGGTCCTCCGGCACCCCGAGGGTCTGGTTGATCGCGGGGGCGCGGGCGAAGGCGACCGTCACCGGCTTGCCCTCCCGCTCCTCGATCTTGGTCAGGAAGATGTCGGACACCGCCTGCCGGTTGTGGTCGAGGAAGACCTCGGCCCCCATCGGGTTCTTGAAGCGGCGCTTCGCCAGCGCCGCCTGGAAGGCCTTCTGGTCGCCCGAGAGGTCGCCGCGCACCTCCTCCAGCGCGCCGAGGATGCCCTGGAGGTTCGTGGTGTAGTTCACCCCGTGGATCGACGGCGACTGGAACCCGCCCTCGTTCGCCCAGCGCTTGCGGTAGCGGGCGACGAAGTCGTTCCAGTTCGGATCCTCGTTGACGTCGGCGATCGGGCCGCCGCTGACCATGCCGATCATCAGCTTGCGGTGGGGCCCACGGGCCGACATCATGGTCTGGTCGGCCATGATCGAGCCGCCGACGATCGGCAGGCTGCCGCCTGCCTGCGCGTACTGGGTCATGAAGGCGAGGCCGTCGGTGCCGCCATGGACCACCACCAGGGCGCCGGCGCTCTTCGGGATCTGGGCGATCTGCGAGGCGAAGTCGGTGGTGCCCAGCGGCGACCACAGGTAGGTCGCGCGGCCGCCGGCGCGGCAATATTCGAGGCTGAAGCCGAACACCTGGGCGTACGGGAAGGCGTAGTCGCCGGCGACGACGCAGACCTCCTCGATGCCCATGGTCTTGCGGACGTGGTTGCCGACGCCGGCCATCCACTGGGTGCCGTCGGTGGAGAACCGGAAGAAATTCTTCGAGGGGTTGCGCAGGGTGGTGTCGGCGGCGGCCGAGGAGCCGTTGACGATGGTCTTGCCGGTGAGCGTCGCGGAGTAGTCCTTCAGCGCGATGCCCTCGGCGCCCGAGAGCGGCCCGAGCACGATGTCGACGCCGTCCTGCTCGACGAGCTTGCGGGCGCGGGCCAGCGCCACGTCGGCGCGGGCGTTCGAGCTCTCGCGGATGAACTCGATGCGCCGGCCGCCAGCGGTGTGGTTGATCCGCTCCAGCTCCATCTGGACGCAGCGGAACGAGTCCTGGCCGCCGGTGGCGAAGGGCCCCTCCAGGGTGGTGAGCCCGCCGATCCTGATCGGCGCGTTCTGGGCGACGGCCGGGGCCGGGAAGGCCCCGGCGAGCGTGGCGGTGCTCAAGCCCGCGAGCGCCTGGCGGCGGGTCAGCGTCGTCATCGTGCGTCCTCCATCGGCCCCGATCTCCCGGGCCCGGCGCGCGGGGCCGTCCCCGCCGGGCCTCGTTCGCTGATGCCGTTTCGCCTCAGCCGGTCCCGGCCGCCCGCGGGGCGGCGTCGGGCCTCGGCCGGGGCAGCCGGCGCAGGCCGGGGATGCGGCGCACGAGTCCGACGATCCCGTCCGGCGAGACCAGCACGATGCCGAGGAAGACGAGGCCGATCAGGGTGTTGAAGCGGTCGCGGTCGTACAGGGAGGCCGCGAAGGTGTCGAAGACCGCGAAGATCAGCGAGCCCACGAAGGCGCCGGCCGGGTGGCCGAGCCCGCCGATGACGCTGATGATGAGGATGTTGACGCTGGCGCCGAGCCCGATCGAGCCGGGCGAGATGCCGATGTTGTAGATCGTGGTCAGCACGCCGCCGCAGCCGGCGATGAAGCCCGCGACCCCGAACGCGGCGATGCGGTGGAGCGCCACGTCGTAGCCCAGAGCCGCGGCGCGACGGGGATTGTCGCGGATCGCCTGGAGCACGAGCCCGAACGGGGTGCGCACGAGGTAGAGCACGCCGGCGTAGAGCAGCGCCGCCGCGGCGAGCGACGCGTAGTAGAACAGGTGCGGCTGGCGGAACGGCACGCCGAACAGGGTCGGCCCGACGACGTTGCGGATGCCCTCGTAGCCGTTGAACCAGTCGATGTTCGACTCCGCCAAGCGCGACACGGCCATCGCCAGCGCCAGGGTGATCATCAGGAGGTAGATGTCGCGGGTGCGCACCGCGACCGCCCCGATCAGGAGCCCGGCTAGGGTAGCGGCGAGGAGGCCCGCCGGGACCGCGAGGCCGTAGGGCAGGCCCCCGACGATGCCCGGCACCGCCCCCTCGACCAGGATCGCGACCCCGTAGCCGGCGATGCCCGCCACCGTCATCTGCGCGAGCGAGACGAAGCCGCCATAGGTGGCGAGGAAGGTGAGCGACAGGGCCACGATGCCGTAGACCAGGGAGCGCCCGAGGATGTTGACGGTCCAGAACTGCGCCTGGGCCTGCGGCAGGACGAGCCCGAGGAGGAGCGGGGCGGCCAGCAGCACGGCGAGCGCCGGGAGCGAGAGCCGGGCGTTCATGCGGGCCTCCCCATCAGCCCCTGCGGGCGCACCGCGAGCACCGCGACCATCAGCCCGAAGGTGAGTATGACCGCGTAGGTGGGGAACAAAGCCTGCCCGATCTGCTCGGCGAGGCCGACCAGCACGGCCCCGACCGCGGTGCCGGGCACCGAGCCCATGCCGCCGACGATCACGACGACGAGCGAGGTGAGGAGGAAGCGGCCGTCCATGCCCTGCGCGAGCGGCTGGGCCGTCGCCCCGATCACGCCGCCGAGGCCGGCGAGCGCGGCGCCGAGGGCGAAGACCGCGAGCGCCACGCGCGGCACGTTCACCCCGCAGGCGGCGAGCATGGTCCGGTCGTCGACGCCCGCCCGCACCATGAGACCGAGCTTCGTCCGGGCGAGGAGCAGCCACAGGCCGAGGCCCACCGCGACCGCGACCGCGATCTGGACCAGCCGGAAGGTCGGGTAGCGGCCGACGAGGGGTAGCTCCGTCGTGCCGAACAGCGCGTCGGGAGCGAAGAACTGCCGCGGCGTTCCGCCGAAATGGGCGAGCAGCTGGTCGGCCACGACGATCGAGACGCCGATGGTGACGAGGGCCTGCCGCAGCTCCTGGCCCTGCATCCAGCCGAGCAGCAGCGTCTGCATGGCGGCCCCCGCCAGCGCCGCCGCCGCCATGCCGACCGGCACCGCCAGGTACCAGGCGTACCACGCGTCGCGGTCGTAGAGCGGCTCGAACACCGCGTAGGCGAAATAGGCGCCCACCAGGTAGAGCGAACCGTGCGCCATGTTGACCGTGCGCATCAGGCCGAAGATCAGCGCGAAACCGGAGGCGACCACGAAGTAGAGTGCGGCGAGTGTGAGCCCGTTCAGCACCACGGTGGCGGCGAGCGCCATCGGAAAACCTCCCCTTTTGCCGAGTCGCGCGTCGCGATCACGGTCAAGACCCGTTTATTGGCGTCGGGTGTTGACGACACTGTCCGCCCGGGAACCCCGCAAGTCCAGTCAGCGGAGATGACCGGACGGGTAAGATTGGGTAGATGTCGTGCCGATGCCGGAGCAGTGAGCGCAAGACCGGGGAGAGTGCCGTTGGAGATCGCAGCTCCCCTGACCCTGCGGGCGACGCTCGAGGGGCTCGTCCCGGCCGAGCGGGCCCGGACGCTGTTCCTGCCGGCGCTCGCCGGGGCGCCCGAGGCGCTGTTCGACCTTCTGGCCCTGCTGCCAGTCTGCGACGTGAACGGCGGCCTGACCGCCTGCCTGGCGGCGGGCGCCATCGGCGACGGCCCGGCGCCCGTCGCTGCGTTGTTCTGCGTCGATCCCTTCCTGCGCGTCCCGGACCTCGCCGAGGTCCTGCTCGCCGCCGGCCTGCGGCGGGTCGCCAACTATCCGAGCATCCAGACCGTCGACGGGGAGACCGGCCGGACCATCGCGGCGGTGGGATACGGGCCACAGGAGGAGATCGCCACGCTGCTGCGCCTGCGCGCGGCGGGCCTCGAGCCCGTCGGCTGCGCCGCCTCGGCGGGGTTCGCGGCCGCGCTCGCCGCCGCCGGGATCGCGCCGGTCCTCGCCATCCCGGCGCTGGGCTCCGGCTGCCGGACCTTCGCGCCGTTCACTCGCGCGCCCTTCACTCGGTGAGGCCGTAGCGGCGCATCTTGTTGTAGAGGGTCTTTCGCGAGAGGCCGAGGAAGGCGGCGGTCTCGGCGCGGCGGAAGCGGTTGCGGCGCAGGGCGTCGACGATCCAGGCGCGCTCGTCGGCCACCGGCCCGGGCCGGGTCTCGGCGGGGGCCTGGCAGAGCCGGGCGACGCCGTCGCTTCGGATCGTCCCGTCCGGGCTCTCGGCCGCCGCGCGGGCGAGGAACGAGCGCAGCTCGCGCAGGTTGCCCGGCCAGTCCCGGGTCATCAGCAGGCGGTAGACGGCGGGCTCGATGACGGCCGGGGCCTGTCGCCCCTCGCGGCGCGTCAGGCCCCGCAGCATCGCGCGTGCGAGCAGCGGGATGTCCTCCGGGCGGTCGCGCAGGGGCGGGACGTCGACCTGCCCGGCCTCGATCCGCGCGAGCAGGGCCGGGACGATGCCGGCATGGTCGGTGGCGGTGACGACGAGGCGGGCGCGCCGCTGCTCCTCGCGCCCGAACCGGCCGACGATCGCCTGCTCGACCACCCGGGCGAGGCGCTCCTGCAAGGCGGCCGGGAGGAGCCCGACCGCCTCCACCACCACCGTCGCGTCACCGGCCTCGAGCGCGCCGGGCCGCCCGGCACCGTCGCCGAACAGCGCCTCGCCGATCTCCGGGTCGGCCGCGTCGAGCACGAAGAACGGCCCGGGCCGCCGGCTCGCCACGTGGACGGCGCGGGCGACCGTCGTGCGGCCCGATCCCGGCTCGCCCCGCACCAGCACGGCGAGGTCGGTGGCAACCAGGCGGGCGATCCGCTCGACCAGGCGGGCGATCGCCTCGGACTGGCCGACGAGGCCGGCGAGCGCCGTGATGCGGGCGTGCTCGCGCTGCGCCTCGTCCCGGGCCGGCCGCAGCAGGCTCGCGGTCTTGAAGGCGGAAGCCGTCTGCATCACCGACATCTCGAGCGGCAGCCGGTCGAGGGTCGAGCCGCCGACGTAGCCATCTGCCTTCGCCTCGTCGCAGACCCGGATCATGCTGGCGGAATCGACGATCGGCCCGCCCTCGACCACGCAGATTATTTCGGGCCTGGCCTGCCGGACCCATTGGAAGACTCGCCGCGCCCGGTCGGCGGCCTCGTCCAGCGGCACCCCGTCGATGCCGAGCGAGCCGCCGGCGTTCCACCCGAAGTTGAGGCAGAGGATGTCGACCTCGGCGCCCAGCAGCCCCTCGATCTCCTCGCGGGTCTTGGCGTAGCCGAAGGTGGCGAGGCCTGCGGCGCGGGCGGCGCGCAGGAGGGCGATCTCCCGCGCGTAGCCGAGGCCGGCCTTCTCGAGCGTCGCGCGGAACCGACCCTCGAAATGGATCGCGGTCGGGAAGTTGGCGATGCCGGCATAGCCCGCCCGGGCGAGCCGCGCGACGAGCGCCGGAATGTCGAGCCGCGGATCGAAGGCGGCGGCGCCGAAGAACACCGGCACCGACACCCGGCCGAGGATCTCGCCGCGGGCGAAGGCGTCCGTGAAGCCGTTCGCCTCGCGGATCGGGAAGAGGGCCGCGATCGAGGCCGCGCCCATCACCCGCAGGCGCCCGGCATTGAGGGCGAGCAGGAAATCGGCCCCGCCCTGCACGCTCGCCCGCGCGGTCATGCCGAGCCCGATCGCCGCACCGATCAGCAGGTCGTTGGCGGGGCGTCCGTGGAAGAGGGCCGGCGCTGGCATGATCGGCGGTCGAGGTCCCGGCGCGGTGATCCCCGGGCGATGCGGAGGACCGCCGCAGCATAGACCAGGCCGCGCGTCCGGTCGTCCCCGTGTCGCGCCGGGGCCGGGCTGCGGGACACCGGGAACGGGTCGAGGTCGCCGACGCTGGCGAAACCGGCGCGTCGGTCCCGCAGGCGATCGCACCCGTCGAACCCTCACAACCTGCCTACCGTCAGCACGATGATCGAGACCGGATGGAGGGACGACAGAGGCTCGCCCTGTCGTGCGAGCAGATCGGCGACGATCCGATCCTGATTGGTCGTGTCACCAGCACGGGTATCGCGCTGTTCTTCGCCCACGCGATGATCTGAGATCTCGTAGGCCGTCGTGCGTTGCCGCACGACGAAACAATTCGCGCCGATGCACAACACACGCACGCAATCACCGACGGGTACGAGCACTCGCAACGCCGGCTGAATGCAGTCGCCTTGGAGGCTCACATGGTCACGTCGAATCAGTTCCGCCGCATGGCTATGGCCGCCTTCGTCCTCGGCCTGGCGCTCGCTCCCGTGCTCAATCCGCTGCTCCCCTGATCCCGAGCGCCATCATTGCCGGGGCGCACGGCCCAGCGGATCACCCGGACCTGCGCCGGGGTGCCCAGCGACGTCCTGCCCGATCCGGTGCAGCGTCCCGGCACGGGCAGGCCGGGTAGGGCGCAATGAACCGCCTCGGGTTTCTCAGAGGCTTGTAAGAGCGCGGGATAGGCAGGCCGTCGCTGTCAGCGCTCCGGTCAGCGCGCAGGCGGGGACGACGAAGCTGGATGGGCCGTCATCCTCTCGCGAGGCCTCACGCCCATGCCCGCCATCCCCGCTGAGGTCACCCGGCTTTGCCGGGCACAGGCGTGTTGAGCAGTTGCTGCTCCCACAGGTAGGCGATGCCGCTTCCGCCGGCATGCTGCGTGATCACCTCCGTCAGCGCGACGGCCTGTTCGGTCCGAGCCCAGTCGCGCTGCCATTCCGCCGCCAGCGCCAGCCACGTCATCATGTTCGCACCGGCCGCGATCATGCGCTGAATGGCGACCTGGTGAGCCTCGACCGAGACCGCCCCCGACGCATCGGTGACCACCGTCACGTCCCAGCCCTCGCCGAGGGCCTGGATCGTCGGCATCGCGACGCAGACCTCAGTCCACAGCCCTGCGATGATCAGTTGCTTGCGGCCCGTCGCCCTGACCGCGTCCACGACCCTTCTGTCTTCCCAGGTATTGATGAACGTCCGGTCGATCACCTCCTGGCCGGGAAAAACGTCGGTGATCTGGGGAAAGAGCAGGCCGCCCCGCTCGGCGATCACGGTCGTCAGGATCGTCGGGACGCCGAAGGCCCTGGCGGCCTTCGCCAGGCCCGCCGTATTGTTGATCACCATCTGCGGTTCGTGGCTGTTCACGTTCGCGAGCTGGTAAGGCTGATGGTCGATCAGAACGAGCACCGAATCTTCAGGACGAAGAAGCGAATCAAGGCCGTTGCGCAAGGTCATGAGCGTCATTTTGCTGCCGTCGTGCATGAGATTGAGTTACGGAAGACGTGCGCCGACTGCGCACTGCCCGACGGAACCTTGTCAGCCCAAGTGGAGAGACGGTAGTGCTCGTTCGTGCCACGCTGTGTCGCGCAACGGGGAACGCCGACGTGGATATCGAAGAGCTGCGGACATTCGTGGAGATCGCCCAGGCCGGGGGCGTGTCGGGCGCTGCGCGCCGGCTCGGCGTCTCCAAATCGGTCGTCAGCCGGCGGCTCATCAGGCTCGAGGCGGAGCTCGGCGTGCAGCTTCTCGCGCGGACCACCCGCGGCGCCGCTCTCACGGAAGCCGGGGCCACGTTCCGCGATCATGCCGCGAGAGCCTGCGCCGAGATCGATGCCGCCCAGGGGACGATCCTGCCCGACGGCGAGCTTCGGGGTCGCCTGCGGGTCGCCGCGCCGCTGTCCTTCGGCCCGACTCACTTCGCTTCCGTGATCGCGGACATGGCGCGGCGCCACCCGCACCTCCAGATCCACACGTGCTACACCGATCGCTTCGTCGATCTGATCGCAGAAGGGTATGATTGCGCGATCCGGGTCGGCTATCTGCCGGACTCCACCCTTCTCTCGCGGCGCGTCGGACCGCTCTACGTAAAGCTGGTGGCAAGTCCAGAATACATCACAGCACACGGGTCGCCTGAAACGCCGGACGATCTGCTCGCGCATCAAGCGCTCTTGCAGGGCACCGAATCCTGGCAGCTGATGGACGGTGACAGGATCATCACGGTTCGCCCGCAAGGACGGTTCAAGGCCGACAACGGCTCAGCGCTCGTTGCGGCCGCGGCAGCCGGGCTCGGGATCGCCTATCTCCCCGATGGCCTGACCCGTGAATTCCTGGCCTCCGGCACGCTCGTTCCGGTGATGCCGCGCTATCCGCCGCCACCGGCCGGGATCTACGTCGTCCGCCCGCCGGATCAGCATCTCGCACCGAAGGTCAGGATCCTCGCCGAACGGCTGATCGCGTGCTTCGACGAGGCTTCGCATGGTGCGTGAGTTCGCGGCCATGACTGGAAGCCCGGACAGGCTGCCCGTCCGGGCTCAGTCATGACGCGCGACCGGAATGCGGAACCGGACCTCACCGCATCTTGTTCGAGGAACCGGCATCCACCTCCTGGGAAGAGGATCTAGATCCCGCCCGCCAGGTAACCTCCGTCCACGTTCATCACCGTCCCCGTGGTGAAGCTCGCCGCCGGGGAGGCCAGGTAGACGGCCGCCCCCACGAGTTCCTGCAACTCGCCGAAGCGGCCGGCGGGCGAGCGCATGAGGGCCGCGTCCTTGCGCGCCTGGGGCATCTTCTCGCGGTTGAGCTCGGTCATGAAGAAGCCGGGAGAGATCGCGTTGACCCGCACGCCGTGCCGCGCCCATTCGGCGGCGAGCGAGGTGGTGAGCCCGACGATGCCGTGCTTGGCCACCGCGTAGGGGCAGGCGTTCGGCCAGCCGCGATGCGCGGCGAGCGAGGCGACGTTGATGATCGCCCCGCCGCCCCGCGCCACCATCCCCCGCCCGAAGGCCTGGCAGGCGTGGAAGACGCTGGTGAGGTTCGTGGCGACCACCTGCGCGAACTCGTCCGGCGTGAAGTCGAGGGCGGGCTTGATGATCGTCATGCCCTGGCAGTTCATCAGCACGTCGACCGCGCCGAGATCCGCCGAGACCCTCTCGGCCAGTGCCTGCACGGCGCCCGGTTCCGTCACGTCGGCCTCGTAGGCGCGCGCCGTGGGGCAGATGGATTCGAGCCGCGCCAGCGCCGCCCCGAGCTTGTCCGGGCGGCGCGCCGCGATGGCGACCCGGGCGCCCTCCCGCGCGAAGCCGTGGGCGACGGACTCGCCGATGCCGCTGGAGCCGCCGATCACCAGGGCCGTCATCCCGGAGAGCGACAGGGAGGTCGAGCCGACGGGGAGCATGGGATCAATCCTTGACTGCGGAACCGGCGAAGCCCTGCACGAGGTAGCGCTGCAGGAGGACGTAGAGGCACGAGGGAATCGCGGTCGCGACCAGGGTCGCCGCCATGATCTGTGCCCACTCGACCCGAAACTGCCCGAACATCTTGAGCACGCCGAGGGTCATCGGCTGCCGGGCCTGGTCCTGGATCAGGCACAGGGCCCAGAGCACGTCGCCCCAGGCGAGCAGGAACGCGAAGGTCACGGTCGCCACGAGGCCCGGCATCACGTTCGGCAGGATGACCTTCGTGAGCACCTGCAGCCGCGAGGCGCCGTCGAGCATCGCCGCCTGGTCGATCTCGGGCGGGATCGTGTCGATGTAGCCCTTCAGCATCCAGACGCTGAACGGGAGCGTGATCGTCGAGAGCGCGAGGACGAGGCCGAGCCGCGTGTCGTAGAGGCCCGCCCGGCTCAGGAGCTCGAAGTAGGGACCCACCAGCAGAACGCCCGGCAGCATCTGGCTGGTGAGCAGGATCGCCATCAGGGCGAGCTTGCCCCGGAAGGCGAAGCGCGAGAAGCCGTAGGCCGCGAACACCCCGACGAGCGACGAGATCAGGGCCGTGCCCGACGACGTGATCAGGCTGTTCAGGAAGTAGATCGGGAAGCCCTCCTGCTGCCAGATCTTGGCGTAGGCCTCCACCGTGGCCTGCCGCGGCCACAGCGTCGCCGGGAAGTCGATCACCTCGAGCGGCGGCTTCAGCGAGGACGAGATCACCCAGTAGAACGGAGCGAGGTTGTAGAGGAGCATCAGCCCCAGGATCAGGACCACGAAGGGCCGCTGCAGGCCGGTCATCGTCAGGCGTTCCTCGACATCGTCACCCGCAGGTAGGGAATCGCGACGACCAGCATCGTCACCGCCAGCACGACGGCCATCGCCGAGGCGTAGGCCGGGTTGAAGAACTCGAAGTACTGCCGGAAGGTCAGGGTGGAGACGAGCTGGGTCGCGTCGCCCGGCCCGCCGCCGGTCATGCCGTAGACGGTGCCGAAGAGCCGCGCCTCCCAGATCACGTCGAGCACCACGGCGATGATGACCATGTTGCGCAAAGCTGGCAGCGTCACGTAGCGGAAGGATTGCCACGCCCCGGCGCCGTCAATCGCCGCCGCCTCGTAGAGGTGGGCGGGGATGGCCTGGAGGCCGGCCAGCAGGATCAGCATGACGAACGGGTACCCGCGCCAGACCTCGGCCGTGACGACGCCGAAGAAGGCGAGCGACGGCGAGCCCAGCCAGTCGACCGGCTGGTCGACGGCGCCGAGCCGCAGCAGGATCGCGTTGGCCATCCCCGGCAGCGTGTCGAAGACGAAGCGCCAGATGATGCCGCTGATCACGTCCGGCACGGTCCAGGGCAGGATGGCGGCGACCCGAAACAGCCACTTCGCCGGCAGGTCCGCGTTCAGCGCCAGGGCGACCGCGAGCCCGATGGCGAGGTGGAGCGACACGACGAGCCCGACATAGAGCGCGGTCGTGGACAGGGTGGAGGCGAACTGGGGATCCGTCGCCAGCTGCCGGTAGGCGTCGAGGGAGAAGCCCGGCTCCCGCACCCACACCATGTTGAAGCTCTGGAGCAGGGCCGTCACGGCCGGGAGGCCGAGAACGAGAAGCAGCAGCAGGATCGCCGGCCCGACGAACAGGAAAGGGAGCCAGCGCTCCCCCCGGTCGGCGCCGGCGGCGTCCGCGCCCGATGATGGCCGCATCGCGCGCCTCAGGTCTTGCGCTGCAGGATCGTCTCGACCTGCCTGTGCGCGTCGGCGAGGGCCTGGTCCGGCGTCTTCGTCCGCGTGACCGCGGCGTGCAGGCTCTGGCGGAAGGTTTCGTTGATCTCCGGCCATTGCGGGATCAGCGGCATGAAGGCGGCGTGGTCGAGCTCCTGCGCCATGAGCCGGGCCGAGGCGCTCTCCCGGATCTTCGGGAACTCCGCGTTGACCGCGCGCCGGGGCGACAGGAGGTTGTTGTCGAGGTACCACTTCTCCGCCCGCTGCCGGTCGGTGAGGAAGCGCACGAGCCGCCAGGCCGCCTCGGCGTTCGGCGACTTCGGGTTGATGTGCAGGGACTTCATGTTCAGCGTGGTGCGGATGTGGTTCGCGCCCGCCTCCTTCATCGGCACCGGGGCGACCTGCAGGGTGTTCCAGGCGTCGAGGTCCTTGTTCATCTCGGCGGTGATCGGGTAGGCCCAGGCCGCCTCGAAGGCCATGCCGATCCGCCGCGTCGCCAGGAACTGGCGGGCCGCGTTCGCGTCGACCTGCAGCACCCCGGGCGGCATCACCTTGTCGTCGTTGATCAGCCCGACCACGTAGGAGAACGCCTCACGCGCCGCCGGCTCGTCGAGGCGCGAGCGGGTGTAGTCGGGGCTGAGGATGTCGCCGCCGAAGCCGCGCAGGACCACCGGGAAGCGCAGGTCGAAGCCGCCCTGGCCGAGCACCATCGTGGTGCCCCAGCGATCGACCGGGCCGCCGGGCTTGCTCGGCGCCGTCAGCCGCTTCGCGGCGTCGCGGAACGCCTCCCAGGTGGCCGGCGCGCCCGCGACCCCGACGCTCTCCAGCATCGGCTTGTTGTAGAACAGGACGATCGGCACGTAGGTCTGCGGCGCGCCGAACAGGCCGCCCTTCTCGCTGACCACCTTGATGGTGGGCTCGTAGAACTGGCCTGCCCAGGCGGCCGCGCCCCCCTCCTTCTCCAGGAACGGGGTCAGGTCCAGGAGCCAGCCCTCGCGGATGAACTGCTTGACCGGGTTGGAATCGAGGGCGAACACGTCGGGCCCGCGGCCGCCCCGGAAGGCGGTGGCGTAGCGCACGTCGCGCTGGCCGTAGGCCACCGGCTCGGGCCGGATCTTCACGTCCGGGTTCTCGCTCTCGAACCGGGCGAAGGCCTCGGCGAGGGACCGGCCCCAGACCGGCTCGGCGAGGTGCCAGTCGGAATAGGTCAGCGTGACCGGGGCGGCCGCCCGCGCGACGACGGGTGCTGCGAGCGCGCCGGCCGCGACGCCGAGCGCATGCCGGCGTGTCAGCGTCCGTGGTTGTCTCATCGCGTCCTCCCTGGGCCCGCCGCCACGGCGCCTGATCGGGCGGCGCGGCGGCGGTGCGTCCGGCTTCTCTGGCCGGTGCATACATTGTTCATTCGCATCTCAGCAGAGCGCGCCGGCGCTGACAAGCACTAACATTCCGGCGCGGCGCGCTCCGGGGCGCGGATCAGCCCGCACCCGGGCGGGGTTCGGGCATGCGCAGCGCGTACCGGCCGGCGAGCGCGGCGAGCGCGGCCAGGGTCGTCGGATCGACCGGGACGCCGTCGCGGTCCCGCCGCTCGGCCTCGGCCCATTCGCGGTCGCCGGGCGCCATGACGGGGCAGGCCGCAGCCGGCGAGCCGCGCAGGGCCGCGAGGTAGCGCGCCATCCCGGCGCGGAACATGCCCGGATCGACGAAGGCGGCGGGACGCAGGGCGAGCACGAAGGCGCCCATCTCCCGCGGCCGCGCGAAGTCCGGGCCGGCCATCGGGGCGATCTCGTGGCTCAGCCGCATGCCGGACAGAACCGCGCTGAGGATCTCCGCGAGACCCGCGAGGCCGGCGCCCTTGAAGCCGAAGGCGGCCCCGAGGGGGGCGAGCATCTCCGCCCGCTCCGCGTCCGTCGTGTCGCGCCCCTCGGCGTCCGACGCGGTGGCGGCCGGAAGCGCCATCCCGAGGCTGCGGTAGAGCAGCACGCGGTTATACGGGATGGCGCTCGTCGCCATGTCCAGGAGCCAGGGACGACCGTCCTCGACCGGGACCGCGACGGCGAGCGGGTTGGTGCCGTGGAACCGCTCGGCGCCGTCGTGCAGGCGCACGACGCTGTCCGAGTTGCAGGTCGCGAACCCGATGCAGCCCGCCTCCGCGGCGGCGAGCGCGAAGGCGCCCGCCGCCCCGAAATGCGACGAGTTGCGGATGGTCACGGCGCCGATCCCGTACCGGCCCGCGAGGTCGACGGCGCGCGCCATCGCCGCGTAGGTGGCGCGGGCCCCCTGGGCGTGATCGGCGTCGAGCCGCGCCACGGCCCCGTCCTCCTCGAAGCGCAGGCGCGGACGCCCGTTCACCCGGCCGCCCGCGATCGCGGTCGCGTAGTGCGGCAGCAGCCGGATGCCGTGGCTGTCGACGCCCAGGCGCGAGGCGTGCGCCATCGCCCGCGTCGCCGCGGCGGCGCTCTCCTCGTCGGCGCCGGCCGCACGCAGCACCGCCCGCGCGAAGCTGGCCAGATCCGCCATGGCGAAGAGCGGGGCGACGGGTGGCCCGGGGGCCGGCTCTCCGCTCATCGCCGCCATCCGCCACGCCCGGCCCGGGGGCACCTCGCAAGACGACCGATCATCCGACCCTCCCGATTAATGTCCAATGCATGCAGTCGACATCTCATCGCACCGCGGGGCACTTGGCAATCCTCCCCGGGCCGGCGAAGCTGGAGAGGAGGGATCAGGCGCGGGAGTACGCCCATCACTGCGGTCGACGATGCCCGGCAGCGAGAGCCCTCGGGGGCGGGAGGAGCGGCGCGGCTTCACGCCCAAGCCTTCGACGTCCTGGCGGAGCGCGTCCGCACGGGCCGGCTCCCGGCCGGCACGCGCCTGCTCGAGTCACGCGTCGCCGCCGAGTTCGGGGTCAGCCGCGCCCCGGTGCGCCAGGCCCTCGCCGCCCTCGCCGAGGCCGGGCTCGTCTCCCGCGGCGAGGGCCGCGGCTACGTCGTCCGGACCGTCGACGCCGGCGCGGACGACGCAGCCGCGGCGGCAGCGCCCGTCCGGCTCTCCTCGACGGCGAGCTGGGAGCGGATCTACGGCGAGGTCGAGCTGAACATCGTCTCGCGCACGGCCCTGTCCGCGTGGCGGGTGGTCGAGGCCGACCTCGCCAAGCACCACGGCGTCAGCCGCACCGTCGCCCGCGAGGTGGTCGCGCGCCTCCACCAGCGGGGCGTGATCCGCAAGGACGACCGGTCGCGCTGGTACGCCCCGGGCCTGACGCCGGGCTACGTCGCCGAACTCTACGAGCTGCGCTGGACGCTCGAGCCGCTCGCGCTCGCCAAGGCCGCCCCCCTGGTGCCACGCCACGTCGTGGCCGGCGCCCGGGCCCGGATCGAGGCGGCGGTCGCGCACGCCGATGCGCTGGACGGCCCCGCCCTCGACGCCCTCGAGGCGGACCTGCACGGCACCATCCTGGGCTACTGCCCGCAGCGCACGCTCCTCGACGCCGTCCGCCTCTACCAGTCGCTCCTCGTGGCCCACAGCTTCCTCTACCGCTGGAACCCGGCGCCCTACCCGACGGAGCCGTTCCTGCCGGAGCACCTGCAGATCCTGCGCGCCCTCGACGCGGGCGACACCGCCCACGCCACGGTCGCGCTCGAAGCCCACCTGCGCGCCTCGCTGGCGCGGGCGAACGCGCGGCTCCAGGCGGTCAAGCGCGGATCGCGGCCGGATCCCCTCCCCTACCTCAAGCCGCTTCCGGGATGATGTCCTCCGGTGGCCTTGCAGCCTGAAGTCGCGTCTTTTCCGGTTCCGCACGCCCGGAGGGGATGTGCGGAGCCGTGAGGAAGATCGGGTTCACCGGAGAGCCGATCGGCTTCGCTGGAGCAGCCGGGACCGACCGGCCGCCATCGGTGGCGGCGACGCGCCTGGGGCAAGCCCGCGCGGACCGATCCGGCCGGACCGGGCCGGGGCCGAGGCACCTGGCACGCTCGGAGCGCCGGGCCGCGTCGGTGGCCGGAATTAGCGGATGGTCACCGGGCAGACCGCATCTCCGGCCGCACTCGCCCGGGGACCGTGCCGTTCGAGGCCGGGTTCCGCTTGCGTGTCCCGGAGGCGCTGCCGTCGATGACGCGGGCGATGGCCCGGGGTGATGGACCTTCGGATCTGGGGGCGTTCGAGGCCTCCCAGATTTCCGGAGCTGATTCCCGAAATGCTTAAGGCCGCCCGTGTCGCTGGCCGCCTCTTTGCGATGTTGACCAAGTTCCACAACCAGACTCGACTGCTGCGCACAGGCAGGCGGGAGTCAAAGATGAAAAAGATCGTTGCAGCTCTCATGCTGCTCAACAGCCCTGCATTCGCAAAAGATCCATATTTTTCCGACCTCGTTAAGCGACCGGAAGTTCGCAAGAATTGGTCAAAGATCATAAGCGGTCACAAATTCAGGAAGGAGGATGGGTGGATCATCCGGCACGACGGATTGCGAGGACCACTGGAAACCATTAGCATCAACAGCGAGCAATTTTTCAAGGATGATGGGTGCCAGCCCCATGATTGCCTTGATAATAGTATTGTGATACTGGTCAACAAGAGGACTCGCCAAATATGGATGGTGCATAGAAAAATCACGTTTCCATCTCGCAATGTATCTTACATTTATTTCGGAGAACCGAGCGATCCCATGAAATCAAAATTGACGAGCCTGTTGTCAAAAATTTAGCGTGAAATCTTGTTCGGTTGGATTCTGCAGATTTGACGCCCCGCATGTCATTCCGGGGCCGCGCAGCGGAGCCCGGAATGTTAGGATGTTCATAATAGAGCGGAACGCAATCCGCCTTATTCAATATCATCTCAGTGTCTGGGCGTGCCTTCGGCACTCCGGGCTCCGCTGCGCGGCCCCGGAATGACAAAGAGGGTGCTCACATTGTCCAGAACGTCAAACAGGCTCTGAACGCTAGAATCGCATCTATCCTTGGAGGCACTCATGCGGTGGGGTGTTGTTGTCGGCGCGGTACTTGCCTGCTTTTTTGGCCTTGCGGTGCCGGCGCGAGCCGGAACCCCGATCGTGCTTGATCCATTGCTCAATGGGCTCTTGCCCACATGCTATGGCTCGAAGTCCTTCGACCAGTTCAGGCGCTCGGTCGCGGCCCGGCATGGTTACGACTCGACCGGCAAGCGCGTGAACCCGAACGCACCCATCGCGGTGCCAGCCACCATTGCACCCGCCCTGGGTTCGATAACCGCCAAGAACAAAGGAGACTATACCGAGGTTATTGTTCCGGTCTCCGGCAAGTTCCGATCGTTGCCGGTCGCAGCGATCGAGTTCGCTTTCGGCAACGAGAACGGCATCAACGTCACCACGATTCGATTTGCGGAGTCGAAATCAGAGGTGAACAAAGTGCTGGGAAAGGACATCAGAACCGCCTCACGCCTCATAAAACAGCGCGTACAAGCAGGCGAAACTGGAGCCGATCAGTCCGTCACACTCGAAGAAAAAGACGGTCAAACTCGTTTATTTTGCGACACATCCAACTGAGTGATTGCAAGTCATTCTGCTTCGGTTGAAATTCGATACGCGCAATGCAGGAGATATCGTAGGTAGAGGCAGATCCGCTCGACAAGGCTTGCATGAGCCTGGCTTATGACAGTGGGCTCGGCGGAGAATACGAAATTCCCATTCTCGCGCCGATGGTGCTCCTGCGTGCGTCCATGACCTCGACCAGTTGCACCTCGCCGCCACGCTCGCGGAACGCCCGCACGTCACGCGGACCGTCGAAGCCCCCGGCCTCGAGGATGGAGACCTGAGCGGCAATGCCGCCTCTGCTTTGGAATCTCAGTGTCGCGAGGCCCGGAGCCGGCGGGCCGCCCGAAATCGCCGACGATCTCCGGAGCGGCCGATCCGGAGCGGTCATGCCGAAGCAGAACGGCCCCGCTTGCGCGAGGCCGTCCGGCATCGAACTGTCATCGAATCCCGTCGAGATGATCGCCGGCTCAGAAGCCGCGCCGTCCGCCCCAACGCGGCGGCAGCGGCTGCGGGTTCAGACCGCCGGCGGCCTGGGACAGCGCCGCGTCCGAGATGACCGTCTCGTCCGACGTCTGCTTCCGCTCGGTCGACTTCTTCTTGAAGATCTTGATCATGGTCGGGCTCCGTTGCCGATGTGGTTGGCACAATCATCAGTAGACGGGTTTCTTGCGGAACGAGGTGCGGTGCCGCACGACCTGCCGCCCGTTCCGTCGCGCTCGACTGGCGCGACCAACTCAACGGCCCTGTAAGGGTTACGTCAGAGCAGAACACGGGATCGGGCAGCGCAGTCTCCGGCAGTGACGGCCCCTGCGCGCCGCTCCCTCCAAGCAACGAAGCGGTCCTCGAAGCTTGCAAATATTTCATTGCCCAGTCATGGCGCAGCAGGTCATGCGGCATATCAGGCCCATCGCAAAGTCGTCAATTTTACAGAAGCTGCCGCTCGGCGAATTGCGCGAAGACTCCGGGCACGGCACTCAATTCCGCGAAGCTGCCGGACTGGATGATGCGCCCGTCCACCAGCACCACGATCCGGTCCGCCTCGCGCACCGTGCTGAGCCGGTGCGCGATGACGATGCGCGTGACGTTGAGCGCTCCGAGGGACGCGCTCACCACGGCCTGCGACGCGTTGTCGAGCGCGCTCGTGGCTTCGTCGAGCAGCAGGATTCTCGGACGCCGCGCGATGGCGCGGGCGATGAGGAGGCGCTGGCGCTGTCCGCCCGAGAGGGTGTTCACGCCCTCGGCGACCATCGTGTGCAGGCCCATCGGCATGGCCTGGATGTCGGCCTCGAGCCCGGCGAGGCGGGCGGCTTCCAGGGCCTGGTCCATGGGGAGCGGCACGCCGCCGCAGATGTTCTCGTAGAGGCTGCCGGTCGTGAGCCGTCCGTTCTGAAGCACCACGCCGAGCTGCCGGCGCACCGTGCTGATGTCCAGCGTGTCGAGGGCCTTGCCGTCGTAGAAGACGGCGCCCGCCTCGGGATGCTCGAAGCCGAGGAGCAGGCGGAACAGCGACGATTTCCCGCCGCCCGACGGGCCGACGATCGCCACGTACTCGCCCGGCGCGACGCGCAGCGACAGGTCGTCGAGGACGGGAGGGCCGGAGGCGCCGTACCGGAACGTCACGCGCGACAGTTCGATCGCACCGGCGAGATCCCCGGCCGGCTTGCGGTCGTCGGAGCTCTCCGGCTCGGCCGTGAGCAGCGGACGCAT
The DNA here is from genome assembly GCF_001043975.1 of Methylobacterium variabile. Lineage (GTDB taxonomy): Bacteria > Pseudomonadota > Alphaproteobacteria > Rhizobiales > Beijerinckiaceae > Methylobacterium > Methylobacterium variabile. The sequence continues at coordinate 46,196 of NZ_LABY01000073.1, forward strand.
GCGCCTGACGTGCGGGATCGCCACGAGAGCCTCCCCCACGCCCGTCGCCCAGGCGCCGATCTTCGCCATGGTCTGGCCGAAGGCCGCGAAGAAGGCCAGGAACGCGCCGAGGTTGCTCGTCAGGGTGCTGCCGAAGCCGATCGCGGCCGCGAAGATCGCGATCGTGGCCAAGGTCGGGAAGACGGCCTCGACGACGGCGAGGCGGTTGGCGACGCGTTGCGCGGCGACGTGATGGGCCTTCTGGGCGGTGAACAGGCCCGACCAGACCGACAGCGCGCGCACCGTCGCGTTGGCCACCCGCAACTTGGGTATTCCTGAGAAGAGCTGCAGGATGAAGCCCGATTCTCGCCCCTGCATCTCGAAGTGACGCCCCTCGTGGCGCAGCCTGATCGCGGCGGCGAGCGTAATGAGGAGGCTCCGGACCAGCGAGAGGGCCACCGCCACCAGGGCGAGCCGCACGTCGTAGTACAGCATCAGGCCGATGCTGATCGCGCAGGCGATGCCGGCGAACAGGTTGCGCAGGCTCTGGCCGGTCAGGACGCGCCGGACCGCGTCCACGCCCATCACCCGGCCGACGAGGTCGCCGGCCGTGTAGTCGCGGAACAGCTCGGCGCGCAGCCGCAGCATCCGGTCGATCATCGCGGCCTGGAGCGTCCAGTCGATCAGGCCCTCGAGCCGGAGGATCGCCAGGTTCTCCGAGACCTGGATCGCCGCGCTCGCGATCGCGGCGACGGCGAGCGCGGCCGCGCAGACCGCGACCTGGTCGAGCTGGCTGCGCGGCACCGCCGAGTTGACGAGCGCCTCGGTGATCAGGGGGATCACCAGCGACAGAGCGGCCATCATCAGCGCGGCCACGGCGATGCGGGCGAGGTTGCTGCGGGCCGGGGCGGCCACGAAGGCGAGGAGATCGCGCCGGTGCAGCACCCGGGCCGGCAGCGTCGCGTAGAACGTCACGGCCTCGGGCATGAGCCCGGCCGCGAGGGCCCGGTCGACCCGGCGCCGCTGACCGCCGGACGGATCGACCATCACGTAGCCCCGCCGGTCCGGCAGCAGCGCGACCGGATCGGCCGCCGCCCCGTGCCACGCGAGCAGCGCGCCCAGATCGCTCCGCCACCACGCGTCCCGCAGCAGCGTCCGGCGCACGCGCAGGCGCGAAGCCCGGGCCACATCGAGGACCTCCGCGAAGACATCCTCCGATCCCTCCGGGCGCCGCGCGCGAGCGGCCGGTCGCGTGAGCTCGGCGGGAAGCGTCGCGGCGACGAGCGCGCAGGCGGCGAGAAGGGCGTCGCCCCCGTCCAGGGGCGGTCCGCCGGCCGTCGGCCGGCGCACGACCAGCCCGGCGAGCCGCTCGAACAGGTCGGACGCGCGTGCCGCGTCGATCCGCGACCGGCGCGCGAGACGGCCCCGCTCCCCCGCCAGCCGCGTCGCCTCCGCCTGCGCGAGTCCGGCGAAGGCGCAGGCGTGGAAGCGGTCGAGGGCCTGCCGCAACGCGCCACCGGCCGGCGGCTCGGCCGGCGCGATCGTGCAGCCCTGCGGACCGGCCTCCAGCCAGGATCCCGACGCGAGCGGGAGGCACGGGCCACCGGTCGCCTCGCCGGGCTCGCCCCCCATGAGGCGTGCCGTGCCCGCGGTGACCGCGACCCAGCGCACCGATCGGGCAGGGCCGCGGCGGCGCTCGCCAGGCTCCAGGCTCTGCGGCGCTCCCTGGATCTCGCGCATCTCCCACGAGGGATGCGCGCCCACGATCAGGGTGGACAGGCGCAGGATCCAGGCCTCGAGGGATCCCGCCGCGAGCGCGTCCGCGAGGGCGGGCTGCTCCGCCTCGGTGCCGGGCACGCCGACCGCGACGATCCGGCTCGCACCGTCGGGCCAGGCCGGCAGCGGCGGGAGGAGATCCCCGGCCTCGGCGCGCAGCAGGTGCCGGCGCGCCTCGCCCGATGCCGAGATCAGGAAGACGTCGGCATGCCCGCGGGCGATCAGCAGCGACTGCGCCCGCCCGTCGAGCCGCTCCGGATGGCGTCCGTCGAGCGCGATCCGCGATGCCGGCGCGGCGGGCGCCACCGCCGTCATCGCTGCGCCACCAGATGGGCATAGAGGCCCGCCCGCGCGATCAGGTCCTCGTGGCGGCCACGCTCGGCGATCCGACCCCGATCGAGGACGATGATCTCGTCGCAATCCCGGATCGTGCTGAGGCGGTGGGCGATGATGATGCAGGTGCAGCCGCGCCGGCGCAGGTTGTCGTCGATCACCCGCTCGGTCACGGGGTCGAGGGCGGCCGTCGCCTCGTCGAGCACGAGCACGGCCGGATTGCCGACGAGGGCGCGGGCGATCTCCAGCCGCTGGCGCTGGCCTCCGCTGAAGTTCGCGCCGCCCTCGATCACGGCGCAGTCGTAGTTTCCCGGCCGGGTCACGATCTCGGCGTGGATCGCCGCATCCTTCAGCGCCTCGGACAGGTCGGCCTCGGAGATCGTCGGATCCCACAGCGTCAGGTTGTCCCGGACCGTGCCCTCGAACAGGACGATGTCCTGGTCGACGTAGGCCACCGAATTCGCGAAGACGTCGGGCGGGATCTCGCCGAGCGGCTTGCCGTCGAGGAGCACCTGCCCCGACCAGGGCCGGTTGAGGCCGCAGATCAGCCGCCCGAGGGTCGACTTGCCGCTGCCCGAGAGGCCGACGAGCGCCACGCGGGTGCCGGGCTCGACCGACAGCGACAGCTCCGTCAGGAGCGGCGGCTTGAGCGGCGCATAGCCGAACGAGACGCCGGCCAGTTCCACGCGCCCGGCGAGCCTCGGCGGGTCGGACGGCTCCGCGGGCGCCCTCGGCAGGACATCGGCCGGGTAGTTGTAGACGTCCTCCAGCCGGTCGAGGCCGCCCCGCACGACCTGGATGGTCCCTGCCTGTCCGACGAGGGCGCCGATCGGCTCGGAGAAGCTCGCCGTCAGGGACTGGAACGCGACGAGGCCGCCCAGCGTCAGGGCGCCCTCGATCACGCGGACGCTGCCGACGCTGAGGATCGCCGCCGTGGTCAGGCCGGCGAGGAGCGCGGGCGCGACGTCGAGGAGCGTGGACGACGGGCCGAGCGCCTGCTCGGCGTTGAGGGCTCTGGCCTGGATCCCGGTCCACTGGGCGAAAGCCTCGTCCTCGAGGCCGCTGGCCTTGAGGGTCTCGATGCCGCGCACGGCCGCGACGGTGACCGCGACGAGCTTGCCGCGCTCGACCGCGAGGCGCCGGCTCAGATCCTCGCGCCGCCGTGCGATCAGGCGCAGCACCAGCAGGTTGAGGAGGGAGAGGCCGACCGCGATGCCGGTGAGCGGCAGGTCGTAGGCCGCCATCGCGGCGGCGAAGAAGGCGAGCGAGACCAGGCCCAGCACCTGGCTGGCGAGCCCGCCCGAGAGCAGGCGGGCGATGTCCTCGTTGACGCCGTTGCGGCTCGCGATGTCGCCGGCGTGGCGCTGGGCGAAGAACGCCATCGGCAGCCGGGTCACGTGCCACAGGAACCGGCTGGTCATCACGACCGCGAGCTTCGTCTGCAACCGCAGCGTCAGCGAGAGCTGCAGGGCCGTCACCACGGCGCGGAGCAGCGCCGTCAGGCCCATGCCGATCAGGAGGGGCACGAGCCAGCCCGTCGCGCCCTGGATCAGCACCTCGTCGACGAAGACCTTCGTGAGGCCCGGGATGACGATGCCGGGGACCACCAGGGCCAGGCTCACGGCGGCGACGAGGCCGAGCGCCGCGCGCGAGCCGCGCAGCTCCCGGAGCAGGAGGCGCCAGCCCTGCGGCCGGCGCCCGACCCGGCGGAAGGCCGGTGTCGGCTCCATCGTGAGAACGACGCCGGTGAAGGCGAGGTCGAGTTCCTCGGCGGTGACCCGGCGGCGCCCCTCGGCCGGATCGTTGATGAAGGCGTGGGTGCCGCGCACGCCTTCGAGCACGACGAAGTGGTTGAAGTTCCAGTGCAGGATGCAGGGCATCGGCAGGTCCTGCAGGGTCGCGGGCTCGCGACGGTAGCCCTTGGCCGCGAGCCCGTAGCCGCGCGCGGCCATGACGATGTTGCTCGCCGTGCTGCCGTCGCGCGAGATGCCGCAGGCGACGCGCAGCTCCTCGAGGGGGAACCCAGGCGCCGTGGAAGGCGAGCACGATGGCGAGGGCGGCCGCGCCGCACTCGACCGCCTCCATCTGCAGCACGCTCGGCGTCGCGCGCACCGGGGTCCGGCCGAGGGAGATCGGCGCGCGCCCGCCCGCCGGGTGGTCGTCCATGGCGCTCCGCATGACGTCAGCCGGCGATCCCGGTGAGGCGCTTGAGCGTGGGCAGCGCGAGGTCGAGCGGCCGCTGCTCGCGCGTCGTGATCTCGGCCCGGGTCAGGGTACCGCTGCTCAGGCGCTGGTCGGGGCCGCGGCCGACTGCCCACCGGTAGCCGCTCGCGGTCGCCGGATCCGGCTGCAGGCGGATCAGGGCGGCGTACGGTGCGCCCTCGCGCGAGAAGCGCGAGACGAGCGTGTCGTTGTGCAGCACCGCCAGCATGCCCTGGGGGGTGAGGGGGAAGTCCGAGATCGACATCACCGTCCCGACGAGCGTGCCGTACTCCTCGCGCTTGACGGTGCTCGGCTCGAGCCTCGCCTCCATGCCGGGCCGGATCTGCTTGCCCTTGTCCGCCGGGATGTAGACGATCGCTTCCAGCGACTGCCCCTCCGTCTCCACGGCGACGACCGGAGTGCCGACGCCCAGCACGGAGCCGGGCGAGACCTTGATCTCGAGGACGCGGCCGGCGATCGGGCTCACCACGCGGGTGTTGCGGCCGAGCTCGCCGCCGATCTGCTCCATCTGCCGGCGCGCGTCGTTGATGCGGAACTGCGATTCCTGGATCTCGCGGTCGCGCTGCACCTCGAGGTCGGTCTTCTGGACCTTGAGCTTCAGCAGCTCGTTCTGGGCATCCTCGCGGCGCTGGCGCGCATCGATGAGCTCGCGGCGGCGATCCTCGACGGTGCGGCGCGTCGTGATGCCCTTGGCGAGCAGGGTCTCGAGGTTGCGCACCTCGGTGGCGAGGTAGTCGATCCGCTGATCGGTCGCCTGCACGATCTGGTCGAAGGCGCGTTCGACCTTGACGAAGTTGGCGGCCTTCGTCTGCAGTTCGCTCGCGATCTTGCTCCTGAGGTCGGCATGGTCGCGCTCGCGTTCGCGGTACACCTCCGTGGCACTGCGGTAGCGCTGCTCGATCTCGTTCTGGATGATCTCGGCGATCGGCTGGCCCAGCGCCACGCGGTCGCCGACCGCGACCGCGATCGCACCGAGGCGGCCGCCGGCCCCCGAGACGGCGTCGACCACCTGGCCGCCGACGCCGACGAGGATGCCCTCACCGGCGGCGCGGGTCGGGATCCGGCCGACCAGGCTCCACGTCACGGCCGTCGCGAGCACGAGGGCGATGACGGCGGCCAGCACCCAGTCGGCCGGCCTGGTCACGCGGACGAGATGGTCGAGCTGCTCGGGCGAGGCCATGCGCTCGAGGGCGCGGGCCCGAAAGATCTGCTGAGATGACGAACTCATGGGATCCCCACCCGAGCGCACGGCTCGCACGATCTCACGGAGGCGACGACCGACTGGCGGGCGACACGGCGAGTGTATTAGAGACAATTCCAAAGGCCAGCGCTAGGCTGGGCCGCCGGATCCAGTCCGGGCCCGGTCGTGGACAAGTACCGCCGATGCAGATCACACGCCGGGCCTCCTCGATCGCCGCTCGCATCGAACGGCCGCGTCCGTCGTTGCAGCGGGCATTCCACCTGCACGCGGTCGCAGTGGCAGCGTTGATTGTCTTTTCCGCACAGTCGGTCCCGGCCCGCATCCTGAGCAATGGCGATCGGGCCAGCATTGCCCAGATGAAGCCCCGCTACGCGGAGGTGCTGAGCGAGGTCGCGCGGACGGCTGAGCGCTCCGATCTCCCGGCCGCCGACGGCGAGTGCGTCCGCGAGACCCTGCGCGCGCTCACGCAGATCTCGGATGAGCTGCGCGGCTACGAGTCGCTCATCACCATCGAGGGGCAGCTCGTCGAGGCGGGCGATGACGACGCGGTGAAGGACGTGATCCGCTTCGCGGTCGTGAACGCGCTCAAGATCCTCGACATCGAGCAGCGCCGGCTGGACGACCTCTCGACCCGCTGCGCCCGCCTGCCGCTGGCGGCCGAGAAGGTCCGCGTCGCACTCCGGTTCATCGAGGGCACCGCCGCGACCCTGCGGGCCATCCAGCCGCAGCTGTGAGGCTGCGGCCAGCGCTCGCCGACCTGGGGCTCACGCAGCGGAGATGGCCGAGCGTGTTCGATCGGTGGCGCCGGCGAGCCCCGCCGTCCGCCGTCCGCCGCGGCGCGACACGTCCAGGACCCGAGGATGCGCGGCCCAGGTCCTCCGGTCGATCAGGCGGCGTCCGACGGCGCGAGACCGGCGGCCTCCCGCAGCCAATGCGTCGCGATGGCGTCGCGGCGGGCGAACCAGGTGCCCTCCCGCGCGGCCGCGTGGGCGAGGAAGCGCTCGAGCCCGCCGATGCGGCCGGGCCGGCCGATGATGCGCAGGTGCAAGCCCACCGACAGCATCCGCGGCGCGACCGCCCCCTCCTCGTAGAGCCGGTCGAAGGCGTCGATGCAGTAGCGGGCGAAATCGTCGCCGAACACGAAGCCGCTGCCGCGCTGGAAGCGCATGTCGTTGGTGTCGAAGGCGTAGGGCAGAACGACGTGGGGGCGCCCATGGGGCGACCCCTGCCGCCCCGGGACGAGGTAGGGCAGGTCGTCGTTGTAGGCGTTCGAGTCGTACAGGAAGCCGCCATGCTCCAGCAGCAGCCGGCGGGTGTTGACCGAGGTGGCCGAGCGGGTGTGCCAGCCGACCGGTGCGCGCCCGGTCGCGCCGCGGATCGCCGCCACGGCCCGGGCGATCGCCGCCCGCTCCTCGGCCTCGCCCATGCCGGCGTGGCGCTCCCAGCGCCAGCCATGGGCCGCGACCTCGTGCCCGTCGGCGACCGCCTCCCGCGCCAGCCACGGCGAGAGCGCGACGGCGCGCCCGTTGGCGTTGAGGGTCGCGGACACACCGTAGGCCGCGAGCAGCGCCCGGATGCGCGGCCAGCCGGCCCTCGTGCCGTACTCGAAATGCGATTCCATGCAGAGGTCGCGGGATCCGACGACCTCCTCCACCACCTCGTAAACGGCTTCGTTGCGCTCGTCGCCCATCCCGAGGGAGAGTTCCGCCCCCTCCTCGACGTTGACGACGACCGAGACGGCGAGGCGAGCGCCGCCCGGCCAGGCGACCGCCGGCGGGTGCCCGCCGTAGCCGCGGAAGTCGCGATCGTGAGCCGGATCCGCCATCGGGTCAGACCTCGGCCAGGCGGCGCAGGCCGACGAGGCGGTCGCCGAGGATCAGCACCGCGACGGCGAGCAGGATCAGCAGGGTCGAGATCGCCGCGACGGTGGGGTCGGGCCGCTCCTCGACATATTGCAGCATCTGGATCGGCAAGGTCTTGGTCCAGGCGTCGGTGAAGAAGATCGAGATCGGGTAGTTGTCCATCGAGGCGAGGAACGCGAACAGGCCGGAGGTGAGGAAGGCCGGCGCCAGGTTCGGCACCAGCACGCGCAGGACGGCCGCCGGGTAGGACAGGCCCAGGGTGCGGGCCGCGTCGATCAGCGTGAAGTCGAACAGCGAGAGCGCCGCCACCACGGTGCGCACGACGTAGGGCAGCGTGATCACCCCGTGGGCGATCAGCAGGCTCAGACCCACGTCGCGCAGGCCCGCCGCGCGAAAACCCTGGAGCATCGCGATGCGGACGACGAGGCCGGGGAGCATCAGGGGCGAGATCAGGAAGGTGACGAGGGCCTCGCGCCCGGGAAAGCGCCCGCGTACCACCGCGATGGCGCAGAGCGTGCCGAGGACCAGCGCCAGGGCGGTGGCGAGGCACGCGATCCGCAGCGAGGTCCAGACCGCGGGCCAGAGGTCGCGCGAGGCCCAGAGCCGCTCGTACCAGCGCGTCGACCAGGACGGCGGCGGCAGGGTGAAGACCGCGCTCGACCCGAACGAGACCGCCACCGTCACCACCAGCGGCGCCATCAGGAAGACGGCGGAGGCGGCAGCGAGCATCCAGACCACGGCGAGGGCCGTGCGCTCGATCGCGGTCATGCGTGCCCTCCGCCGCCGAGGCGCCGGGCGAGCGCCGTCGAGCCCACCACGACGGCGACCGCGACGGCCAGCAGGATCACCGCGGTGGTCGAGCCGAGCTGCTCGTCGCGCATGAACAGGAAGGCGCGGCCGGTGAGCGTCGCCAGGGTCTGGAAGCGGTCGCCGATGACGAGGCTCGGCACGACGTACATCGACACCGCGAGGGAGAACACGAAGGCGACGCCGGAGACGATGCCCGGCAGGGTCAGGGGCAGGGTCACGGTGAGCAAGCGGCGCAGGGGGCTCGCCCCCAGGGTCGCGGCGGCCTCGGGCAGGCGCGGGTCGATCAGGCGGATCACCGCGTAGATCGGCAGGATCATGAACGGCAGGAAGACGTTGGCGGCGCCGATGACGAGCCCGGCCTCGGTGAACAGCAGGCGCTGCGGCGCGTCCCAGATCCCGAGGCCGACGAGGGCTTGCGACATCACCCCGTCGCGGCGCAGCACGATCTGCCACGCATAGGCCTTAACCACGACCCCGACCGAGAGCGGCAGGATGACGGACAGGAGCAGGAGCCCCTGCACCGCGCCGCGGGCCCGCGCCAGGGCGAGAGCCGCCGGATAGCCGGCGAGGAGGCAGACGAGGGTGACGAGGAGCGCGGTCCGCACCGTGTTGCCGATCACCCGCCAGCTGAACGGATCGGACAGGAACTGGCCGAGCGGCGCGAGGCTGATCCCCTGCGGGCCCGAGAGGCTGCGCCCGAGCAGGACGAGGAGCGGCCAGCCATAGGCCGCCGCGAGGTAGGCGAAGGCCGGGAGCGCCAGCAGCGCCACCGGATCGGCCCGGACGGGGAGCGGC
>NZ_LABY01000074.1 GCF_001043975.1 Methylobacterium variabile
CCCCGCCTCAGCCCGCCTTCGCCGACGCCGCCACCGCCGTCACCGCCGTCATGTTGACGATGCCGCGCACGGTGGTGGTGTGGGTGAGGATGTGGACCGGGGCGGCGGCGCCGAGGAGGATCGGCCCGACGCTGATGCCCTGGCCGGCCACCACCTTCAGGGCGTTGAGGGTGATGTTGGCGGCGTCCAGGTTCGGCATCACCAGGAGGTTGGCCTCGCCGGTGAGGCGCGATTCCGGAAACACCCGCTCCATCAGCGGCCGGCTGAGCGCCGCGTCGGCCTGCATCTCGCCCTCGACCTCGAGGTCCGGCGCCCGCTCGGCGATGAGCGCGAGCGCGTCGCGCATCTTGCCCGCCGACGGGTTGCGGGCGGTGCCGAAGCTCGAATGCGAGACCAGCGCCACCCGCGGGGTCTGGCCGAAGCGACGCATCTCGGCGGCGGCGAGCAGCGTCATGTCGGCCAGTTCCTCCGCGCCCGGGTCGAGGTGGATGTAGGGGTCGCAGATGAACAGGGTGTGCCGCGGCAATTGCAGCAGGCTCATCGCGGTCAGCGCCTTCACCTTGGGCGCCATCCCGATCACCTCGCGCACGTGGCGCAGGTGGCTGTGATAGGAGCCGGTGCCGCCGCAGAGGAGCCCGTCGACCTTGCCGAGCTGCAGCAGCATCGCGCCGACCACCGTCGGGTTGCGCCGGGCTTCGGCCCGCGCGACCTCGCGCGAGAGGCCGTAGCGCTTGCGCAGGGCGTAGTAGCCCTGGGCGGCCTCGGCCTGGAAGACCTCGTCGTCGAGGTCCTGGACGTCGACGTCGCGGCCGACCTCGATCCGCAGGCCCAGAGCCCGCATCTTCTCGGCGATGACCTCGCGCCGTCCGACCAGCACCGGCCGGGCCAGCCCCTCGTCGACCACCACCTGGGCCGCGCGCAGCACCCGGTCGTCCTCGCCCTCGGCGTAGGCCACGCGGGCACGGCTCGCCTCGCTCGCCGCGGCGAAGACCGGCTGCATCACCGTGCCGGAGGTGTAGACGCGGCTCTCCAGCGAGCGGCGGTAGGCCTCGACGTCGAGCATCGGCTTCGTCGCGACGCCGCTCTCGGTGGCGGCCAGCGCCACGGCCGGTGCCACCTTGGTGATGAGCCGCGGGTCGAAGGGCCGCGGGATCAGGTAGTCGGGGCCGAAGGCGATGTCCTGCGTCCCGTAGGCCGCCGTCACCACGTCCGACTGCTCGGCGCGGGCGAGTTCCGCGATGGCCCGCACCGCGGCGAGCTTCATCTCCTCGTTGATCGTGGTGGCGCCGACGTCGAGGGCACCCCGGAAGATGAACGGGAAGCACAGGACGTTGTTGACCTGGTTCGGATAGTCCGAGCGGCCGGTGGCGATGATCGCGTCGGGGCGCACGGCCTTGGCGGCCTCGGGCCGGATCTCCGGCTCGGGGTTGGCGAGCGCCAGGATCAGGGGCTTGTCGGCCATGCCCTTGACCATCTCGGGCGTCAGCGCGCCGGCGGCCGAGAGGCCGAGGAAGATGTCGGCGCCCGGCACGGCGTCGGCGAGGGTGCGGGCCTCGGTGACTTGCGCGTACTGTGCCTTCTGGGCGTCAAGGTTGTTGCGGCCCTGGTAGATCACGCCGCGGCTGTCGGTGACGAGGACGTTCTTCTTGTCGAGGCCGAGGCTCACCAGCAGGTTGAGGCAGGCGATCGCCGCCGCCCCGGCGCCCGAGCAGACGACGCGCACATCGCCGATCTGCTTGCCGACCACCTCAAGGCCGTTGAGGATCGCCGCGGCGGCGATGATCGCGGTGCCGTGCTGGTCGTCGTGGAAGACCGGGATCTTCATCCGCTCGCGCAGGCGGGTCTCGATCTCGAAGCATTCCGGCGCCTTGATGTCCTCGAGGTTGATGCCCCCGAAGGTCGGCTCCAGGCTCGCGATGATGTCGACGAGCTTGTCCGGGTCGGTCTCGTCGATCTCGATGTCGAACACGTCGATGCCGGCGAACTTGCGAAAGAGGCAGCCCTTGCCCTCCATCACCGGCTTGCCGGCGAGCGCGCCGGTGTTGCCCAAGCCCAGCACCGCGGTGCCGTTCGAGATCACCGCCACGAGGTTGCCGCGGGAGGTCAGCTCGGCGGCCTGGGCTGGGTCCTTCTCGATGGCGAGGCAGGCGGCGGCCACGCCCGGCGAGTAGGCGAGCGCGAGGTCGCGCTGGGTGCTCATGTCCTTGGTCGGCAGCACGGCGATTTTGCCGGGCGTCGGGAAGCGGTGATAGTCGAGGGCGGCCTTCTCGAGTTGCTCGTCCACGGGGTTTCCTCCTGGTGTTTGCGGGATGGCGGCGCGCGGGGTCGCTATCCCGGCCGGCGCTGTTCGCGGGCGCCGATCGGGATGAGAACGCTCAAGGTTACGGTCGTGATCCCGCCGGGGTTAGGGCGGGTTGAGCCTGTTTCCGGGCGAGAGAGGCCGGAGCCGGGATACAACATCCCAACCCGGCTGCCCTGTGCATGGCCCGAAGACTTAAGTCTCGAAAATCGTTGAGAGGACGAGGCGCAATATTTCCCCTCTCCCGTGTGGGAGAGGGGCTGGGGGTGAGGGTGCTACGGTCCTGAGTCGAGGTCTGGCCGTCCCGCTCCAGCACGGCGCTCAGTGATTCACACTGAAGCGAGTCACCCTCACCCCTGCCCCTCTCCCATACGGGAGAGGGGATCCCGCGCCTTATTGCGTGAACGCTGCGTGAGACGGCAGCGGCGCTGCCGTCTCACCTTGAAGATTTACCTCAATGCGCCTTCTTCTTCGGCATGTAGAGGTCGGTGATCGTGCCCTCGAAGGCCTCGGCCGCCATGCCGACCGTCTCCGACAGGGTCGGGTGCGGGTGGATGGTGAGACCGATGTCCTCCGCGTCCGCCCCCATCTCGATGGCGAGCGCCGCTTCGGCGATCAGGTCGCCCGCCGAGGGGCCGACGATGCCGCAGCCGACGATGCGGTTCGACTCCTCGTCGAACAGCACCTTGGTGATGCCCTCGTCGCGCCCGAGCGACAGCGAGCGGCCGCTCGCCGCCCACGGGAACACGCCCTTGCCGACCTTGATGCCCTTGGCCTTGGCCTCGGTCTCCGAGAGGCCGACCCAGGCCACCTCCGGATCGGTGTAGGCCACCGACGGGATCACCTTCGCGTCGAAGAACGAGTTCTTGCCGGCGGCGGCCTCTGCCGCGACCTTGCCCTCGTGCACCGCCTTGTGGGCGAGCATCGGCTGGCCGACCACGTCGCCAATGGCGAAGATGTGCGGCGCGGTCGTGCGCATCTGCTTGTCGACCGGGATGAAGCCCCGCTCGTCCACCGCGACGCCGGCGGCCTCGGCGTTGATCAGCTTGCCGTTGGGACGGCGGCCGACCGAGACCAGGATCTTGTCGAAGGTGTCGGTCGCCGGCGCCGAGCCGCCCTCGAACGTCACCTTGAGGCCCTCAGGGAGAGCCTCGACGGCCGTAACCTTGGCCTTGAGGTGGATCGCCTCGTACTGCTTCGAGATCCGCTTGAAGAGCGGCGTGACGATGTCCTTGTCGGCGCCGGGGATGATCTGGTCCATCAGCTCGACGATGGTCACCTTGGACCCGAGCGCGTGGTAGACCGTCGCCATCTCGAGGCCGATGATGCCGCCGCCGATCACGAGGAGGCGCTTCGGCACCCCGTCGAGTTCGAGGGCCCCGGTCGAGTCGATCACCCGCGGGTCGTCGTGCGGGATGAACGGCATCTTGATCGGCTCGGAGCCGGCCGCGATGACCGCGTTGTCGAAGCCGATGATCGTCTTCTTGCCCTCGTGCTCGACCTCGATCTGGTGCGGGCTGACGAAGCGGGCGGTGCCCGTCACCACCGTCACCTTGCGCTGTTTGGCCAGCCCGCCGAGGCCGCCGGTCAGGCGCTTGACCACGCCCTCCTTCCAGCTGCGGAGCTGATCGATGTCGATCTGGGGCGCGGCGAAGCTGATGCCGTGCGAGGCCATCGCCTGGCTCTCGTCGATCACCTTGGCGGCGTGGAGCAGGGCCTTCGAGGGGATGCAGCCGACATTGAGGCACACCCCGCCGAGGCTCGGCCAGCGCTCGACCAGGATCACCTTCTTGCCGAGGTCGGCGGCGCGGAACGCCGCCGTGTAGCCGCCGGGGCCGGCGCCGAGCACGAGCACCTCGGCCCGCATCTCCTCGCCGGAGACCGGGGCGGCGCCCTTCGGGGCAGGTGCGGCGGACGCCCCCGTCCCGCCGGCGGTGGCCGGCGAGCCGTAGCCGGCCTGGCCGGTGCCGGCCGCCAGCGGCGAGCCGCCCGCGGAGGTCTGTGCCGGGGCCGCCTTCTCGGCGACCTCGGGCTTGGCCTGGCCGGTGCCGGCCGCAGCACCCTCCAGCACCAGGATCAGGTCGCCTTGCGTGACCTTGTCGCCGGGCTGGACCTTCACTTCCGCGACCTTGCCGGCCACGGAGGAGGGCACGTCCATGGTCGCCTTGTCGGATTCCAGGACGATGATGGTGTCGTCGACCGCGATCGTGTCGCCGGCCTTCACCAGCACCTCGATCACCGGGACGTTCTTGAAGTCGCCGATGTCCGGCAGACGGACTTCGTTGCTCATCGGATCACCTCGCTGTTCTTCACGTCCCCCGTCAGACGACGAGGCGCCGGACGTCCTCGAGGACGTGGGCGAGGTGGCGGGTGAAGCGCGCAGCGAGCGCGCCGTCGATCACGCGGTGGTCGTAGGAGACCGAGAGCGGCAGCATCAGGCGCGGCTTGAACTCGGAGCCGTTCCAGACCGGCGCCATCTTGGAGCGCACCACGCCCAGGATCGCGACCTCTGGGGCGTTGACGAGCGGCGTGAAGCCGGTGCCGCCGATGCCGCCGAGCGACGAGATCGTGAAGGTGGCGCCCTGCATGTCGCCGCTGCCGAGCTTGCCGTCGCGGGCCTTCTTCGACAGCGAGCCCAGCTCCTGGCTGATCTCGACGATGCCCTTGCGGTCGGCATCCTTGACCACCGGGACGACGAGTCCGTCCGGCGTGTCGACGGCGACGCCGATGTTGTAATACTTCTTCAGGATCAGCGCGTCCTTCTCGGGGTTCAGCGACGAGTTGAACTCCGGGTGCTGGCGCAGCGCCGAGACCGCGGCCTTGATCAGGAACGACAGCAGGGTGACGCGGTAGCCCTTGTCCTTGCCGGCGGTGTCGAGCTCCTTGCGGTAGGCGTCGGTGTCGGTGATGTCCGACTCGTCAGAATGCGTGACGAGCGGCACGTTGAGCCAGGCGCGGTGCAGGTGCGGGCCGGAGATCTTCTTGATCCGGGCGAGCGGCTTGACCTCGGTCGGGCCGAACTTCGAGAAGTCGACCGCCGGGATCTCCGGGATGCCCATGCCGCCGGCCGGAGCGACTGCGCCGGCGGACGCCGCGGGGGCGGCGGAGCGCACCAGCGTGCCCTTCACGTCCTCCTTGGTGATCCGGCCCTTCTCGCCGGTGCCCTTGATCGTGGTCAGGTCGACGCCGAGCTCGCGGGCCAGCCGCCGCACCGCGGGGCTCGCATGGACGTTCGAGAAGTCCGGCGCGGACGAGGCGGGCGCCGCCGGGACCGGCGGCGCGCTCGGGGCGGCCGGGTCGGGCTCCTGCTTCGGCATCAGGGCGGCGGTGTCGGCCGAGGGCGCCGCGCCGGCGCTCGGGGCCGCGGCCGGCGCCTTGGCCTCGGCCTCGCCCTTCAGGAGCAGGACCGGGCTGCCCTCGCTCACCTTGTCGCCGACCTTGACCAGGATCTTCTCGATCACACCGGCCGACGGGGAGGGCACCTCCATCGTCGCCTTGTCGGATTCGAGCGACACGATCGGGTCCTCCGCCCCGATGGTGTCACCCTCCTTCACCAGGATCTCGATGATCGGGATGTCCTTGAAATCACCGATATCCGGGATCTTGACCTCGATCGACACTGCGCACTCTCCCGATTGATTTGCTTAAAACGATTTTACGCAGATGGAATGCTCGGCACGCGAAGCCGTTCCCTCCCGGGCGCCCGGGTATCGTCTTCACACATCTCGGTCTGATCGCACTCTCCCGCTGGAAGACGCGCGCCTCTCCTCCTCGTGTGGGGAGGAGGTGGGGGTGGTGCCGCGTGGAGCGCGATGCTCCATTCTGCACCGCCCTCGCGCAGGATCCTCGATCCCCTTTCCCCTCCCCACGAAGGGGAGGGGAAAGCGCGTACTTACAAGGGGTTGGCTCTCAGAGGAGAAACGCGACTCCGACAGGGCGTCCGGGAGGAGAAGGAGCCTCGCGCGGTTGCAGGCTCAGACGGTCCAGGGGGCAGGCTTCTCCGGATCCAGCCCGTACTTGGCGATCGCCTCGGCGACCTTGGCGGCCGGCACGGCGCCCTCCTCGGCCAGGCTCTTGAGCGCCGCGACGGCGACCCAGTAGCGGTTGACCTCGAAGAACTCGCGCAGGCGCACCCGGTAGTCGGAGCGGCCGAAGCCGTCGGTGCCGAGCACCTTGTAGCGGGCGGGCACGTAGGGGCGGATCTGGTCGGCGAAGAGGCGCATGTAGTCGGTCGCCGCGATCACCGGGCCCTGGCGCCCTTCGAGGCAGGTCTCGACGTAGGTCTTCTTCTGCGTCTCGGTCGGGTGCAGGAGGTTCCAGCGCTCCACCGCCATCGCCTCGCGGCGCAGCTCGGTGAAGCTCGGGCAGGACCAGATGTCGGCGGCGATGCCGAAATCCTGCTCCAGCAGCTCGGCCCCGGCGATGACCTCGCGCAGGATCGTGCCCGAGCCCATCAGCTGCACCCGGAGCTTGGCACCGGCCTTGCCCTCGCGGAACAGGTACATGCCCTTGAGGATCCCGGCCTCGGCCCCTTCGGGCATGCCGGGATGCTCGTAGTTCTCGTTCATCACCGTGAGGTAGTAGAACACGTCCTCCTGCTCGGCATACATCCGGCGCAGGCCGTCCTGCACGATCACCGCCACCTCGTAGGAGAAGGTCGGGTCGTAGGAGACGCAGTTCGGGATGGTGGCCGAGATCAGGTGGCTGTGGCCGTCCTCGTGCTGCAGGCCCTCGCC
This sequence comes from Methylobacterium variabile, assembly GCF_001043975.1. Taxonomy (GTDB): domain Bacteria; phylum Pseudomonadota; class Alphaproteobacteria; order Rhizobiales; family Beijerinckiaceae; genus Methylobacterium; species Methylobacterium variabile. The sequence continues at coordinate 7,036 of NZ_LABY01000074.1, forward strand.
GTTGAGGGTCGTGCGGCCGGCGGTGCCGCCGATCAGGAAGCCGCGGGCGCGCATGTCGCCGGCAGCCCAGGCGAGGTCGCCGATGCGCTGGAACCCGAACATCGAGTAGTAGATGTAGAACGGGATCGTCGGCGCGTCGGAGTGCGAGTACGAGGTCGCGGCTGCGATCCAGGACGACATGGCGCCTGCCTCGTTGATGCCCTCCTGGAGCATCTGGCCCTTCTCGTCCTCGCGGTAGTACATCAGCTGGTTGGCGTCTTCGGGCCGGTAGAGCTGGCCGACCTGGCTGAAGATGCCGAACTGCCGGAACATGCCCTCCATGCCGAAGGTCCGGCTCTCGTCGGGCACGATCGGCACGATGCGGTTGCCGATGTTCTTGTCGCGCAGGAGCGTGTTGAGCACCCGCACGAAGGCCATGGTGGTGGAGATCTCGCGGCCCGCGGTCTCCTTGAGCTGGGCCGAGAACGCCTCGAGCGGCGGCACCTGCAGGCTCTGCGACTTCTGGAGCCGCGCCGGCAGCGGGCCGCCCAGGGCCTTGCGCCGGGCCATCAGGTACTGGTGCTCCGGCGACCCCTCGGGGAAGCGGATGAACGGGATCTCGGCGATCTGGTCGTCGGAGAGGTCGATCTGGAAGCGGTCGCGGAACTGCTTGAGCACCGCCTCGCCCATCTTCTTCTGCTGATGGGTGATGTTCTGCGCTTCACCCGCCTCGCCCATGCCGTAGCCCTTCACGGTCTTGGCGAGGATGAGGGTCGGCTGGCCCTTGTGCTTCACGGCCGCCGAGTAGGCCGCGAAGACCTTGCTCGGGTCGTGGCCGCCGCGGGTCAGGCGCCAGATGTCGTCGTCGCTCCAGTCCTTCACCAGCGCGGCGGTCTCAGGATACTTGCCGAAGAAGTGCTCGCGGATGTAGGCGCCGTTCTTCGACTTGAAGTCCTGGTACTCGCCGTCGACGCACTCCTCCATCAGGCGCGCCAGCATGCCGGAGGTGTCGCGGGCGAGAAGCTGGTCCCAGCCCGAGCCCCACAGCACCTTGATGACGTTCCAGCCGGCGCCGCGGAAGTTGGCCTCGAGCTCCTGGACGATCTTGCCGTTGCCGCGCACCGGACCGTCGAGGCGCTGCAGGTTGCAGTTGATGACGAAGACCAGGTTGTCGAGCTTCTCGCGCGCCGCGAGGGAGATCGCGCCGAGGGATTCCGGCTCGTCCATCTCGCCGTCGCCCATGAAGGCCCAGACCTTGCGGCCGTCGGTGTTGGCGAGCCCGCGATGGTGCAGGTAGCGCAGATACCGCGCCTGGTAGATCGCCATCAGGGGGCCGAGGCCCATCGAGACGGTCGGGAACTGCCAGAAATCCGGCATCAGCCAGGGATGCGGATAGGAGGACAGGCCCTTGCCGCCGACTTCCTGGCGGAACTTGAGCAGCTGCTCCTCGGTCAGGCGCCCCTCGAGATAGGCGCGGGCGTAGATGCCCGGCGAGGAATGGCCCTGGACGTAGATCAGGTCGCCGCCGCGGTCGCCCTCCGCGCCGTGCCAGAAATGCATGAAGCCGGTGTCGTACAGGGTCGCGGCGGACTGGAAGCTGGCGATGTGGCCGCCGAGCTCGGACGAGTCCTTGTTGTTGCGCAGGATGATCGCGATCGCGTTCCAGCGGATCGCCGAGCGGATGCGGTGCTCGATCACCCGGTCGCCCGGGTGCGGGTCCTGCTTGTCGACGGGAATCGTGTTCAGGTACGCGGTGTTGGCCGAGTACGGAACCGGCGCGCCCTTCTTGCGGGCGCCCTCGATGACCTGCTCGATGAGGAAGTGCGCCCGCTCCGGACCCTCGACCTCCAGCACGCCGTCGAGCGAATCGAGCCACTCCTGGGTCTCGACCGGGTCGAGATCGCGACTGCGTTCCACGTTGTCCTCCCTTAAGGTCATGCTCGATCGGCGGGTCGAGCTGCCGCAGGCGTCAGCATCGTTCGTGCCACCGCTATGCTTCCGCAGCTCGTCAGGTATTGCAAGGGTTTAGCGTGACTGACGGCGAGGGGCTTTCCGATTCTCCGCACCGCCCACGTCGCTGCAGTGCGAAAACCCGGAACTGCTCCCGGCCATCAGCGGCACCAGGGGCCGGACTTGTGCATCAGGTAGTCGGACTTGTGACTCAGGTATCGGACTTGGCCGGCGGAGTCGGAGCACCGCCGAATCCCTGCTGGAACATCTTCAGGAAGAGGCTCTGCATCTGGTCGGCATTCTGCGGAAACACCGAGAACCAGCTGCGCATGATGGTGTCGGGCGAGAACCGGTCCATCTCGGCCATCATGCGCCGCTCGACCTCGGCCATCACCGCCGCCTGCAGTGGCTCGACATTCGGGAGCCCTACGAACTGGCGTGCCTCGATCGGGGTGCAATCGACCTCGACGCGGAACTTCATCGCATTCTTCCTTCTCGGACCCCGGTCCGAGCTTAGAGCACCTTTTGGCCGGCGTGGGAACCATGCGGGATGCAAAAAACTGCGGTGAAATCAACGACCTAGTCTAACAGACGGCACGGCGGTCGCACGCGGCCCGCCCGTTCCGCCCTACGACGAAGGTCGTATGCGCCCCGTCGACCATTCCGCGGACTTTGTAAAGCCGTATTGTTACGGGGCAGCCATCGTGTCACGCGCGGGCGCGCTCGCCCAGGGGGCCGCCGCGAGCCGGCGCTCCAGGAACGCCACGAGAGCGGTGACCCGCGCCGGCCGGGCGGCGCCCGGCGGCATCAGCAGGTTGAGTCCGACCGGTGGTGGCGACCAGCCCGGCATCACCCGCTCGAGCCGTCCGGCGCGCAGGTCGTCCCAGATCAGGAAGTCCGGCTGCACGGCGAGGCCCAGGCCCGCCCTGAGCGCCGGCGTCAGCGCGTCGGCGTTGTTTGCCCGCAGCCGCCCGGCGGGCACCACCGTCACCTCGCCGCCGGCCTCGTCGTGGAAGTGCCAGCGCTCCGGGTTCGGCAGGTAGGCGTAGCCGAGACAGGCGTGGCCCGCGAGGTCGCGCGGATGCGCCGGTCGGCCGGCCCGCGCAAGATAGTCGGGGGCTGCCACCAGCGAGCGGCCGACCGCGCAGAGCCGGCGCAGCCGCAGGCTCGAATCGGCGAGCGCCGCGATGCGCAGGCCGAGGTCGAAGCCGCCGCCGACGAGGTCGACGAGCGCGTCGCTGAGATGCAGGTCGACGGCGACCTCCGGGTGCGCGGCGAGGAAGTCGGGCAGGAGCGGCGCCACGTGGGCGAGGCCGAACGACATCGGGGCGGCGAGGCGCACCAGCCCCCGGGGCGAGGCCGATTGCGCCAGGGCCTCGGCCTCCGCCGCCTCGCCTGCCGCCAGGATGCGGGCGGCGCCGTCGAGGGCGAGGCGCCCGGCCTCGGTCAGGGCGAGGCGCCGGGAGGTGCGGTGCAGGAGACTCGCGCCGAGGCGCTGCTCGAGCCGGCTCACCGCCTTCGACACCGTGGCCTTGGAGAGGCCGAGCTCCGCCGCGGCGCGGGAGAACGAGGCGGTCTGCGCCACCCGGGCGAAGATCGCCCAGGCCTCGAAATCGGGCAGCGGCATGGTCGCGTCCAGAAACGATGGGTTTCGATTGTTTCTATTTCTGACCTCGCAGGCAACCCCTAGATCTTCGTCATCGCGACGGACCCGACGGCTTTCCCCCGCCGGTCCGCCATCTGGGAGTTCCGGGCCATGACGACCATCACCACCGCCTCCGCCGGCCTGCACCACGTCACCGCCATCTCGGGGCCGGCGCGGCGGAACCTCGACTTCTACACCCGGGTCCTCGGGCTGCGGCTCGTCAAGAAGACCGTCAACTTCGACGATCCGGGCACCTACCACCTGTACTACGGTGACGCGGACGGCGCGCCGGGCACGATCCTGACCTTCTTCCCCTGGGAGCACGTCGCCCCGGGCCGGGTCGGGGTCGGGCAGACCGAGGAGACGGCGTTCCGGGTGCCTGCAGGCTCGATCGGGTACTGGACGCACCGGCTGGTCGCGGCGGGAGTCGCCTTCGAGGCGCCCGCCAAGGTGTTCGGCGAGACGGTTCTGCCGTTCCGCGATCCCGACGGGATGCGCCTCGCCCTGGTCGGCGTGGCGGGTGCGGAGGCCGAGCCGGCCTGGAGCGGGGCCGAGGTGCCGGCGGAGCACGCCGTGCGGGGCTTCCACGGCGTGACCCTGATGCTGCGCCAGGCCGCCCCCACGGCCCGGGTGCTGACGGAGGTGCTCGGCCTCGTGGAGACCGGCCGGGAGGGCTCGCTAACCCGCTACGCCGGCGAGGCCGGGCTCGGCGCCTACGTGACGCTGCGCGAGGTCGGCGACTTCCTGCCCGGGCGCTCCGGCGGCGGCTCGGTCCACCACGTCGCCTTCCGGGCCGCCGACGACGCGGCGCAGGAGGAGATGGCGCGCCGCGCCGAGGCGCTCGGGTTGCAGGTGACCGAGCAGCGCGACCGCCACTACTTCCGCTCGGTCTACTTCCGGGAGCCCGGCGGCGTGCTGTTCGAGATCGCCACCGACGATCCCGGCTTCTCCGCCGACGAGCCGGCCGAGATCCTCGGCCAGGCCCTGAAGCTGCCGGCCTTCCTGGAGCCGCACCGGGCCGAGATCGAGCGCGTGCTGCCCGATCTGGCCTGACGGGAGAGGACCGGATCGCTGTCGCGATCCGGTCCTCCTCGGCGCGGGTGCCGCGGCCGGTGGTCTCCGTGGTAACCAGCGGTTAAGCAAACATGGTTACCCAAAGCTTCCTGGATTTCTGGGAAGCTCGGGTCATGGTGGATCAGAACGACGTCGCCGGCGCGCCGGCCCCGGACGGTGCGGCGCCCGCCACGGGCAAGAGCGGACCGGCGAACCTGTCCGGGCAGTCCTCACCTGCCGGGCGGTTCTCCCTTGCCGGGCGCCCTTGGCCGAAGCTGAAGACGACGACGCTCGCGGGGCTCCTCTGCGCCGGCTGCGTCGGGGCGCTGGCGGGCGGCGCCACGGTGGCGCTGATGGGCGCCGTCCAGGGCGGCCAGCCGGGCATCCCGGCGGCCGAGTGGTCGCGGCTCAGCGGCCGGGTCGAGGCCGGCGCCGCCGACGCGGCCCGCCTCGCCACCGACGTGTCGCTGCTGCGCGACCGCACCGTCCAGGCCCAGGAGGCGGCCGATAAGGGCCGCGCCGAGACCGCCGCCCGCCTGGGGCAGGTCTCCGAGCGCCTGGAGCGGCTGCAGCGCCTCGAGGGCGACCTCGCCGGCAAGGTCGCGGCGGTCGGCGAGCGCCTGGCCGCCATGGCCGAGCGGCAGGATCGCGCCGACCGGGAGCAGGCGGCCCGCATCGCCGCGGTCGCCGACAAGCTCGACAAGCGTCACGCCGCCACCCCGGTCGCGGCCGCGCCGGCCGCCCCCGTCCCGGTGGCGGTCGCGGCGGCGGAGCCGGCCCTGACCGGCAGCCTGCCCGACAAGCCGGCCGACAAGGCGAAGCCGCCCACCATCGAGGGTTGGGTGCTGCGCGACGTCTATGACGGAATGGCGATGATCGAGAACCGCAACCGCCGCCTCGTGGAGGTCGGCCCGGGCGACACGCTGCCGGGGGCCGGACGGGTCGAGGCGATCGAGCGCCGCGGCCGGACCTGGGTCGTCGTCACCAGCAAGGGGCTGATCACCTCGCAGGCCTGGTAGGCGCGCCGCGCGCTCAGGCGTGCTGAAGGACCGCCTGCTGCGGCTGGCCGGCCGAGGTGGGGGCCTGGGCCGGGATCAGGCCGACCGCCGCGCGGCGACGACCGCGGGCCCTGGCCTCGGTGCGGGCGACCTTGGTGGGATGGAGCAACTCGGCGAGCCGGGCGAGGCTCTCGGTATCGTCGAGGTTCCGTGACTCGAAATCGGGCATGATTGTCCCCCGGGCTCGCGGCCCGTGGCTGAGGGGGTACGCATACTCACGCTTAGGCAACAGCAACGCTGAAGAACTCATACAGTTCCGCGCTGCGACTCGCCGTGCAAGAAAAAGTTTCAGTCCACCGCCGAAAGACGGTGCCTGCTTCCCTCGCAAGTGCCACGATCGCCTAACATCGCGCCAGTCCGCTCGACGTGCGCGAGCGCACGCTGCGCTGTTGTGCGATGCACGAAGACTTCGTGTGCATTGCGGCGAAGAAGCGTGGCTATAAGGTGAAGATGCGTGCCGGCACTCCGCGAATACCGGTCTCGAGCGTGAACAGGTGCCCGGCCATTGGATCGATGGTCGGGTCCCGGTCGCGCAGGCCGGTGGTGACGTAGAGGGTGGTGAGGTCCGGGCCGCCGAAGGTGCAGTGGGTCACCAGGGCGGTGGGCATCGGCACGATGCGGTCGAGGGTGCCGTCCGGAGCGCATCGCGTGATGCGCGAGCCGCCGTAATGGCAGGCCCAGAGGTAGCCCTGGGCATCCACCGCGAGCCCGTCCGGCTTGCCCCAGCCGGGCTCGAACCGAATCAGGTCCTCCGGCGGCGCGGTCCAGCCGGCGTGCCGGCGAATCACCCCGGCGCCCGTGTCGACGGTGTAGAGCACGCGACCGTCCGGGCTCCAGACCGGCCCGTTGGCGACCGGCATCCGGCCGCCGAACTGCTCCAGGCTGCTGCCGTCCCAACGATAGAAGGTGCCGGTCGGCGCCGCTTCGGCCTCGTTCATGGTGCCGAAGTAGAGCGCGCCGTCGGGCCCGACGCGGCCGCCGTTGAGACGGTTACCCGGCTCGTCCGGCCCGGGGGCGAGAGGGGTGCGCGCGCCGGTCGACCGGTGCAGCCGCGCCAGGCCCGAGCGGAGGCCCGCCACCACCGTCGCGGGATCCGGCGTCAGGACGACGAAGCCGGGCGTCTCGTCGAGGGGCAGCCGGTCGGTCTCGCCCGTCGCCGGCCGGTGGCGCCACAGCGCCGGATCCCCGATGTCGACCCTAGGTCAGGCTGCCGTCCCGCCCGTCCCACAGCACCTCCTCGCCGAGAGTGCAGCGGCACGCCACGGCGACGCGAGGGGTCTCGGGATGGACGGGAGGGGACACGCGGATCTCCGTGCGCGGGGGACGGAGAACGCGCGGTGGTTGCCGAAGTTCAGCGCCGGGGTTCCGGCCTCATCAGGGACGGCGCGCCCGGAAGGCACGCGAGCCCGGGTCAGCCGGCGCCGAAAGCGCCGGCCCCGGCGGCTCCGTCGCGCCGCGAGCGGGCGGACTGGGCCATGCGGATCAGCTCCCGCGCGGTCAGCTCGTGGTGCTCCGGCGGTTCCGGCTCGACCCGCACCGTCGCGGCCATGCGGGTCACGACGGCACGCTGCGTGCGCCGGGTGAACCCGGCTCGCCATGCCTGAGTCAGCGCTATCATGGGCGCTCCCTCCCGAGATCGTTGAATAAAAGCTAACAAACCTTCGCCGTACGATAAAGTCTTGACAGGACGATTGTCCGCCCGGCCGTTTCCGCCGCGGCCGCCGCCCGGTCCGGCAAGTTCCTGCTGCTGCCGCGTTATTTGACCAGGCGCGGTGCCGCGGAGGACGACGGAATGCTGTCCTGATCTAAGCTGGGGCGAATCGGGGGGCGAATCAGCGCGTATCCTCGCGCAGGAGCTCGGTATTGATGGCGAAGGCCGCCATGGCGCCCTCGGCGGCGGCCACGATGGCGAGTTGGACCCGCCGCGAGGCGTCGCCCGCCACGTAGAGCCCCGGGACGTTCGACTGCTCGTAGTCGCGGGTCGGCACCGTGCCCTTCGGCGACAGGTCGCAGCCGAGCCGCTCGACGAGCGGGGAGGGGATGCAGGGCCCGGTGGTGAAGAACAGCGCGCCGCATTCGAGGGCCGCGCCGTCGCGCAGGCGCACCCGGGCGAAGCGCCCGTTCTCGCCCTCGAGCCGCGCCACCGCGCGTTCCTCGACCCGGATGCCCTGGCGGGCGAGCCGCTCCCGCTCGGGGTGATCGAGGTCGCAGGGCCCGTCGGTGCAGAGCGTCAGGTCACGGCTCCAGGCGGTGAGCTCGAGGGCGAGCCCCATTCCCGCTCCCTTGCCCGCCTCGCCCGGGCCGTAGACCGCCAGCGGCCGGTCGCGGTTCTCGAAGCCGTCGCAATAGGGGCAGTGGTGGACGCCGTGGCCCCAGTACGCGGAGAACCCTTCCAGGGCCGGCAATTCCGTGCGCAGGCCGGGGGCGAGGATCATCCGGCGCGCCTTCGCCCGGCGCTGGTCCTCCATCACCACCTGGAAGCCGTCCGGCGCCCGCACGGCGTCGACCACGCGGCCCTCCCAGACCTCGACCGTGTCGTAGGCCGCGAGCTCCCGGCGGGCATCCGCGCGCAGGTCGCCCGGCGCGCAGCCGTCGCGACCGAGGAAGCCGTGCATGTGCGGCGTCACGGCGTTGCGCGGGTGGCCGGCATCGACCAGCAGCACCCGGCGCCGGCAGCGCCCGAGGATGAGCGCCGCGGACAGTCCCGCCGGCCCGCCGCCCACGATGATCACGTCCCGCATGTCGCACCCTTCACGAGCCGTAATGCTCGCGAGTAGACGCGCCGACGGCTCGCGGAGTTCGCGGGTGCAACGAAAAAGGGCGCTCGCGCGCCTCTTCCGGTCTTCGATCCGGCGCCTGGAATCAGGCCGCGGCGATGTTGGTGGCGATGCCCTTCTCGGAGAGCAGCTGCTGCAGCTCGCCGGACTGGAACATCTCGCGGGTGATGTCGCAGCCGCCGACGAACTCGCCCTTGACGTAGACCTGCGGGATGGTCGGCCACTGCGAGAAGGCCTTGATGCCCTCGCGGATCTCCATGTCCTCGAGCACGTTCACGCCCTTGAACGGCACGCCCAGGTAGTTGAGGATCTGGGCCACCTGGCCCGAGAAGCCGCACATCGGGAATTGCGGCGTGCCCTTCATGAACACCACCACGTCCTGGGACTTGATCTCGGTCTCGATGCGGCTGTTGACGTCGGTCATGGGTACGATCCTCGTTCCGCGTGTCATTTAATGATGGCCGGCCGGAATGTCCAAGGGGGCGCTTGGCAAGGGGCGCTTGGCAAGGGGCGCTTGCCAAGGGGCACTTGGGCGGTGGTCTCAGCGCCGGCGCCGAGTTGGACGCGTGGAATCGAGCGACGCGGCCAGCTGGATCAAGCTGCGATCGATGTCGAAGTCCTCGGCTACGAGTTCGTCCAGCGTGAACGGTGAGCTCTCCGGCAGGCCTGCCACCGGTGCGTCGTGGTAGGCGGCGAGGTTCGCTTCCGCCTGGATGACCGCATCACGCCAGATTCTGTCGAGATCGATCTTCCGCCGCATCGAGGCGCGATAGCCCGCCCGCCCTGTGAGCTGAAACGCCACGATTTCCGAGCGCCAGTGCTGTGCTGGCGGCAGGTGCGGGGCTGAGAGGTGCTTGATCAGGTGCACGAGCACGAGGCGGATCGTGCTCGCGACGGCGCTGACCTGTGACGAGCCCACCGACTCGACCTCCTCGGCGATGTTCTCCCAGTCGAGGACGTTCGAGAGTTCTGGCCGCGCGCCGAGGGCCCGGAGGGCCGCCGCCTGCTGCTCCGCCCAGGCGACGACGTCCTCGTCGTAGAGGCTCGGCCGATCCGAGCGGCTCTCGTCCATGCGGCGGCCCTCCGGGGGCTCAATCCTGCGGCACGCCCGTGGTCAGGGCAAGGGCGTGGAGCACGCCCCCCATGCGCCCCTGGAGCGCGCCGTAGACCATCTGGTGCTGCTGCACCCGCGACTTGCCCTTGAAGGCCGCCGACACGACGGTGGCGGCGTAGTGGTCGCCGTCGCCGGCGAGGTCGCGGATCTCGATCGTGGCGTCGGGCAGGGCTTCCCGGATCATCGCCTCGATCTCGCGGGCGTCCATCGGCATGGGATCGTCTCCTTCTCGAGGGTCGGGGTATCAGGCCGCGTTCACCGCGGGGTCGGCGGCGGGACGGGCCATGTAGTTCGGCAGCCAGCCCTCGTGCGCCCCGCGCAGGTCCTCGAGGGTGATGATCTCGTCGCCCGGCAGGGTCAGCGAATCGGCGCCGGTGACGCCGATCACCGCCGCGTCGATGCCCTGTGCGCTGGCGCTGTAGAGGAGGTCGGCCACCGCGTCGGGCTCCACTGCCAGGAGGTAGCGGCCCTGGTCCTCGCCGAACAGGTAGGCGTGGCAGGGCACCGGCAGGGGACACTCGGGCAGGACCGCGCCGATATTGCCCGCCAGCGCCATCTCGGCGACCGCCACCGCGAGGCCGCCGTCGGAGAGGTCGTGCACGGTGTCGACGAGGCCGGAGGTGATGAGCCCGCGCACGAAGTCGCCGTTGCGCTTCTCGGCGGCGAGATCGACCGGGGGCGGCGCCCCCTCCTCGCGGCCGCAGACCGCCGCCAGATAGGCCGACTGGCCGAGCCAGCCCGCGGTCTTGCCGATCAGCACCAGGGCGTCGCCGTCGCGCTTGAGCGCGACGGTGGCGATCCTGTTCACGTCGTCGACCACGCCGACGCCGCCGATCGTCGGGGTCGGCAGGATGCCGACGCCCTCGGTCTCGTTGTAGAGCGAGACGTTGCCGGACACGACCGGGAAGTCGAGGGCGCGGCAGGCCTCGCCGATGCCCTGGATGCAGCCGACGAACTGGCCCATCACCTCCGGCTTCTCCGGGTTGCCGAAGTTGAGGTTGTCGGTGATCGCGAGCGGGCGGCCGCCGACCGCCGTGATGTTGCGCCAGGCCTCGGCCACCGCCTGCTTGCCGCCCTCGACCGGATCGGCCTCGCAGTAGCGCGGCGTCACGTCGGTGGTGAGCGCCAGGCCCTTCGGCCCGTCCTCGACCCGCACCACCGCGGCGTCGCCGCCGGGCTTCTGCACGGTGTTGCCGAGGATGAAGTGATCGTACTGCTCGTAGACCCAGCGCTTCGAGGACAGGTCGGGCGAGCCGACGAGCTTCTTCAGCGCATCGACGTTGCGCATCGGCGCCGGCACGTTCTCGGCCTTCAGCACCGGCTGGTGCATGTTCTGGCGGTGCGGCCGGTCGTAGAGCGGGGCCTCGTCGCCGAGCTCCTTGATCGGCAGGTCGGCCACCGTTTCGCCGCCGTGCTTGATGACGAAGCGGAGCGTGTCGGTGGTGTGGCCGATGATCGCGAAGTCGAGGCCCCACTTCACGAAGATCGCTTCCGCCTCGCGCTCCATGCCGGGCTTGAGCACCATGAGCATGCGCTCCTGGCTCTCCGACAGCATCATCTCGTAAGCCGTCATGCCGGGCTCGCGGGTCGGCACCGCGTCGAGGTTCAACTCGACGCCGAGATTGCCCTTGGCGCCCATCTCGACCGCCGAGCAGGTCAGGCCGGCCGCGCCCATGTCCTGGATCGCGATGACGGCGCCGGAGGCCATCAGCTCGAGGCAGGCCTCGAGCAGCAGCTTTTCCGCGAAGGGATCGCCGACCTGCACGGTCGGGCGCTTCTCCTCCGACGAGGCGTCGAAGGCGGCCGACGCCATCGTGGCGCCGTGGATGCCGTCGCGGCCGGTCTTCGAGCCGAGATAGACGATCGGGTTACCCACGCCCGTGGCGGCGGCGTAGAAGATCGCGTCGGCACGCGCCAGGCCGACCGCCATGGCGTTGACCAGGATGTTGCCGTCGTAGCGGGTGTGGAAGCCCACCGCCCCGCCCACCGTCGGCACGCCGAAGGAATTGCCGTAGCCGCCGATGCCCGCGACCACGCCCGACACGAGGTGAGGCGTGCGCGGATGGTCCGGCGAGCCGAACCGCAGGGCGTTGAGCGCCGCGATCGGCCGCGCGCCCATGGTGAAGACGTCGCGCAGGATGCCGCCGACCCCGGTCGCCGCGCCCTGGTAGGGCTCGATGAAGCTCGGGTGGTTGTGGCTCTCCATCTTGAACACGCAGGCGAGGCCGTCGCCGATGTCGATGACGCCGGCATTCTCGCCCGGGCCCTGGATCACCCACGGCGCCTTGGTCGGCAGGGTCTTCAGGTGGAGGCGCGAGGACTTGTACGAGCAGTGCTCGTTCCACATCGCCGAGACGATGCCGAGCTCGGTGATGGTCGGCTCGCGCCCGATCAGCCCGACGAAGCGCTGGTACTCGTCCTCGGTCAGGCCGTGCTGGCGCACGAGCTCGGGCGTGATGGAGACGTCGTTGCGGATCATGCGGCATCCTCTCGCCGGTCGGCGGCCCTGCTGACCGTGCGCTTAATGCCTGATGGGATCGGAAGGCAACTCGCGCCGCGGCCAGGAGCCGATCAGGCGACCTCGGCCGCCGGCTTGGCCGCCCCCTTGGCTGCTCCCTTGGCCGCTCCCTGGGCCGCTCCCTGGACCGCCGCGGTCGCGTGGCGCCGGCGGCTGCGGCGCCGGCCGAGGTAGAGCAGCAGCCCCGTCACCCCGAAGAGCGGCATGGCGAGCGCCGCCAGCGTGAAGGCGACGGTGCCGGCGGGGCCGAAGAAGCGGCCCTGGTGCAGGGCCAGCACGCTTCCGGTGAGCCGGGCGCCGAGGGTCCGGTCGGCGTAGAGGTCGCGGGCCTCGAGGGTGCCGTCGGGACGGAAGCGCCACTCGTCGCGGGCCTGGAAGTGGGCGGCGTCCGGCGCCACCGCCCGGATGCGGATCGTCTCGCCCTCGCGGGCCGGGCCGAGGGTGGCGGTGGCGTAGCGGCCACCCGTCGCCGCCGCGAAGGCCGCGAAGGCGGGATCGAGGGGAGCCGGGGTGCGCCGGCCCGGGCCGCCGGCCTTGGCACCAGCGGTCTTGCCGTCACCGGCCTTGGCGCCGCGGGGCGGGGCGGCCGCGGCCGGCCGGCCGGTGAGCAGGAGCGTCATCCCGTCCCGGTACCAGCCGTAGGACCACCACAGGCCGGTGAGCGCCATGACGAGGTAGAGCACCAGGACCCAGGTGCCGACGACCGCGTGCAGCGACCAGTAGAGCGGCCGGCCGCGGCGGCCGAGCGCCGGCTTCAGCCAGGTCCGCCAGCCGGAGCGGCCCTTCGGCCAGCGCAGGTACAGGCCCGACAGCGCGAGGTAGACGAGGGCCAGCGCCGAGGCGCCGGTGATCGTGCGGCCCCAGCCGTCGCCGTTGCCGGGCAGCACCAGCCAGCGGTGCAGGCGCTGCACGACGCCGAAGAACGCCTCTCCCCGGGCCGGCCCGAGGATCCGCCCGTCATACGGATCGACGTAGGTGTCGCTCCCCCGTCCCGGCCCGTCATCGGCGAGGCGCACCCGCGCCGCCCGGTCCGGCGCACCGTTCATGACGAGGAGCGTGACCCGCCGTCCCGGCGCCTCCTCGCTCAGGCGGGCGACGAGCGCGTCTGGCGTCAGCCGCGGCACCTCCCGGGCCTGAACGTCGATGATGCCGGGGCTGAGGAGCGCCGTGACCTCGTCCTCGAGGCTCAGCACGCCGCCGGTCACCCCGACGACCATCAGGACGAGGCCCGCGGTCAGGCCGAGCAGCCAGTGGAGCCGGAACAGCAGGGACCTCACCGGCGGGGCCTCCCGCGCGCGGGCCGGCGGGCCGGCGCGAAGATGCCCGTGCGCGCGGACGCTGCGTCGGACTGCGTCATGTCGTGTAGTCCCGCGTCGTTCGCGTCCGGTCGCGCGATCGTCGACCGCAATGGGCAGATGCCGTGCCGCTTACGCTCCGGATGAAGCGGATGTCAACGTGTCCGGTCCGTGCGCTTGCCGTCGTCACAATTAGATCAATTCCAAGATCGAGATCCTGTCCGGCGCGTCTCGTCGTTTTCTCTTGCCGGTTCCAGGATCCTTGAAGGTGAAGCGCGAACAGGGTGGCGGAGTCGCGGTTTCTGCTTGACGTTCACCCGGCCGGAGCGGGACCTTCGATCTCGGCAACGCGGTGCCGGCCCGGTCGGGTGCGAGACATCCGCGGCCCGAAGGAGAGGAACCATGAAGTCCATCCGCGAATCGCTGCGGGGCGCCGTCGTCGCCCTGGTCCTGAGCGGCCCGGCCGTCGCCCAGGAAACCGTGAAGATCGCCTTCATCGATCCGCTCTCGGGCGGCGGCGCGCCGACCGGCGAGGCGGGCCTGCGCCACTACCAGTACATGGCCGAGGTGCTGAACGGCCGCCAGAAGGCATTCCGGTTCGAGGTGCTGGCCTACGACAACAAGGTCAACCCGCAGGAGACCCTCATCGCCGCCCAGAAGGGCATCGATGCCGGCGCCCGGGTGCTGGTCCAGGGCAACGGCTCCTCGGCCGCCGCGGCGCTGACCGACTTCGTCGCCAAGCACAACGAGCGCAATCCCGACCGTCAGGTGATCTACATCAACTACTCGGCGGTCGATCCCTCGCTCACCAACGAGAAATGCAACTACTGGCATTTCCGCTTCGATGCCAATTCGGACATCAAGATGGAGGCGCTGACCAACTTCATGAAGAATCGGCCCGAGATCAAGAAGGTATACCTCATCAACCAGGACTACTCGTTCGGGCAGTCGGTGCGGCAGCAGGCGCGGGCGATGCTGAAGGCGAAGCGGCCCGACATCGAGATCGTCGGCGACGAGGTGACGCCGCTGCAGAAGGTCAACGACTTCGCCCCCTACATCACCAAGATCCGCGCCTCGGGGGCGGATTCCGTCATCACCGGCAACTGGGCCCAGGACTTCAACCTGCTGCTCAAGGCCGCGTCGGAGGCCGGGCTCCAGGCGAGCTTCTACACCTACTATGCCGGCGGCACCGGCGGTCCCACGGTGGTGCGCCAGACCGGGCTCGCCCACCGGGTGTTCCAGGTCACGCAGGGCGCCGCCAACGTCGGCGACGCGGAATCGCAGGAATTCGAGGTCGCGTTCCGGGCCCGCACCGGCATCGGTTCCACCTATCCGCGGGCCTTCAACGCGATGAACGCCCTGCTCGCCGCCATGCAGGAGGCCGGGTCGTCCGAGGCGCGCAAGGTCGCGCCGAAGCTCGAGAACGCCCGCCTGAAGCCGTATTCCGGCGGCGAGGGCTTCGTGCGGCCCGACGACCACCAGTACTTCCAGACGATGTTCATCTCCTCGTTCGGGCCGATGGAGCCCGGCATGCGCTTCGACGAGGAGGGCACCGGCTGGGGCTGGAAGATGGTCGGCCGGGTCGAGACCAAGGACACGCTGGTGCCGACCACCTGCCGGATGAACCGGCCGAGCTGACGCCGGGCGTGCCGAGCGGACCGCCCTACGGGGTCCGGTCCGCCTCCGTCAGCGCGTCGAGGAAGACGTCGAGCATCGCGGCCGCGAAGGCCTCCATGTTGGCGGCCCGGTCGGGGCTGGCGGTCTCGAGGGTCAGGCGGCGCGCGGCCGGGCCGGCCACCGCCAGGCAGGTATGGCCGGCGGCGTCGCCGTAGCGGTTGCCGCCCGGCCCGGCGGCGCCGGTCTCGCACAGGCCCCAGACCGCGCCGTGGCGCTCCCGCACGAGCGCGGCCACGCGCTCGGCATAAGGTTCGCTCGCACTGCGCAGGCCGGCCATCCCGGCCTCGTCGAGGCCGAGGAGCGCGCGGCGCGCCTGGCCCGTGTAGACCACCGCACCGCCGAGGAAGTAGGCGGAGGCGCCGGGCACCGCCAGGAGGGCGGCCGCCACCAGGCCGCCCGAGGACGATTCCGCCACCGCGACGGTCTCCCGCCGCGCCGTCAGCAGCGCGGCGGCGCGGCCGGCCCTCTCCATCAACTCGCGCAAGGCGGCGTCCTCCTGCCCGGTCCGGACCCTATCCGGCCGGTGCCTACTCCGCCAGGGCGGTCTCGTCGTCGGTGCCGGTCGGCGCCAGCCGCACCCAGGCATCGAGGGCTCGGCCGATCCCGAGGCCGACCAGGGCCACGAAGGTCAGCGATCCGGCGATGTGGAGGAAAAGGGACGCATCAGACATTGGACTCACCCGACATGAAGGATCCGAGGAGAACCGCCGAGGCTACGCGCCTCCCGGTCCGGGTTCATGGGCTCCCTGTGGCTTGGTGCGAGGCCGGAATACTCCGACCAACGGGGCCGGCGATGCCGGCTTTGAGGGATGAGGGCTCCCCGGTCGGGAGAGGTGTTCGCACCGCCTTTGGGCGGAACGATGGTCCCGGTGTGGCAGGACGCTACCTCCGGTCGCGCCGGTCCGGCGGTGCGCTTCCGCACCTCAACCGTCACGCTGTCTCCCCGAGCACCCGTTCGGCGAGGGCGAGGCCGCTCAGGTAGGCGAACTCCACGCGCGGCCCGAGGCAGCCGTCGCCGGCAAAGCCCAGGCCGGTCTCCGGCGCGAACAGGCACGGCTCGCCCACGGCCCGCTCGACCGCGGCGTAGCGCCAGCGATGGGCGGCGCGGTGACGCACCTCTCCCAGGGGCACGAGGTCCCGCAGGGCCGCGAGCAGCTGCTCGGCCACGTCCTCCGCCGCGCATTCGAGGCTGGCGCGCGACCAGGCTGGCGAGGCGTGCGCCACGAGCGTCCCGCCGGCCTCACGGCCGGGCTTGCTCCCGTCGCGGGCGACCCAGGCGAAGGTCGCGTCCGGATCGCGGTCCTCCCGCACTACCGCGTCCGGCGCGGGAGGGCCGTCATGCGCCAGCATCAGGGTCCAGCACGGCGCGTAGCGCACCTCCGCCAAGCCCGGCAGGTCGTGGCCGGCGCCGGCGAGCAGCGCGAGGCTCTGCGGCGACGGGCAGGTCAGCAGCACGGAGGCGAAGGCCGCCCCGTCGGCGAGCGCCGCGCCTTCGGCATCCGCGAGCCGCCAGTCCCGACCGTCGCGCACCAGGCGGTCGACCGCGCGGCCGCAACGGAGGTCGATCCCGTCGAGAAGGTCGCGCACCGGGGCGGTCATGCCCGGGGTGCCGACGTGGCGGCCTGCCCCGCCCCAGGGCGCCGCGACGCCCCGCGCCGCCCAGCTCTCCACCACGGCTGCGAAAAGCGGGTCGCGGGCGGTGAAGTACTGGGCGCCGTGGTCGAAGCGCAAGGAGTCCGGGCCCCGCCGCGTCGCCATCCGGCCGCCGGGGCCGCGGCCCTTGTCGAGCACGACGACGCGCCGGCCTGCCGCATGCAGGCGATGCGCCGCGGCAGCGCCGGCGATACCCGCCCCGATGATCGCGATGGTCCCGTCCCGGCTCACGCGCCTCTCCCGCCCGTCCGGCCGCTGCGCGGCCGCAGCGTCAACGCGCGAAATCCTCCTGCGGCACCAATCAATCGCGCGAAATCTCTCGCGACCGGCACGGTGCGCGAGGCGCCGCGCTTGAGGCCCCGAACTTGCAGCGATAAGGCCGCGCTCGTCCTTGCAGTCAGGAATCCCCGATCCGTGCCGAACCTCGATGCCGTCGTGAGTGAGATCGTCGACGAGATGCGCCAGCGGCCCGACCGCGGCGAGGTGGCGCGCTACATTCCCGAGCTCGCCCGGGTCGATCCCGGGGCGTTCGGCCTCGCGGTAATCGGCGCCGACGGCGAGATGGCTGCGGCGGGCGATTGCGACGTCCCGTTCTCGATCCAGAGCATCTCGAAGGTCTTCACCCTGACCCTGGCGCTGGGCATGGTCGGCGACCGGCTGTGGCAGCGGGTCGGGCGCGAGCCCTCCGGCAGCCCGTTCAACTCCGTCGTGCAGCTCGAGTACGAGCGCGGCATCCCCCGCAACCCGTTCATCAATGCCGGGGCGATCGCCGTCACCGACCTGATCCTGTCGCGCCACCAGCCCCGCGAGGCCTTGGGCGAGATCCTGCGCTTCATGCAGTTCCTGGCCCAGGACACCACGATCACCATCGACGAGGCGGTGGCGGCCTCCGAGCAGCGCACCGGCTTTCGCAACGTCGCGCTCGCCAACTACATGAAGTCGTTCGGGGTGATCGACAACCCGGTCGAGTACACGCTGGGCGTCTACTTCCATCACTGCGCCATCGCCATGACGTGCCGGCAGCTCGCGACGGCGGGGCGGTTCCTCGCCCATTCCGGCCGCGATCCCAGCACCGGCCTGTCGGTGGTGCAGGCCGAGCGCGCCCGGCGCATCAACGCCGTGATGCTGACCTGCGGCCACTACGACGGCTCGGGCGAGTTCGCCTACCGGGTCGGCCTGCCGGGCAAGAGCGGCGTCGGCGGCGGCATCCTGGCGGTGGCGCCCGGGAAGGCCTCGATCGCGGTCTGGGCGCCCGGCCTGGATGCCGCGGGCAACTCCCATCTCGGGCGCATCGCCCTCGAGCGGCTGACGAAGCGCCTCGGCTGGTCGATCTTCGGCGAGTAGGGGCCTCGGGGTCCTACGGCTTGCGGGCGCGCTCCTCACGGATCGCCGCGTCGTGGTAGCCGCCGCTCTCGGGCATGATCTCGAGGCTGCGCTCTCCCATCGTCGCGGGAGCGGGCGCCGACCAGTCGTTGCGGCCGCCGCGGCTGCGGCCGCCGGCCGGGAAGGCGTAGATCTTGGCGGTACGATGCGGACTGGTCTTGCTCATAGGGAGGCCTCCCGTGAGGGCCGCGCGTCGCTGCCGCGGCCATGGAGAACATATCGGAGTCTGCCCGGAGAATGCGCGGGTTGACTACGAAAAAAACAATGTCTGTCTAAACTTCGTGCAGAGACGCCCGTGCTCCTCCGGTCGGCATGGGGGGTGTGGCGCGCAGTTGGGCGGTCTGACGCTCTGCAGCGCAGTTGGGCACCAGCGCATCCCTCCCGAGGGAGAAGGCCATGCCCCAGGCGCGCGCCGCGCGACGGTGGTCGCCGGGAACGCGCCGTGCCGGCGATCGTTCCGCCGGTTCGGCCGGGCCCGACCGGGTTTGGCACGAGACGTGCTAGCAAGGGGGTGCCGCTGGCGGGTGATGGGCGCCGACGAGGAAACCCGGGCTCCATCGGAACCTGAAGAGAGACGCGAGATGACCAAATACAAGCTCGAGTATATTTGGCTTGACGGCTACACGCCGACCCCGAACCTTCGCGGCAAGACCCAGATCAAGGCCTTCGACAGCTTCCCGACCCTTGAGCAGCTCCCGCTCTGGGGCTTCGACGGCAGCTCGACCAAGCAGGCCGAGGGCAGCTCCTCCGATTGCGTGCTCAAGCCCGTCCGCCACTTCCCCGACCCGGCCCGCACCGACGGCGTCCTGGTCCTGTGCGAAGTCATGATGCCGGACGGCAAGACCCCGCACCCGTCGAACAAGCGCGCCACCATCCTGGATGACGAGGGCGCCTGGTTCGGCTTCGAGCAGGAATACTTCTTCTACAAGAACGGCCGCCCCCTCGGCTTCCCCGAGACCGGCTACCCGGCGCCGCAGGGCCCGTACTACACCGGCGTCGGCTACTCGAACGTCGGCTCGGTCGCCCGCCAGATCGTCGAGGAGCACCTCGACCTCTGCCTCGCCGCCGGCATCAACCACGAGGGCATCAACGCCGAGGTGGCGAAGGGCCAGTGGGAGTTCCAGATCTTCGGCAAGGGCTCCAAGAAGGCCGCCGACGAGATGTGGATGGCGCGCTACCTGATGCAGCGCCTGTGCGAGAAGTACGAGATCGACATCGAGTACCACTGCAAGCCGCTCGGCGACACCGACTGGAACGGCTCGGGCATGCACGCCAACTTCTCGACCGCGTTCATGCGCGAGATCGGCGGCAAGGACTACTTCGAGAAGCTGATGAAGGCCTTCGGGGATGCCCGCGAGGACCACATCGCCGTCTACGGCCCGGACAACCACATGCGGCTGACCGGCAAGCACGAGACCGCCTCGATCCACACCTTCAGCTGGGGCGTGGCCGACCGCGGCGCCTCGATCCGGGTGCCCCACAGCTTCGTCAACAACGGCTACAAGGGCTACCTCGAGGATCGCCGCCCGAACTCCATGGGCGACCCCTACCAGATCGCCTCGCAGATCCTGAAGACCATCGCGACGGTCCCGACCGAGGTCTCCGCCGCCGCCTGAGCGCCGGCCGACCTGCAATGACGACGAGAAGCGGCGCGGGCCTGACGGTCCGCGCCGCTTCTCGTTCGCGTCTTGTCGGTCGCGACAGGGTCCCGAGGTCCGGCCCGGCGGGGGAGGGGCCCTACGCCAGCGGGATGTCGAGCACGAAGTGGGCACCCGGCCCGTCCGCCGCGGTGGTGAGGCGGCCGTCGAGCTGCCGGATCAGGCTGCCGATGATCTTGAGGCCGAGCGAGCGCTGGCGCATCGACACCTCGAAGCCCGGCGGCAGGCCGACGCCCTCGTCGCGGACGGCGAGGCGCAGGCCGTCCGCCCGCACCGCCAGGCTCACCCGCACCGGCCCGGTGCCCTGCGGGTAGGCATGCTTGACCGCGTTCGTCACCAATTCGTTGACCACGAGCCCGATCGGGATCGCCTGGTCGGCGCTGATCACCTTCGGGTCGGCCTCGCAGGCCAGCGCGTGACCCGGCGCCTCCTCCTGGAGCTTGGCCACCAGCTCGCGCAGGAAATCCGCGAGCTCGACCATCCCGAGCTGGTGGATGCCGCGCCAGAGGTGGTCGTGCACCTCCGCCACCGTGGCGATGCGCGCGCCCGCATCCTCGAGGGCGTGGCGCACCTCGTCCGAGTGGGCGTCCCGGGCCTGGAGCCGCAGCAGCCCCGCCACCACCCCGAGGCTGTTCTTGACCCGGTGGCTCATCTCCCGGGTCAGCTGCACCTGATGGTCGAGGGCGTCGCGCAGGCGCGCATCGCCCTGGTGGCGCTCGACCGCGATGCCGATCAGCCCGGCGAAGCCGGCGAGGAATTCCTGGTCGGCGCGGTCGAAGCCGTGGCCCTCCCGGCCCCAGGCCTCGAGCACGCCGTAGGCGCGCCGGCTCACGTCGCCGAGGGCGATCGGCACGTTCACGGCGTGGCAGAGGTCGGCCGACGCCAGGATGTCCGGCAGGTGGAAGCGCGCGCCGTCCTGCGGGGCGCCCGCCCCGCCATGGATCCCGTTGGCCAGCACCCCGGCGCCGGTGCGGAAGGCGTAGGACGCCGGCGTCGCCTCGTCTCCCGCCGTCACGTCGGTTCCGACGAGGCCCGGCGCGAGGCCGGTGCAGGCCCGGATCACGAAGGCGTGGTCGCGGGCGCGGTACTCCAGCACCTGGCAGCACGATGCGCCGAGGCCCTCCGCGCACAGCTCGCTCGCGCGCTGCAGCAGGGCGTCGAGGTCGCGGGTCTGCAGGGCCATGCGGGCGAAGGCGCCCATCAGGGCCTGCTGGCGCAGGCGGTACGGCAGCTCGGCCCGGCCAGTCCCGGCTTCGTGCGTCTCACGGATCGAACCGTCACTCGCCATGCACCGGGACTCTCGAAAAACGCGGTGCCTTCCCCCTAAGGCACGTCGGATGGCCGGACTCTTACGCCATCCTGCCCCGAGCACAAGCCGGGCCGGCGCACCGCGGTGGGCGGAGACGGCGGGCTACAGCAGGCGGCGCCGGCGCTCGACCAGCCGGAGGATCATCGGGGTCAGGATCAGCTGCATCGCGAGGTCGAGCTTGCCGCCCGGGATCACCACCGAGTTCGCCCGCGACATGAAGCTGCCGGCGATCATCGAGATCAGGTAGGGGAAGTCGATGCCCTTCGGGTCGCGGAAGCGGATCACCACCATCGACTCGTCGGCGGTTGGGATCCAGCGGGCGATGAACGGGTTCGAGGTGTCGACCGTCGGGATGCGCTGGAAGTTGATGTCCGTGTTGGTGAATTGCGGACAGATGGTGGTGACGTAGTCGGGCATCCGGCGCAGGATCACGTCGGTCACCGCCTCCGTCGAGTAGCCTCGGGCGGCCTTGTCGCGGTGAAGCTTCTGGATCCACTCGAGGTTGATCACCGGCACCACGCCGATCTTGAGGTCGGCATGGCCGGCGATGTCGACGCGGGCGTTGGCGAGCGCGCCGTGCAGGCCCTCGTAGAACAGGAGGTCGGAGCCCTCGGCGAAGTCCTCCCAAGGCGTGAAGGTGCCGGGCGCGGCGCCGAGAGCCGCGGCGTCCTGGGCGTCGTGCACGTAGTGGCGGGTGCGGCCGCGGCCGGACGCGCCGTACTCGCGGAACACCGCCTCGAGCTCCGCCAGCAGGTTCGCCCGCTCGCCGAAATGGCTCAGGGTCGGCTCGCGGGCCATCGCCTCGCGCATCGCCGCCCGGTCGAGGGCGTGGAAGGCGTCGCCCTCGATGAACGCGGCCGCGACGCCCTCGCGGCGGAAGATCTGCTCGAAGGTGTTGCGCACCGAGGTGGTGCCCGAGCCCGACGAGCCGGTCACCGACACGATGGGATGAAGCGCCGACACTGGTGCTCAGGTCCGCAGCAGGCCGCGGACGGCGAAGAGCGGCGAGCGCCCGGCGCCGCGGTCCTCGTCGTGGTCGCGGGCGAGGCGCGCCACCTCGTGGGCCGAGCCGAAGGCGAGCGGCGTGCGCTGGTCCAGCGTCGCGGCGGCGAGATCGAGGATCGCCCGACCGCGCCCGTCCGTGGCCGCCCCGCCGGCGGCCTCGATCGCGAGCGCGACCGGCGCCGCCTCGTGGACGAGCCGGACGGAGGCCCCCTCCCGCTCGGTCTCCGCCGGGCATGGGTGCAGGCCGCCGCGGGAGAGAACCCGCTGGGCCCCGGCCGCCAGGGAGGCGCACCAGGCCTGCGAGACGTCCTGGCCCCGCGGCTCGTCGGCACCGCGCCGGTGATCCTCCACGAAGGCCCGCACGGGCGCCTCCCCGTGCCGCGCCCGGGCTCCGCCGGCGCAGCAGGGGCTCGCCTCCGGGATGCGGACGACCGAGCCGGGCCGGAAGGTGCCGCTGCGCGGATCGAGGACCCGGACCGTGGTGGTCGCGCCGTCCGTCACGGTCA
The DNA here is from genome assembly GCF_001043975.1 of Methylobacterium variabile. Lineage (GTDB taxonomy): Bacteria > Pseudomonadota > Alphaproteobacteria > Rhizobiales > Beijerinckiaceae > Methylobacterium > Methylobacterium variabile. Next base: position 29,616 of record NZ_LABY01000074.1, read on the forward strand.
GCAGGGTCCGCGGCCCATAGGTGACGAAGCCCGCCGCAACCTGGGTCCGGCCGGGCGCCAGGAAGGCCGCCTCCGGGTCCGGGCCGGCGGGCCGCAGGGAGAAGAGCGTGCCGGCCGGCATGCCGCCGTCGAGGTCATCCGCCCCCTCGAGCGGGCAGAGGGCGAGGACGAGGGCGGCTCCCGCCGCCCACCGCTCGGGTCGCTCCCCGCCGCGCCAGGCGATCGCCGCGACCGGCGCGTCGCGCAGGGCCTGCGCGAAGGCGAGGCGGGGCGCGGGCCCCGCCCCCCCCCCCCGGGGCCGCCGCGCGGGGGGGGGGGCCCCCGCGGGCGGGGCGGGGGCGGCGAG
>NZ_LABY01000075.1 GCF_001043975.1 Methylobacterium variabile
GTAAGCGCTCGGTGACGCTTCCTTTTACCCACATCTATGGTCAAGCTTGGAGCGTTGCGGGATCGGCCTCACCGGTGTTTGGTTGAGAGGCACCTGAACCCTTGGAAGACGAGGTTTTCCATGCCCGTTGCCACACGGTGCCGGTGGGAAGAGGAACTCGCCGGTAGCACTTTCGCCGATGCCCGCCTCGAGCAGCGTTTGCACCGGCTCGTCGGACAGATGGACCGCAGCCTCGGCGCCAGCCTGCCGTTTGCCTGCCAGGACTGGGCCAGCACCAAAGCCGCTTACCGTTTCTTTTCCAACGAACGGGTCAGCGAGGCGCAGATCCTGTCGGGCCACTTCGCATCGACACGCGAGCGTGTGCGGGCCAGTGACGGCCCTATACTGGTCCTCCAGGATACGACCGAGTTCACGTTCCAGCGCGAGAGCCATGAGGCCGTCGGGATCACCCGCACCGTCAACACTGGGCGCGACAAGGCAGGTCAGGTTCGCATGCACACGCTGTGTGGCCTGCTCATGCATGCCTCGCTCGCGGTGACCACTGACGGCCTGCCGCTCGGGCTTGCAGCGGTGAAGTTCTGGTCGCGGCAGAAGTTCAAGGGCACGAATGCGCTCAAGCGCAAGGTCAATCCGACCCGCGTGCCGATCGAGCAGAAAGAGAGCTTCCGCTGGCTGGAGAACCTTCGCCAGTCCACATCGCTGTTTGCCGCGCCGGACCGTTGCGTGCATGTCGGTGACCGCGAGAGCGACATCTACGAATTGTTTTCTCTGGCCCATGACCTCGGCACACACTTCATCGTGCGCAGCTGCGTGGATCGGCTGGCCGGTGACGGCCAGCACACGATCGCCAACGAGATGGATGAGGTCGCCGTCCAAGGCCTTCATCGGGTCGAGGTTCGCGATCAGCGAGGGCGGCTCGTCACCGCCTCGGTCGAACTCCGCTATCGCCGCATCACGGTTCTGCCGCCGATCGGCAAGCAGAAGCGCTATCCCCCGCTGTCACTCACCGTCCTGTACGCACGTGAGCCGGAAACGCCGAAGGATCGTCCAGCGATCGACTGGCGGCTGATCACCGACTTGCTCGTGGACAGCCCCGAGCAGGCCGTCGAGAAGTTGGATTGGTATGCCCGGCGCTGGAAGATCGAGGTGTTTCACCATATCCTGAAGACAGGCTGCCGCGCCGAGCACGCGCGGCTGCGCACGGCCGAGCGCTTGGTCAAGCTCATCGCCGTGTACTGCATCCTGGCGTGGCGGGTGTTCTGGACGACCATGATCGGTCGCTCGGCGCCGCAAGCAGACCCGCACCTCGCCGTGACCGACCACGAGATCGCGCTGCTTGACCGTCTCGTGCCCGACTCGCCGGCCGGTGAGCGATCCCTCTTTGCCTACGTGGTGAAGGTTGCGCGCCTCGGTGGCTACCTCGCCCGCTCACGCGATCCGCCGCCCGGCAATCTCGTCATATGGCGTGGCTTTGCACGGCTCACCGACATTGCGCTCGGAGCCGCCCTCGCCCAGACATCCCCAGGATGTGGGTAAAAGGAAG
>NZ_LABY01000076.1 GCF_001043975.1 Methylobacterium variabile
GGGGCGGGGGCGGCGGCCGGCCCGCCGCTCAGCCGTTCCACTCCGCCGCCCGCGCGGTGATCCACTCGCGGAAGCGCGCCACCTTCGGGGCGTCGGTCTCGGTCGGCGTGACGAGGAAGAAGCTGTAGGGGCTCGGGACCTCGTCGGGGAAGGGGCGCACCAGGCCGGTGCCGGCATGACCAGTGCCGGCTTGGCCGGTGCCGGTGCTCCCCATGCCCGAGACGAGGTCGCCCCCGAGCACCCGGGTGGCGAGGCCGACCCCGCCGCCGGCGGTGGCGACTTGCAGCACCATGAAGGTGTGGGTGAAGCGGGGCCCGCGCGAGGCGTCGATGCCGGCGAGGCCCGCCGCCGCGAGCCATTGCGGCCAGCCCACCGCCTCGAGGTCGATCGGGTCGTCGTCGTGGAGCAGGGTGTGCCGGGCGAGGTCCTGCGGCCGGCGCAGCGGCGGCTCGCCGTCCCGCAAGCCCGGGCTGCAGACCGGGAAGACGACGTCGTGCATCAGGAGGTCGGAGCGCAGGCCGGGATAGCGCCCGCGCCCGTGCCGGATCGCCAGGTCCGCGTCGTCGCGGGAGAAATCCACCAGGCGGTTGTTGGCCACGACCCGCACGTCGAGGTCCGGATGCCGGGCGCGGAAGCTGCCGATGCGCGGGATCAGCCACAGGCTGGCGAAGGAGTGGGTGGTGCTGACCGTCAGCACGTGGTCCTGGCCCTGGCGCCGCAGCCGGGCCGTCGCCTCGGCGAGCTGGTCGAGCACCTCGCCGGCGGCCGCGGCGAAGCGCTGGCCCGCCGGCGTCAGGGCGACGCCCCGGCTCGGCAGTCGGCGAAACAGGGTGAGGCCGAACCAGCCCTCGAGCGCCTTCACCTGCTGGGCCACCGCGCCGGCGCTCACCCCGAGCTCGTCCCCGGCCTCGTGGAAGGTGGGGTGACGGGAGGCGGCCTCGAACGCCCGCACGGCGTTCAGGGGCGGCAGGCGCCGACGGGGAGCCAGATCGCGAGCCATGGGATGACCCAGTTTTTCTGCGGCGGAGGGCGAGTCGATCTGGTTTGATCGCCCGGCTCCCGAAAGGCAATCTCTCTCGACAACGACCTGAACTTCCACCCGGAGAGAGCCATGACGACCCTCGTCGCTGGCCGAGGAAACCTGCGCCTCGTTCCCGCCATCCGCCTCACGCCGCCGCGCCGGCGCGAAGCCGTCTCTCTCGTCGAGCGGCTCGAATTGTGGGCCGATCGCCGGCGCGAGCGCCGGGCCCTCCTGGGCTGCCCCGACGGCCTGCTCAAGGATGTCGGCCTCTCGCGGGCCGACGCGCTGCGCGAGGCGGAGAAGCCGTTCTGGATCGACTGATCCGCGATCGACTGATCCGTGACCGATGCGCGGATTGCGCCGCAAGGAACAGGATGCCGCCGGGTCCTCGAGGCGTCAGGGTGCGGCGTCCCCGTCCCGGAGCACGACGCCCGATGCAGCCTCCCGCCAACCGCCCCATGAGCCCGTCCGAGTGGGGCCTGCTCCTCGGCCTGTCGGTCCTGTGGGGCGGTTCGTTCTTCTTCGTCGGCGTCGCCTTGCGGGCGCTGCCGCCCCTCACCCTGGTGGTGCTGCGGGTCGGCCTCGCGGCCGTGATCCTCACCCTCGTCCTCAAGGCCCGCGGCCTCCCCCTGCCGCGGGGTCGCGGGGTCTGGCTCGCCTTCCTGGGGGCGGCGCTCCTCAACAACGCGGTGCCGTTCTGCCTCATCGCCTGGGGCCAGACCCAGATCGCCTCCGGCCTGGCGGCGATCCTCAACGCCACGACGCCGCTCTTCGGCGTCCTAGTGGCACATGGTCTCACCGACGACGAGCGCCTGACGCCCGGCCGCCTCGTCGGCGTGCTGGCCGGCCTCGCGGGCGTCGCCGTGATGATCGGACCGTCGGTCCTCTCCGGGCTCGGGACCGAGGCGCTGGCGCAGGGCGCGGTGCTGCTCGCCGCGCTCTCCTACGCCTTCGCGGGGATCTACGGGCGCCGGTTCAAGCGCATGGGCATCCCACCGCTCTCGGCCGCCGCTGGCCAGGTCACCGCCGCGACCGTGCTGCTGTTGCCGGTCGCCCTCGCGGTCGACCGGCCCTGGACCCTGGCGATCCCCCCGGCGGGGGCCATCGCCGCCATCCTCGGCCTCGCCGCCCTGTCGACGGCGCTCGCCTACGTGATCTTCTTCCGCCTCCTGGCGAGCGCCGGAGCGACAAACCTGATGCTCGTCACCTTCCTGATCCCGGTCTCGGCGCTCCTGCTCGGCGCCCTGGTGCTCGGCGAGCCGGTCGTGCCGCGCCAGCTCCTCGGCATGGCGCTGATCGGGGCCGGGCTGGTGGCGATCGATGGGCGGTTGCTGACGGGGTGGCGGCCTGTCCGGCCTGGCGATCGCTCCGAGCCTGCTCGCCCTGCCGGACCGACACGCCACCCCCAGGCGTGACGATCGAGGATGCGGGAAAGGTCCGGGGGCGAGCAGGCCCCTCAGATCCACCGCTTGCGCCGCTTGAAGCTCTTCAGGTTGCGGAAGCTCTTGCGCTGGTCGCCGGCGCCGCCGAGGTAGAACTCCTTCACATCCTCGTTGGTGCGCAACTCCTCGACGGTGCCGTCGAGCACCACCTTGCCCTGCTCCATGATGTAGCCACGGTCGGCCACCGAGAGGGCGGCGCGGGCGTTCTGCTCGACGAGCAGGATGGTGACGCCGAGATCCCGGTTGATCTGGCGGATGATGGCGAAGACCTCCTTCACCAAGAGCGGCGAGAGGCCCATCGAGGGCTCGTCCATCAGGATCAGGCGGGGCCGGGCCATGAGCGCGCGGCCGATCGCCAGCATCTGCTGCTCGCCGCCCGAGAGGTAGCCCGCCGCGCCCGTGCGCTCCTTCAGGCGCGGGAAGTAGGTCAGCACCCGCTCGAGGTCCTGGCCGATCTCGCGATCGCGGCGCGAGAAGGCGCCGAGGCGCAGATTCTCCATCGGGGTCATGTCGGCGACGATGCGGCGGCCCTCCATCACCTGGAAGATGCCGCGGCGCACGATCCGGTCGGGCTCGATGCCGTCGATGCGGGCGCCGTCGAACACGATCTCGCCGCGGGTGACCTCGCCGTCCTCCGAGCGCAGCAGGCCCGAGATGGCCTTGAGCGTCGTCGACTTGCCGGCGCCGTTGGCGCCGAGCAGCGCCGTGATCGAGCCCGCCGGCACGTCGAGGCTCAGGCCCCGCAGGACCAGGATCACGTCGTCGTAGACGACCTCGACGTTGCGCAAGCTGAGGAGGGGGGCCGGCGCGGCGTCGGGAATCGGGCGCTCCAGGGTCATGACCTGCGACATCGGGCGGCTCCAGGCGCATGTTCTCCCTCCCCCGCAGAGGGGGGAGGGTTATGGGCGGGTCATCGATTGAGGATGGGCCTCACCACCCCTGCCACTCGCTCTTGCGCGGCAGCGTCACGGTCTTGACCGGCTCGAGCTTGATCGTGCCGGCCTTCATCACGTCGGGCAGGGCGCCCTCGGTCGGGCCGGAGACCTTGGCGCGGTAGATGTTCACCTCCATCATCCCGCGGTGGTCGGTGGCCGACCAGGTCGAGGGGACGCAGACGCCCTCCATCCCGGCCGGCACCCAGTCCTTCTTCTGGTAGAAGCCCTTGCGGACGGTGGGACCGGCCAGCCCGCCGTTGTCCTTGGCCCAGGCCAGGGCCTCGGTCATGTAGAGGGCGGCGCAGATGCCCGAGTAGTAGTGCACCGGCCGGTAGGCGGTGCCGGCGGGGTCGGAGATCTTGGAGATCTCGGCCGCCACTGCCATGCCGGGGGCGGTGCTGCCGCTCACCGCCGCGGTGCGGACGGGGAAGACCACGCCGTTGGCCGCATCGCCCGCCGCCTTGGCGGCGTTCTCGTCCATGCCCCAGACGTTGCCCATGAACTGGATGTCGGTGCCGACCGACTTGCACGACTTCAGCAGCGAGATGTTCGAGCCGCCGGTATTGCCGAGATAGGCGTAGTTCGCCCCCGCGTTCTTGGCGGTCAGGCACTGGGCGGTGTAGTCGCCGGGCGCGAGCGCGAACACGATCGCCGGCAGCACGTCGAAGCCGAGCTCCTTGGCCATCGCCTCGCCGGCTTCCTTCGGCGAGTTCGGGTAGGGGTGGTTGCCGCCCATGTGGACGTATTTCGGCTTGCCGGTCTTGCCCTTGGTCTTCCAGTCCTCGGCCGCCCACATCAGCATGGCGCGCAGCGCGTCGGAGTAGCTCGGCCCGTAGAAGAAGTTGTAGGGCGCGGCCTTGGCCTTGCCGCTGGCGCCGGTCGGGTCGCTCACCTGCGCGGCGTAGGAGCCGGAGATGTACGGCACCTCGTCCTTGGTGACGAAGGCCGAGAGCGCCTCGGTGTCGGCGGTGCCCCAGCCCTGGATCGCCGCGACCTTGTCGCGCCCGCCGGTCCACTTCTTGTAGAGCGCGACGGCGCGCGGCACCTGGTAGCCGTAATCGACCGATTCGACCGCCATCTTCTCGCCCTTGATGCCGCCCTTGCGGTTCACGTAGGCGAGGGCGTCGGCGATCCCTTGCGCGTAGGGCACGCCGACGTCGGAGGTGGCGCCGCTCTGGTCGGCGAGGTGGCCGATCGGGATCTCGGCGGCGAGGGCGGGGACCGCGAGGGCGAGGACGGCGGCCGAGGCGAGGGACAGGCGAAGCATCGTTTGGGTTTCCTCCGGTTGCGGGCTGTTCTCAGCCTCTTTCGTTCATGTCAGTGCGAGAACGGGTAGAGCTTCCAGTACGCCTTGATCTGGCGCCAGCGGTGGGCGAGCCCGTCGGGCTCGAACATCAGGAAGAGCACGATCACGAGGCCGATCGCCATCTCGCGCAGGAAGGACAGGTTGTCCTTGAGCGACAGGGCCCGGTCGAGGGCGGAGCCGCGCACCGCGTCGGTGATCCAGCCCATCGCCTCCGGCACCAGCACCATGAAGGCGGTGCCCATCAGCGTGCCCATGATCGAGCCGAGGCCCCCGATGATGATCATGCCGAGGAACTGGATCGAGAGCAGGATGCCGAAGCCCTCGACCGAGACGAATTGCAGGTAGTGGGCGTAGAGCGCGCCGCCGATGCCGGCGTAGAAGGCCGAGAGGCCGAAGGACAGGGTGCGGTAGCGGGTGAGGTTGATCCCCATCATCTCCGCCGAGAGGTAGTGGTCGCGCACCGCCACCAGCGCCCGGCCGTCGCGGGAGCGCATCAGGTTGGTGGCGAGCACGAAGGTCAGCGCCAGGTAGGCCAGCACGACGTAGAAGTAGCGGTGGTCCGTGTCGAAGGAGAAGCCGAAGATCGAGAACGCCTCGGCATGGGTGCCGGCGACGCCGCCGGTGAACCAGTTCGCCCGGGCGAAGAAGTCCTGCAGGATGTACTGCGCGGCCAGCGTCGCGATGGCGAGGTAGAGCCCCTTCAGCCGGGCCGCCGGCAGGCCGAAGACGAGGCCGACCGCGGTGGTGACGACGCCCGCGAGCGGGATCGCGAAGAACACCGGGATGCCGAGGTTGTTCGACAGCCAGGCCGAGGCGAAGGCGCCGAAGCCGAAGAAGGCGGCGTGGCCGATCGAGATCTGCCCGGTGAAGCCGACCAGGATGTTGAGGCCGAGCGCCGCCACCGCGAAGTAGCCGATCTGGATCAGCAGGCTGAGCCAGTAGCGGTCGAGCACCAGGGGGGCGAGGCACAGCAGCGCCAGTCCCGCCCAGACCGCGTAGCGGCTGCCGGCGGTGGGGAAGATGGTGGTGTCGGCCGCGTAGGTGGTGCGGAAGTCACCGGCGGGGATCAGGCTCTGGGACGCCATCAGACGCGCTCGATGTCACGGGTGCCGAACAGGCCGTAGGGCTTGATCATCAGGATCACCACCAGGACGTAGAAGGGGACGATCTCGTAGAGGTTGCCCCAGTGCAGGTACTGGCCGTCGACGTACTGCGCGACGTTCTCCAGCACCCCGATGACGAGGCCGCCGATGACGGCGCCGACGACCGAGTCGAGCCCGCCGAGGATCACCGCCGGGAAGACCTTGATGCCGTAGAGCGACAGGGCCGAGGACACGCCGTTGACGATGCCGACCACGATGCCGGCGACCGACGAGACCACCGCCGAGATCGCCCAGGCCAGCGCGAAGACGTTGCGCACCGAGATGCCGAGCGACTGCGCCACCTGCTGGTTGAAGGCGGTGGCCCGCATGGCCAGGCCGTGCTTCGAGTAGCGGAAGAACCAGGCGAAGCCCGCCATCATGGCGACCGAGATGCCGAGGCTCATCAGGTACACGGTCTGGATCTCGAGGCCGAGGATCGAGACCGCCTGGGTCGAGAAGATCGGCGGGAAGGGCTGGGCGAAGACGCCGAACAGCCATTTGCACAGGGCCTGGAAGAAGATCGACAGGCCGATCGTCACCATGATGACCGAGATGATCGGCTCGCCGATCAGCGGCCGCAGCACCACGACCTGCAGCGCGATGCCGAAGACCAGCATGAACGCGAAGGTGACGAGCATGCCGACCAGGAACGGCAGCTGGTAGGTGGTGAGCAGCCACCAGCACACCCAGGCGCCGATCAGCAGGAACTCGCCCTGCGCGAAGTTCACGACCTGGCTCGCCTTGTAGATCAGGACGAAGCTCATCGCGACCACGCCGTAGAGCGCGCCGACGATCAGCCCGTTGACGACGAGCTGGAGCAGGAGATGGGTGTTCATGGGCACGAGACCCCTATCAGGAAGGCCCTATTCGGCGGCGGCGAGGGTGGCGGGGGCCGCCGTGAGGTCGATCACCGGCAGGGTGGTGCGGATGCGCTGGGTGGTGCCGTCCTGGAACCGGATCACCGTGTCGACCCGGTGGCTCGGCGCGCCGGCGTAGATCGTGCCGATCAGGTCGGCGTACTTCTCGTTGATGACGCCGCGGCGGACCTTGCGGGTGCGGGTCAGCTCGCCGTCGTCGGCGTCGAGCTCCTTGTAGAGCAGGACGAACTTGGCGATGCGCTGGACTTCCGTGAGGCCGGCATTCACCTTCTCCACCTCCTTGCGCACCAGCTCGACCACCGCCGGCTTCGAGGCGAGGTCGGAATAGGTGGTGAAGGCGATGCGGTTCTTCTCGGCCCACTTCGCCACCACGGCGTAGCGGATGCAGATGAGCGACGCCAGGTACTCGCGCCCGGCGCCGAGGATCACGGCCTCGGCGACGTAGGGTGAGAACTTCAGCTTGTTCTCGATGTATTGCGGCGAGAAGCGCTCGCCGTGGGCGTTGATGGCGAGGTCCTTGATCCGGTCGATGACGACGAGCTCGCCCTTCTTGTCGACGTAGCCGGCGTCGCCGGTGTGCATCCAGCCGTCGCGCACGTCGCTCGGGGTGTCGGGACCGGCCTTGTAGTAGCCGTGGAACATGTTGGCGTGGCGCGCCAGCACCTCGCCGATGCCGTTGCGGTCGGGATCGAGCACCCGGATCTCGATGCTGTCGTCGAAGGGCACGCCGACGGTGTCGAAATCGACTGTCTCGCCCCGGTGCAGGGTGTAGGCGCCGAGCGTCTCGGTCTGGCCGTAGAGCTGGCGCAGCGGCACGCCCATGGCGCGGAAGAACCGGAACGTGTCGGGCCCGAGCGCCGCACCGCCGGTCGCCGCCGAGGTCAGCCGCGTGAAGCCGAGGCGGTCGCGAAGCGCCCGGAACAGCAGGGCGTCGGCGGCGGTCGAGCGCGTGCCCTTGTCGAGGGCCTCCAGTCCCATCTTCATTCCGCGCTCGTAGAGGGCGCGCTTCAGGGGCGAGGCGTCCATCATCCGGGCCCGCACGTCGGCCGCCACTGCCTCCCACACCCGGGGGGCGAACAGCACGAAGGTCGGGGCGATCTCCCGGAAGTCGTGCATCAGGGTGTCGGCGTCCTCGACGAAGTTGACCTTCATGCGGGAGAGCAGCGCCTGGCCGAGCGCGTAGACCTGCTCCATGATCCAGGGCAGCGGCAGCACCGAGACGTAGTCGTCCTCCGGGCCCTTCGGGTCGGCGGCGAGGTAGCGGGCGCAGTGGCGCAGGACCCGGCCGCCGCTCAGCATCGCGAGCTTCGGCCGCGCCGTGGTGCCCGAGGTGGTGCACAGGATCGCCACGGCCTCGCCGTCGGTCGCCTCGACCATCCGGTCGTAGAGGCCGGGATCGGCGGCGTGCCGCGCCTCGCCGCGGGCGGCCAGGGCCTCGGCCGAGATCAGCCGCGGGTCGTCGTACTTGCGCATCCCGCGGGGGTCGCAGAACACGATGTGGCGCAGGGCCGGCAGCTGGTCGGCGAGGTTCAGGAGCTTGTCGACCTGCTCCTCGTCCTCGGCGATGACGACCTTCGCCCCGGCGAAGGCGAGCAGGTACTGGACCTCGTCCTCGAGGGCGTCGCGGTAGAGGCCGAGCGACAGGGCACCGAGCGCGTGGGCGGCGATCTCGCCCGCCACCCAGTCGGGCCGGTTGTCGCCGATGAGCCCGACGACGTCGCCGCCGTCGATGCCGAGGTCGGAGAGGCCGAGCGCGAAGGCGCGGGTGCGGGCGTGGTACTCGCCCCAGGTGGTCGGGCGCCACAGCCCGAAGATCTTCTCCCGCAGAGCCACCTCGTGCGGGTGCTCGGCGGCGTTGAGGCGCAGGAGCTTCGGGAAGGTGTCGGCGGCGTTCGCGCGGGCGGTGAAATCGGTCATCACGACACCGCCCTCACGGGCGCCTCGGCGACCGGCTCCTCGTCCTCCTCGCCCAGATAGGCCTTGCGGACGTGGGGGTCGGCCAGCACCGCCTCGGGGCGGCCGAGCGCGATGCGGCGGCCGAAATCGAGCACCATCACCCGGTGCGAGATGTCCATGACGACGCCCATGTCGTGCTCGATCATCACGACGGTCATGCCGAACTCCTCGTTGAGGTCGACGATGTAGCGGGCCATGTCCTCCTTCTCCTCGAGGTTCATGCCGGCCATCGGCTCGTCGAGGAGGATCAGCCTGGGCTCGAGCGCCATGGCACGGGCGAGCTCGACCCGCTTGCGCAGGCCGTAGGAGAGGGTGCCGGCCGGCGCCTTGCGGTAGGCCTGGAGGTCGAGGAAGTCGATGATCTCCTCGACCCGGCGGCGATGGGAGAGTTCCTCGCTCCGCACCCCCGGCAGCCAGTAGAGCGAGCCGGTGACGAAGTTGTTGCGCATGAGGTGGTGGCGCCCGACCAGGATGTTGTCGAGCACGCTCATGTGGTGGAACAGCGCGAGGTTCTGGAAGGTGCGGCCGATGCCGAGCTTCGGGCGCTGGTTCGGCGTCGCCTTGGTGATGTCGCGCCCGTCGAGCAGGATCTGCCCCTCGGACGGCCGGTAGCGGCCCGAGATGCAGTTGATCATCGAGGTCTTGCCGGCGCCGTTGGGGCCGATGATCGAGAAAAGCTCGCCCTTCTCGACCGCGAAGCTGACATCCGTCAGCGCCTTGACGCCGCCGAAGCGCAACGAGATCTGGCGAACCGCAAGGGTCTCCGCCACGCCTGATCCTCCCTTGGGGATGGCGGCCGCGCTCTCGGTCCGGCGCCGCTCTGCCTGGGGCGGATGCCCGGTATGCGTCCGGGTCATTCGCCTCGAAAATACGTTCGACTGTTTTTTTCCGAGCGTCAAGTGCTACACTGGCGCGACGAAAGTCGAGGGGCGTCGAGCCCCGTGAGGGTAGGGTTAGGGGCCAGCATGGCGCGTATCGCAGGCTCGTCGGGACCGCGGACCGAGGAGGCCATCCGGCGGGCGGGGCTCGCCCTGATCGCCACGCACGGCTACGCCGCCATGAGCCTGCGCCAGCTCGCGGCCGAGGTCGGCATCCAGCAGGGCTCGCTCTACAACTACTTCCGCAACAAGCAGGAATTCCTGTTCGACCTCATCCGCACGCACATGCGCGACCTGCACGCGGCCCTCGATGCGGCCCTGCTGCCGGAGGGCAGCGCCGCGGCGCGGCTGACCCGGTTCACCGCGTTCCACGTCGCCTACCACGTCGCGCGGCCGCAGGAGGTGTTCATCTGCTACTCGGAGCTGCGCAGCCTTGAGCCGGACAACCTCGCCGCCGTGGTGGCGATGCGGCGCGACTACGAGCGCAAGCTCGGCGAGATCCTCGACCACGGCTGCACCACCGGCGAGTTCAACCTCGCCGATACGAGGATGGCGACGCTCGCCATCCTCGCCATGCTGTCGGGCATCTGCACCTGGTACAAGCCGGAGGGGCGGCTCTCGACCGAGGCCTTGCAGGAGATCTTCACCGGGATGGTGCTGGCGCTGGCGCGAGGCGGCGAGGCGGGCGCGGTGGCGGTTCCGCCGCGCCGGCGCGGGGCCATGCGGGCCGGGGTCGGATAGGAGGCCTCGGATGGACCCGGGAACGGCGCATCGTGCCGTGCCGCCCGACGGGCCGTCGATGCCGCATCGCGGAGCCACCGCATTCCACGCGCCCGATGCCGTTGCGGCAAGATCTTCTCGATCCGGCATAAATGGTTTCGAGCCATAACAAAATAAACCGGCTGTTCACGACCGCGCACCTATTTCCGGCGCGTCATCCGGCAGGGTCCGGATCCGGAGTGGCCGCCTCATGTTCGTGCTCACCCTTCCTCGCAAGTTCGCGTTGCTGATCGCGCTCGCGGCTTCAAGTCTGGTCGCGCTCGGCGGGATCGCGCTCAACTATCAGTACGAGGCGATGGTGGCGCAGCGCGTCGAGCGTCTGTCGCTCATCACCGAGGCCGCGGCCAACATCGTCGAGCGCTACCGGAAGAAGGCGGCCGGCGGCGAGATGAGCGAGGCGGCGGCCCGCGAGGCGGCGCTCGCCGACATCGCGGCGATGCGGCACGGGCGCGACAACTACCTGTTCGTCAACGACGCCACCGGCACCGTGATCGCCCACCCCTCCGCGAAGGTGGTCGGCCGCAACCTCATGGGCGTGACCGACACGACCGGCTTCCGCTACGTCGCCGACGTCATGCCCCGCGCGGCGCGGGACGGCGTGGCGACGTTCCGCTACACCTGGGTTCCGGAGGGCGAGACCGCGGCCGTGCCGAAGGTCGGGCTGTTTCGCTTCTACGCTCCCTACGGCTTCTACATCGGCGTCAGCGAGTACGTCAGCGACCTGCGAGCCATGATCGTCGCCCAGGTCGAGCGTCTCGCCCTCGCCGGCCTCGTCATCGTGCTCGTTCTCGGCGGCGTCTCGCTGCTGATCGTCCGCTCGGTCGTGCGTCCGATGGAGCGCCTGCGCGCCGCGATGACCACCCTCTCCGAGGGGCGCACCGACCTCGCGGTGCCGGAAGCCGGGCGGCACGACGAGGTCGGGGCGATGGCCCGCGCCGTGCTGGTCTTCCGCGACAACGCGATCGAGCGCGAGCGGCTGCAGGGCGAGAGCGAGGCCGAAGGCTTGCGCCGGATGCGCCGTGCCGCGGCGCTCAACGACCTGATCCAGGGTTTCGAGGCCTCGATCACCGGCGTGGCCGCCACCATCGCCACGGCCTCCGGCGAGCTGCGGGGCACCGCCCAGGCGATGTCGGGCGCCGCGACCCAGACCGCCGGGCAGTCGGGCACGGTGGCGGCCGCGGCCGAGCAGGCGGCGGCGAACGTTCGCGCGGTGGCGGCGGCGGCCGAGGAGCTCGGCGCGTCCGTCCAGGAGATCGGCCGCCAGGTCGACGGCTCGGCGCGCCTGGCGCAGAGCGCCGTGACCGAGGCCGGGCAGACCGCGGCCCAGGTGCGGGCGCTGACCGAGGCCACCGCCCGCATCGGCGACGTGGTCGGGCTGATCTCCTCGATCGCCAGCCAGACCAACCTGCTCGCCCTCAACGCCACCATCGAGGCGGCCCGGGCCGGAGCGGCGGGACGGGGCTTCGCGGTGGTCGCGGCCGAGGTCAAGGAGCTGGCGGGCCAGACCGCGAAGGCGACCGAGGAGATCACGAGCCAGATCGCGGCGATCCAGGCCTCGACCGGTCAGGCGGCGGGGGCGATCGGCCAGATCACGGCGCGGATCGAGGAGATCAGCGGGGTCGCGACCTCGATTGCGGCGGCGGTGGAGGAGCAGGGTGCGGCGACGCAGGAGATCGTGCGCAACGTCAGCCAGGCGGCGGCCGGCACCGGCGAGGTGACGGGCAACATCGCCGGGGTGGCGGGGGCGGCCGAGGAGACGGAGGCGGCGGCGAGCCAGGTCCTGGCCTCGGCGTCCGAGCTGTCGCGCCAGTCCGAGCACCTCTCGGCCGAGGTCGACCGCTTCCTGGCGCAGGTCCGGGCGGCCTGACGGCCGCACGGGCCTGACCGCCGCCCCGCCCCTGTCAGCCCACCGGACGCTCGTCGGCGATGACCTTGCCGTCGTTCGGCAGGCTGCCGGGGGCGACGAGCTCCACCGTGCCGCGCAGCTTGGTCACGGCGCGCAGGGTCTCGGACACGGCCTCCGCGAGGGCGGCGTCGGTCGTGCCGGCCTCCGCCCGCAGCGTCATGGCGTCGGCCTCGTTCGCCCGGGTCACCACCAGGCGCAGGCGGCCGAGCTCCGCGTGGCGCCGGGCGATCTCGGCGACCTGCTCGGGGCGCACGAACATGCCCTTCACCTTGGCGGCCTGGTCGGCCCGGCCCATCCAGCCGCGGATGCGCGCACCGTCCTCCTGGCCCGGCAGCGCCGCCGTCAGGTCGCCGAGCGCGTAGCGGATCAGCGGCCGGTCGAGGTCGAGCACCGTGACGACGATCTCTCCGACCTCGCCCTCCGGCACCGGATCGCCGGTGCCCGGCCGCACGATCTCGAGGATCAGGCCGTCGCTGACGCGCAGGCCCGGCTGCCCCGGCGTCTCGTAGGCGATGAAGCCGACATCGGCGGTGGCGTAGGCTTGGGCTGCCGCGATGCCGCGCTCCCGGAACTCGGCCTGGAGCGAGGGCGGGAAGGCGGCACCCGAGACCAGCGCCTTGACGAGCGACGACACGTCCCGTCCGGCCTTGGCCCCGGCGTCGAGCAGCACCTTCAGGAAGTCCGGCGTGCCGACGTAGCCGGCGGGCCGGTAGGCCTCGATCAGGTCGAGCTGCTGCTCGGTGTTGCCGGGCCCGGCCGGGATCACCGCGCAGCCGAGCGCCCGGGCGGCGGTGTCGAAGATGAAGCCGCCCGGCGTCAGGTGGTAGCCGAAGGTGTTGAGCACCACCTCGCCGGCCTCGAAGCCGGCGGCGGCGAGTGCCGGCGCGCCGCCCCACGGATCGTCACCCGCCCGCTGCGGCTCGAAGATCGGCCCCGGCGAGGTGAACAGGCGGGCGAACTCCCCGGCCGCCCCCGGCACGAAGCCGCCGAAGGGCAGCGCCTCGCGCTGGCGCCCCGGCATCTCGCCCTTGCGCAGGACCGGCAGGCGGGCGAGCGCCGCCCGGTCGGTCACGGCGGCGGGATCGATCCCGGCGAGGTGGGCGGCGTAGGCGGGCGCCTGCAAAGCCGCGTCGAGGGCCGCCGGCAGGCGGGCGAGCAGGGCGGCTTCGGGGGTGAGGGGCTGGTTCTCGTCGTGGGGCATGGGTGGGGCCGTTCTCCCAGTGGGATCGCCCGCGCGTTGGTCGCACGGTGCGTCAGGATTGAAACGAAGGGCTCGCGATTACACCACCGGTCGCTTGGTTGCCTGTCGACCCAAGCTTCGGTAACCAGCGAGCTGCAAATATCGTAACGTCATGGCGCGCATCCAGCAGCATCCCGAATTCGCGGCGTGGTTTTCCAGGCTGCGTGATGCGACAGCATTCGCTCAGATTGCCAGGAGGATTGATCGGCTGGCGCTCGGGAACCCAGGCGACGTGGCGCCAGTTGGCGATGGCGTGAGCGAGATGCGCATTCATGTCGGCCTTGGGTATAGAGTCTACTTCGTGCGTCGCGGTGAGGACATCGTCATTCTCCTGTGTGGAGGTGACAAATCCTCTCAGTGGCGCGACATCCGCCGAGCGAAGGCCTTGGCAGCGGCTCTCTGAACGTCGATGGTGATGGCCATGACCGATGTCCTGCTCACTCCCTACGACACCGCGGATTATCTCGACAGTCCCGAACGGATCGCCGCCTACCTGGAAGCAGTGCTTGCGGAGGATGATCCGGCTCTGGCCGCGCATGCATTCGAGGCTGTTGCTCGGGCACGCGGCCTTGCTCGCGGCGAGGTACAGGCGGGAGCGCCGCATCTGGCCGCCGTCATGGATCTGCTGCACCGGCTCGGGCTCAGGATGAGCGTTGCCCCGCTCGGAGCGTCCTGAGACCGCCCCGCCGGCAGCGCACGCAACCTGAGCGTCGCTGTTCTCCTCCGTCCGGTTCAGGGTGGTCGAGACCGCAGACAAGGCGTTACAGGCCGAGGTGATCGAGATCGCGCAAGTCCTGCATCAGGTCTGCGTGGTCGTAATCGACATAGACGCCGCGCTCCTTCAGGAAGGCGTCGAGTGCCGTCCGCGTGCCGAAGCCGAGGAGGCGGCGCAACTCGGGCTGGGTCAGCCGTCCGGCCCGAAACTCCTCTACGGCGAGCCCTTCCAGGGCGCGACGGGCAAGCGCGTCGCTGTCCTCCTCCCACCTCACCCCAGCCGCGCCAGCAGCCGCTCCGCCCGCCGTAGGTGCGGCCGGTCGAACATCTCGCCGTCGATGCCGACGACGCCCACCCCCGGCGCCTCGGCGAAGGCGGCCACGACCTTCCGTGCCTGGGCGATCGCGGCGGGTGTCGGCGTGAAGGCCTCGTTGATCACCGCCACCTGCGCCGGATGGATCGCCATCTTGCCGACGAAGCCGTCGCGCCGCGCCTCGCGGCACTCGCGGGCCAGTCCCTCGAGGTCGCGGAAATGGGCGTTGATGGTGTCGATGGCGTCCACCTCCGCGGCAGCGGCGGCCATCAGGGTCAGGTTGCGGGCGAGCTGGAACGGCGCGCTCCAGGCGCCGTCCTCACCCCGGTTGGTCTCGGCGCCGATGTCGGCCGAGAGGTCCTCCGCCCCCCAGGTGACGCCGGCGAGCCGCGGGCTCGATCCCGGCAGGGTCGGGAGCGCGAAGACCGCCCGGGCCGTCTCGGTGGCGATCGGCAGGATGCGGGTGACGCCGTCGGGAAGCCCGGCCTCCGCCTCGTAGACCGCGAGGCGCGCCCCGAGATGCGCCACATCGGGGCCGCCGGCGGCCTTCGGCAGCATGATCCCGTCGGGGGCGTGCGGCATCACCGCCGCGAGGTCGTCGTCGGTGAGGTCGGTGTCGAGGGCATTGACGCGGACGTAGAGCCTCGGCCGGCCGGTCTGATCCCGCATCCGTGCCAGGAAGCCGGCGGCGACCTCGCGGGCCCTCGGCTTCTCGGACAGGGCGACCGAGTCCTCGAGGTCGAGGATCAGGGCGTCGGCCCCCACCTCCAGGCCCTTCTCCTGCTTGCGGGTCGAGTCGCCGGGCACGAACAGCAGGGAGCGCATGTCTCAGGCCTCCGTCGCGGGGCGCTTGCGCATCATCGCCTGGCGGCGGCACTCGGCGACCAGCGTCCCGTCCTGCTTGTAGGCGCGGTGGACGAAGTCGACGATGCCGGCTTCCGGGCGCGAGCGCGATTCGCGCTTGGCGACGACCTCCGTCGTGACGCTCACCGTGTCGCCCTCGAACAGCGGCGCGGGGAAGCGGGTCTCGGTCATGCCGAGATTGCCGATGGTGGTGCCGACGGTCGTGTCGTTGACCGAGATGCCGATCATCAGGCCCAGCGTGAACAGCGAGTTCATCAGCGGCCGGCCCCACTCCGTCTCGGTGGCGCAGAAATGCGCGTCGATGTGGAGCGGCTGCGGGTTGAGCGTCATGTTGGAAAACAACATGTTGTCCATCTGCGTCACCGTGCGGGTGAGGCGATGGCGCAAGGTCGCGCCGACCTCGAAATCCTCGAAGTACAGTCCGCCGCGGGGGTGGGTCGAAGCGGGAAGCGTGCTCACGCGGCGTCCTCCTTGGTCAGGGTGATCAGGCGGGCGCCCTCGGCGACCTGCTGGCCGGCCTCCGCCGCCACCTCGGCGACGGTGCCGTCCGTGGGGGCGGTCAGCGCGTGCTCCATCTTCATCGCCTCGACGACCGCGAGGCGCTGGCCGCGCACCACCGTATCGCCGGGGGCGACCAGCACCGCGACGAGGCGGCCGTGCATCGGCGCCTTGATCGTGCCGCCCTGGTCGATGTGGTCGAGGTCGACCGCGAAGGGGTCGGGTCGTTCGACGGCGATCTGGCGCCCCTCGGCGAGGACGAGCACGCCGCGGGGCGTCTCGATCACCGTCAGGGAGGCGGGCTCGGGGCCCTCCGCGCCGTACGCGACGCCGAGCCCGGACGCGCCCCAGTGCAGCACGGCCTGCGCCGGCTCGCCCTCGAGCACGAACGGGAAGACCTGGCGACGGGCCTCGCCGAGCTGGAAGCCGTCCGCGGCATCCCAGGGCGAGCCGGTGGCGGCACGGTTCTCCCGCACCACCAGCGCCCGGATGCCGGCCCGCACCGCGGCGTCGCGATGCGCCCCGGGCGCCGTCAGGCCCGCGAGGTCGCGGTCGATGAAGCCGGTGTCGAAGCGGCCCTCGCGGAAGTCGGGCGCCTCGGCGAGCGCCTTGAGGAAGGCGACGTTGGTCTTCGGTCCCGCCACCAGGGTGCGGCCGAGGGCTTCGGCCAGCCGGTCGAGAGCCTGCTCACGGGTGGCGCCGTGGGCGATCACCTTGGCGATCATCGGGTCGTAGAACGGCGTCACCCGGTCCCCGGCCCGCACCCCGGTATCGACCCGGATCCCCTCGCCCTCCGGCAGGTCGAGGGCGCGCAAGGGACCGGTCGAGGGCAGGAAGCCGTGGTCCGGATCCTCGGCGTAGAGCCGGGCCTCGACGGCGTGGCCCTGGATCGTGAGATCGTCCTGGCCCGCCGGCAGTGGCTCGCCGCTCGCCACCCGGAACTGCCACTCGACGAGGTCGTGGCCGGTGATCGCCTCGGTCACCGGGTGCTCGACCTGGAGCCGCGTGTTCATCTCCATGAACCAGAAGCCGTCGGGTCGCAGGCCCTCGCGGCCGTCGGCGATGAACTCGACCGTGCCGGCGCCGACATAGCCCACGGCCTTCGCGGCCTCGACCGCGGCCCGGCCCATGGCGGCGCGGACCGCCTCGGGCATGCCGGGGGCGGGGGCTTCCTCGATCACCTTCTGGTGGCGGCGCTGGAGCGAGCAGTCGCGCTCGAACAGGTGCACGGCGTTGCCGTGGGCATCGCAAAAGACCTGGATCTCGACGTGGCGCGGCGAGAGCACGTACTTCTCGACCAGCACCCGCGGGTCGCCGAAGGCGTTCTGGGCTTCCCGCTGCGCGGAAGCGAGGGCGTCGGCGAAGCCCTCCGGCCCCTCGACCCGGCGCATGCCCTTGCCGCCGCCGCCGGCCACCGCCTTGATCAGGACCGGAAAGCCGATCGCGGCGGCTTCCGCCGCCAGGAAGTCGGGCTCCTGGCGCGCGCCGTGGTAGCCCGGCACCACCGGCACGTCGGCCTTGGCGACGAGGGCCTTGGCGGCGTCCTTGAGGCCCATGGCGCGGATGGCGGAGGCGGGCGGGCCGACGAAGACGATGCCGGCCTCCGCGCAGGCCTCCGCGAAGTCCGGCCGCTCCGACAGGAAGCCGTAGCCCGGATGGATGCACTCCGCCCCGCTCGCCTGCGCGACCTCGAGGATGCGGTCGATGCGCAGGTACGACTCGGCGGCCGGGGCCGGGCCGATCAAGTGGGCTTCGTCGGCGAGCGCCACGTGGAGGGCGTCGCGGTCGGCCTCGGAATGGACCGCGATGGTGCGCATCCCGAGGCGCTTGGCGGTGCGGATCACCCGGCAGGCGATCTCGCCGCGATTGGCGATGAGGACGGAGGCGAGGCGACGGGTGGTCATGGCTGTCCTCACATCCGGAACAGGCCGAACCGGGTCTCCGGCACCGGCGCGTTGAGGCAGGCCGAGAGCGAGAGGGCGAGCACGCGGCGCGTCTCCTCCGGCAGGATGATGCCGTCGTCCCACAGGCGCGCGGTGGCGTAGTAGGGCGAGCCCTCCTCCTCGAACCCGGCGCGGATCGGCGCCTTGAACGCCTCCTCCTCCTCCGGGCTCCAGGTGCCGCCGCCGGCCTCGATGTTGTCGCGCCGCACGGTGGCGAGCACGCTCGCCGCCTGCTCGGCCCCCATCACCGAGATGCGCGAGTTCGGCCAGGCGAACAGGAAGCGGGGGCTGTAGGCCCGGCCGCACATGCCGTAATTGCCCGCGCCGTAGGAGCCGCCGACGATCACGGTGAGCTTCGGCACCGCCGCGGTGGCGACGGCGGTCACGAGCTTCGCGCCGTTCTTGGCGATGCCGCCGGCCTCGACCTCGCGCCCGACCATGAAGCCGGAGATGTTCTGCAGGAAGATCAGCGGGATGCGGCGCTGGCAGCACAGCTCGATGAAGTGCGCGCCCTTGAGCGCGCTCTCCGAGTACAGGATGCCGTTGTTGGCCAGAATGCCGACCGGCATGCCGTGGAGGCGCGCGAAGCCGGTGACGAGCGTGGTGCCGTAGAGCCGCTTGAACTCGTCGAACTCCGAGCCGTCGACGAGGCGGGCGATCAGCTCGCGGGCGTCGTACTGCTTGCGCAGGTCCGTCGGCACGATGGCATCGAGATCGTCCGCGCCGTAGGCCGGGTCGACGGGGCTGACGATGTCGAGGTCCGGCCGCTTGACACTGTTGAGGCCGCCGACGATGCGGCGCAGGATCGCGAGCGCGTGGGCATCGTCGGTGGCGTAGTGGTCGGCGACGCCCGACAGCCGGGCGTGGACGTCGGCGCCGCCGAGGTCTTCTGCCGTCACCACCTCGCCGGTCGCGGCCTTCACCAGCGGCGGCCCGCCGAGGAAGATCGTGCCCTGGCGGCGCACGATCACGCTCTCGTCCGACATCGCCGGCACGTAGGCGCCGCCGGCGGTGCAGGAGCCCATCACGCAGGCGATCTGCGGGATGCCGGCGGCCGACATCTGGGCCTGGTTGTAGAAGATCCGCCCGAAATGCTCGCGGTCGGGAAACACCTCCGTCTGCTGCGGCAGGTTGGCGCCGCCGGAATCGACGAGGTAGAGGCAGGGCAGGCGGTTCTGGAGCGCGATCTCCTGCGCCCGCAGGTGCTTCTTGACCGTCAGGGGGTAGTAGGTGCCGCCCTTGATGGTGGCGTCGTTGCAGACCACCATCACCTCGCGGCCGGCGACCCGGCCGATGCCGGCGATGACGCCGGCGGCATGGATGTCGTCGCCGTACATCCCGTTGGCGGCCAAGCCCCCGACCTCGAGGAAGGCTGAGCCGGGATCGAGCAGGCGCAGCACCCGGTCGCGGGGCAGCAGCTTGCCGCGGGCGACGTGGCGCTCGCGGGCGCGCTCGGGACCGCCCGCGGCAGCCTTCGCCCGATGGGCCTTCAGGGTGGCGCGCAACTCCGCCCAGGTGGCGCGGTTCTGCTCCGCCGCCCCGGAGGTGAGGTCGGCGCTGGTGGGGATGACCGGCATCGGAGGGCGCCTCAGGCGGATTTGGCGAAGAGTTCGCGGCCGATCAGCATCCGGCGGATCTCGCTGGTGCCGGCGCCGATCTCGTAGAGCTTGGCGTCGCGCAGGAGCCGCCCGGTCGGATAGTCGTTGATGTAGCCGTTGCCGCCGAGGAGCTGGATCGCGTCCAGCGCGCACTGCGTCGCCCGCTCGGCGGCGTAGAGGATCGCGCCCGCCGCGTCCTCGCGGGTGGTCTCGCCGCGGTCGCAGGCCTGGGCCACCGCGTAGACGTAGGCCTTGGCGGCGTTGGTCGAGACGTACATGTCGGCAAGCTTGCCCTGGACGAGCTGGAACTCGCCGATCGGCTGCCCGAACTGCTTGCGCTCGTGGACGTAAGGGATGACCACGTCGAGGCAGGCCTGCATGATGCCGAGCGGCCCCGCCGCCAGCACGGCGCGCTCGTAGTCGAGGCCCGACATCAGCACGTTGACGCCGCGGCCGACCGTGCCGAGCACGTTCTCCTCCGGGATCTCGCACTCCTCGAAGACCAGCTCGCAGGTGTCCGAGCCGCGCATGCCGAGCTTGTCGAGCTTCTGGGCGGTCGAGAAACCCTTCATCCCCTTCTCGACCAGGAAGGCGGTGATGCCGCGGGGACCGGCCTGCGGGTCGGTCTTGGCGTAGACCACCAGGGTCTCGGCGACCGGCCCGTTGGTGATCCACATCTTCGAGCCGGTGAGGACGTAGCGGTCGCCCTTCTTCTCGGCACGCGTGCGCATCGACACCACGTCCGAGCCCGCGCCCGGCTCCGACATCGCGAGCGCCCCGACATGCTCGCCGGAGATGAGCTTGGGCAGGTACTTGCGCTTCTGCGCGTCCGAGCCGTTGCGGGTGATCTGGTTGACGCAGAGGTTCGAGTGCGCCCCGTAGGACAGGCCGACCGAGGCCGAGGCCCGCGACACCTCCTCCATCGCCACGCAATGGGCGAGGTAGCCGAGGCCGAGGCCCCCGTACTCCTCCTCGACCGTGATGCCGTGGAGACCCAGTGCCCCCATCTCGGGCCAGAGGTCGCGCGGGAAGGTGTTGGTGCGGTCGATCTCCTCGGCCCGCGGCGCGATCTTGTCCTGCGCGAATGTGCGCACGCTGTCGCGGATCGCCTCGGCGGTCTCGCCCAGGCCGAAGTTGAACTCACGCGCGGCGTTCGGGATCATCGGCGCCCTCCCTCGGATTTTCTCCATTCATACGAACGATCGTTTTTTAAAACAAGCGGGGAGAGGCGGAGGATCAGGGCAATCGGGTGAATGAGGGAGGTGACAAGGGCCTGAAGGTCTGAATCGGTTGTCCGCCATGACGTGGCTTGGGGGGCGGGCGATGGACGAGGCGAGCGAGCCGGTAGCGGCCGTGTTCGAGGCGACGGTGTTCCTCGATCATTTCGCGGACCTGCCTGACCCGCGCCAGCCCGGCAAAGTTGCCTATCGC
>NZ_LABY01000077.1 GCF_001043975.1 Methylobacterium variabile
CGACCGCAAGGGCATCGTCGAGATCGCCCAGGAGATGGGGGAGCTGGCCGAGCAGGCCCGGTCCGGCACGCTGCCGCCCGCCGCCATGCAGGGCGGCGGCTTCTCGGTCTCCTCCCTCGGCGGCATCGGCGGCGACGGCTTCACGCCGATCATCAACGCGCCGGAGGTGGCGATCCTGGGCGCCGCGCGCTCGCGCATCGAGCCGGTCTGGGACGGCACCACGTTCCAGCCCCGGCTGATCCTGCCGCTCAGCCTGTCCTGGGACCACCGGGCGGTGGACGGCGCCGCGGCGGCCCGCTTCCTCTCCCACCTCGCCGGCGTGCTCGGCGACCTGCGCCGGGGCGCCCTGTGAAGCCCGGCTGAGCATCATCCGGCGGAGTGGTCACCGGTTCGGCGGAGAAAAGTGAAGTCGCGGGATTCCGCTCCCGCGGGGAGAGAATGCACCTCGATCAGACCGCGGCTCACAGCCGGTCTCGACCCGATACGGGCCGCTACTCGAAGGCAGGCGGTTCGCCTGGGCCGGTGTGGGTCATCCAGTGTACCCATACCCGGACGCCGCGCGCCTTGAGCGCCTCGTACACCGCGCGCGCCGCCCCATGGCCCGTCGCCTCGCCGTAGGCAGCATCGCTCATCTGTCCCACCGCCTCCAGCGCCGGCATTGCCAGCAGCGCTTCGAGGTGCGCCACGTCGACCCCGACATGGATCACCCGCAGGTTCGGCAGGACCGTCAACTGGCGCAGGTCGACCGTCCCGATGAGCGCCGTGACGTGGAACTCGGCGAGGTTCGGGCAGTGCTCGATCCCCGCCAGCGTCGCGACGTCGAACTGCGCGTCCTCGCCGCCCCAGTAGCTATCGACGTAGGGGTAGATCGCGCTGCCGCCGTCGAGCACGAGCTTCGTCACCCGCGCGAGCAGCGCGTCGTCCAGGGGGTAGCGCTCGAGCCAGTCCCGCACCTCGGGGATGGGCGCGTAGCCCTCCTCGTCGGGATCGACGGCGCGGCCGAGCACGTGCGCGGCGAGCTGCTCGGGCGTGCCGAGGTCGATCGCCTTGGCGTCGAGCAGGGCCGACAGCACCGCGAGCTTCAGCGCCGGATCAGCGAAGGGCGCACCCGGCGCGCCCGCCGGCTCGGGGTAGGGCGGGGGCAACGCCTCCGCGAAGGTCGCGTCGAGGCGGAAGAGCTGGATCCGGTTCACCACGCCCATCGTGAACGTCACCAGGAGCCGGCTGCCGTCCGGGTAGTCGTGAAACCCGTACCGCCCGTCCGGCCCGCCGAGCCTATCAGCCTCGATCGCGAGGTCAGGCCGGGCGTCGCGGGTCGCTGCGAGGCTTGCGCCCATGTGCACGCCATCGACCGGGGCCGCGGTGGGGAAGCGCCAGTCGTACTTGAGCCAGGCGACGGCACCGTCGACGTCGAGGCGGGCGACGAAGCCGTGGCTGTTCTCGAGGATATCCGCGCGGCCCGCCTTGTGGGGCGGGAGTGGGCGCCATAGGGAGCCGAGCGCGTCGGCGAGGCGGGCAACAGGCATGCCCGGCCGCAGGGCGGCAAGGGCTATGGGGTCGATGCTGTCCACCATGGGGTGATCGGCCTCCACCAGATGAGCGCCCGCCTGATCGCGCATCGGGCCGCCGCTCTCGTATCCCGTGGGCGCCGGATCGTCGATGCCCACCCGCTCCGAGGGGCTGCCCAGCCTGTTTGACTGCGGGTGCACCTCAGCCAGACCGAGGCTCACAGCCGGTTTCGACCCGCCTTGATCATGCGATGGACCCTTGGAGCTTCGCAAAAGCGGTCATATGGCGGCCGCACCGCAAAGTCGGCTCGGGGGTCGCGGCCGTGCGAAAACGCGAGCCATCCGCGCCGCCATGGAACAATCCATCCACGAGGAGGGGGTTGAAGCCGCGTCGCGGGTCCGGGCACGGCCTCGCCTGGGCCGACCTCGCCGGATCAGGGGACGAGCGTTCTACCGCGATCCGCGCCATCAGGGTTCTCACGCGGCGTCGGCGGAGGTCGGAACGCGTCGTTGCACCCCTCGCCGCGCCGTTCTATGATTGTTCCATGGACGAGAGCGACGCCCTCCTCGCCGCACTGCGCCGGGCGGCCGATCCCGACGCCGCCGGGGCGGTGGAGCGGCTGCTCCGGCAGGCAAGCGACGCGGATCTGGCGCGGATCAACGCCGTGCGCCTCGCCGCGGAAGCGGGCCTCGACGAGGAGCCGGTGATCGCCGCGCTCCTGCACGGCGCGCGGCTCGGCCTGGTCGAGATGGCCTGGAACGTGCTGTGCCCGAGCTGCAGCGGCGTGCTCGAGGCACCGGCGAGCCTGCGCGGCGTGCGGCCGGGCTACCATTGCGCCTTCTGCGCCCTCGACAGCGAGCCGGTCCTCGACGACACGGTCGAGGTGACGTTCATCGTCAGTCCCCGGGTCCGGCGCATCGCGGCGCACGATCCCGACGGGCTCGGCGTCTGGGACTATCACCGCCAGGTCTTCTTCGGCTCCGGCGTGGCCTTCCCGGAGCCCGACGACTTCGCCGCCCTGGCGCAGCGGGCGCTCGTCGACTCGGTCGAGCTGCACGCCGGCGAGCGGATGATCCTGGCGCTGCAGCTCGGGCCCGAGCCGCTGATCGTGCTCGATCCCGTCACCCACGCGGCCCACAGCATCACGGTCGCGGGCGAGCCGACGCGGGAGCGCCAGGACCTCGCCCTGGTGTTCGACGCCGCCCGGGCGAGCGCCGGCCGCGACACCTTCCGCCCCGGTCCCCTGCGCCTGTCCCTCGACAACCGCAGCGACGGCCGGGTGCTGCCGACGGTCTTCCGCGTCGGACCGGAACTCGACAAGCTGCTGGGCGGGCGGCGGCCCTTCCTCACCGCCAGGCGGCTCCTCAGCAACCAGACGTTCCGCGACCTCTACCGCACCGACACGCTCGACATCGACCAGCGGCTCAAGATCCTGAGCCTCACCTTCCTGTTCACCGACCTGAAGGGCTCGACCGAGCTCTACGCCCGAGTCGGCGACCTCGTCGCCTACGACCTCGTACGGGCGCATTTCCGGATCCTGCACGAGATCGTCGCCGCCGAGGGCGGGGCGGTGGTCAAGACGATCGGCGATGCCGTGATGGCGACCTTCTTGGGCCCGCATCAGGCGGTGGCGGCGGCCCTGCGGATGCGCGCGGCAATACAGGGGCTGGGCGTCGAGCGCGGGGCCGACGACCTCATGCTCAAGATCGGGCTGCACGAGGGGCCCTGCCTCGCGGTGAGCCTCAACGACCGCCAGGACTACTTTGGGCAGACCGTGAACGTCGCGGCCCGGGTGCAGCAGCTCGCCGCGGCCGGGGGCATCTTCGCCACCGAATCGGTGGTGCGGCACGCGGAGGCCGCGCGCCACCTCGCCGAGCGGCAGATCACGGCCCGGGCCGAGCTGCGGACCCTGCGCGGCATCGGCGAGCCGGTGCCGGTCTACGAGCTCACCTGAGGCAGGCTCATCGGAGATCCGGCGCGACGCCCTGGTCGACGAGCCCGAGGCGCGGCACCACCGTGCCGGGCGGCAGGATCGCCCCCGGGGCGATCACGGCGTTCGCCCCGAGCCGGGCGCCGTCCCCCACCAGGGCGCCGAACTTCGCCAGGCCGGTCTCGACCAGTGCACCGTCGTGCCTGAACGCCACCGTGGCGCCGGGCCACTCGTTGCGGTGATTGGCGATGACCGCCCCCGCCTCCAGGTTGACGCCCCGGCCGAGCACGCTCTCGCCGACGAAGTTGAGATGGGCGAGCGCCGTCCCGGCGAAGACGAACGAGGCCTTGAGCTCCGCTCCCGGGCCGATCGTGCAGGCCTCCTCGAGCCAGGCGCCGCCCCGCAGGGTCGCCCCGTGGCCGATGAAGCAGCGTGGCCCGACGACGAGCGGCCCTTTGAGCACCGCGCCGGGCTCGACCCGGGCGCTGCGATGAACCGCGACCTCCCCGGCGACGTGAAACCCCTCCCCGAGCCGCCCGAGGAGCCGGCGGGTGATCGCCTCGGCCGCGGCGGTCAGCGCCCAGGGCGCCTCTCCGGCGAAATCCGCGAGGGCGGAGGCGGGGAAGGCCGGGATGTGTCGCCCGAGAAGGCTCACGGGTCTCGCCCGCGCTCAGTCGCAGACCCGCACGCGGCGGATGGTGACGTCGCCGAACTCGTCGATCATCCGGCGGCGCACCGTGTAGCAGTCCGGGTCGGCATAGACCGGGCCCTCGCCGTAGACCGGCGCGTAGCCGTAGGCCGGGGCCGGGGCGTAGCCGTAGGCCGGGCGCGCGCCGGCGGCGATCGCGCTGCCGAGGGCGAGGCCGCCGACGGCCCCGAGGGCGAAGGCCGGCCCGGCCCGCCAGCGCGCCTCGGCCGGCGCGGCGCCGGCCAGGGTCACGCTCGCCACGGTCGCCGCGGCCACGCAGACGGATGCGATGCGCTTCATGGCAGATCCCCATGCAGGTGAAGGTTCGAGGCAGGCACTCACGAGCACCCGGGACGGAGGCCCGGCCTGAGGACTTGCGTGAGGGACCGGGGTCCGTCCGTGCTCGATGTTCCGGTTATCGTACCGTCGCGCTGAACGGGCGCTGAAGCTTGAGCACAGGATTCCTTCAGCCGCGCCTACGTCACGTCGGCGGCGGGCTTCACCCGGACGATGCGGTGGCCGGAGACCTCGGCGCCGGCCTCCGGGGCGAGGCGGCGGAACGACAGGGCCGAGGCGCCTGAGACGATCGCCACCGCCAGGAAGGCGGGCCAGAAATCCTCCGCCCGGATCTCGGTGCGGCCGTGCCACTCGGCGGCGGTCTGGAGCGCGAAGGCGCCGAACGCCACGCCGATGCTGAGCGAGAGCTGCTGGGCGACGCTCGCCAGGCTCGTCGCCGCGCTCATGTCGCGCGGGTCGACGTCGGCATACGCGATGGCGTTGACGGCGGTGAATTGCAGCGAGCGGAAGCAGCCGCCGATCAGCAGCACCGCGACGATGACCGCGTGGGGCGTGCCCGCCGTGAACAGGCCGTTGACGGCGAGGAGGCCGGCGGCCACCACGGCGTTGAGGGTCATGACTGCCCGGAAGCCGAAGGCGCGCAGGATGCGGGCCGCGATCGTCTTCATGAACAGGGCGCCGGCGGCGGCCGCGAAGGTGATGAGGCCCGAATGCAGCGGGTCGAGCCCGAAGCCGAGCTGGAGCATCAGCGGCAGCAGGAACGGGATCGCCCCGGTGCCGATGCGAAACAGGCTGCCGCCGAGGACCGCCGCCCGGAAGGTGGGGTAGCGCAGGAGGTCGAGGCGGATCACCGGGTGGGCGGTGCGGCGGCTATGCGCCAGGTAGAGGCCGCACAGCACGATCCCGGCGCCGGTGCAGGCCCAGGACACCGCCTCCGGCAGGAGGTGGCGCCCGCTCGAGGCGAGGCCGAGCATCAGGCTGGCAAGGCCCGCCCCCGAGAGGACGAAGCCGAGGAGGTCGAGGGGCGGGCGCTCCGCCTCCTTGATGTCCTGGAAGTAGCGGGTGGCGAGCAGGATGCCGGCGAGCCCGATCGGCAGGTTGATGAAGAAGATCCAGCGCCAGTGCAGCGTCGTGGTGATGAGGCCGCCGAGCGGCGGGCCGATCACCGGGCCGACGAGGGCCGGGATCGTCAGGGTGGCCAGCGCCTGGACCAGCTCGCCCTTCGGCACGCTGCGCAGGAGCACCAAGCGCCCGACCGGCACCATCATGGCGCCGCCCATGCCCTGGAGGAAGCGGGCGGCGACGAACCAGCCGAGCGAATTGGCCGCCGCACAGGCCAGCGAGCCGGCCATGAACACCGCCAGCGCCCAGCGGAAGACCGTGCGGGCGCCGTAGCGGTCGGCGGCCCAGCCGCTGATCGGGATGAAGATCGCCAGGCTGACGAGATAGGAGGTCAGCGCCAGCTTCAGGGCGATCGGGTCCTCGCCCATGTCCGCCGCGATCGCCGGCAGCGAGGTCGCGAGCACGGTCGAGTCCGTGTTCTCCATGAACAGGGCCGTCGCGACGACGAGGGGGACGATCCGGGCGGTGCGCATGGCGCCGTATCTAGCGCCCGGCACGCGCGCCGGAAGCGCGAATCGGCGGGGGCTCACGCGCGCGCCACGCGTGGATGCGCGGCCTCTCCGGGATTTTTACCCGGGCATTATTGACGGAGATTTTTTACCCGGATAAAAATCGGACAGGCCGTCGAGCCGGGAGAGGCGCCATGGACGAAGCGTTCACCTGCACCGCATTCGAGGGGGAGCGGCGCCTGGCCGCCGGCCCGGCGGCAGCGGTGGCCCTGGCCGTCAAGCGGGCGGCCGCGAGCGGCGCCAGCGTGCTGGTCTTCGACGATCGCTCCGGCCGGCCCGTCGATTTCGACCTGAGGGGCAGCGACGCCGAGGTGACGGCGCGGCTCGAGCCGGCCCCGCCGGCGCCGCGGCCGGCGGGGCGACCGAAGCTCGGCGTCGTGGCCCGGGAGGTCACCCTGCTTCCGCGGCACTGGGACTGGCTCGCCGCCCAGCCCGGCGGCGCCTCGGTCGCGCTGCGCAAGCTCGTCGAGGCAGCGCGCAGCGCCGGCGCGGGTGAGGAGGGCCGCCGCCAGGCCCGGGAGGCCGCGGACCGCTTCATGGGGGCGATGCTGGGCGATGCCTGCGGCTACGAGGAGGCGGCCCGCGCCCTCTACGCGGGCGACGCGGACCGCTTCCGGAGCCTGAGCGAGGGGTGGCCGGCGGACCTGCGCGATCATGCGCGGCGTCTCGCCGGCCCGGCCTTCGCGGCCGAGGCGGCGTGAGCGGGGATCCGCTCACGCCGTGACGTCACCGGGTGTTCGGGCGTGGTCCGGATGCTGGCTTCTAGTGCGCCGGCGCCACGGTCCCGCTCACCGCCCCGGCGAGCTGCTCGCGCGGGACGGTCGCCCGCCCCACCACCTCGACCCGGGTGCCGGCGGCGGCCTGGCGCCCGGCCCAGTCCTGGATCATCTCCAGGCAGGTGTGGTCGATGTGGCGCAGGCAGTCGGCGGCGAGCCGGATGCGGCCGGCCCTCGGGGCCTGCTGCTCGAGCGCGGTCGCGAGGTGGGGCAGCTGCAGGAAGGTCGCGGCTCCCGAGAGGCGCACCTCCGGCACGCCCAGGGCGGCGGCGTCCTGCTCGATGGTGAGCCGCCCCTTGCGCAGGTGGGGCAGGGCCTGGAGCAGGCTGAGGATCAGGCCCGCCAGCACGCCGGTGAGCAGGTCGGCCGCCACCACGGTCACCAGGGTGATGAGCCAGATCCCCGCCGGCACCAGCCCGTAGCGGGCGTGCAGGTGCAGGCCGTGCAGCGGGTTGGCGAGGCGCCAGCCGGTGACCACCAGGATGCCGGCGAGCGCCGCCGTCGGCACCAGGGCGAGCAGGCCCGGCAGCGCCATCAGGAAGGCCAGCAGCCACAGCCCGTGCATCACCGCCGAGGCGCGGGTCGCCGCCCCGGCCTGGACGTTGGCCGAGGAGCGCACGATGACGCCGGTCATCGGCAGGCCGCCGAGGAAGCCGCACAGGATGTTGCCGGCCCCCTGCGCCCCGAGCTCCCGGTTGTAGGCGGTGCGCGGCCCGTCGTGCATCCGGTCGACCGCGGCGGCCGACAGCAGGCTCTCGGCCGAGGCGATGATCGCGAGGGTGAGGGCCGCCCCCAGGATGCCGGGCTCGGTCAGCCGCGCCCAGTCCCCCGCCCCCGGCAGGCTGACGGCGGCGAGGATGTTGCCCGGCACCTCGACGCGCTTGATCGCGAGGCCGGCGAGCCCCGCGATCCCGGTGCCGGCGAGCACGCCCACGAGGGCGCCGGGCAGGAGCCGCAGGGAGGCCGGCCGCCAGCGCTCCCAGGCCAGCATGGCGAGGATGGTGGCGAGCCCGACGCCGAAGGCCGCGAGGTTGCCGGCAGCAGTGCCGGTGACGAGGTCGAGGAAGGCCGCCGGCACCGCCGCCAGGTTGTCGAGGCCGCTCGCCCGCGGATCGTTGTCGGTGAGCACGTGGAGCTGGGCGAGCACGATCAGCACGCCGATGCCGGCGAGCATGCCGTGGACCACCGCCGGCGAGATCGCCCGGAACCAGCCGCCGATCCGGGCCGCGCCCGCGACGAGCTGGAGCGCGCCGGCCACCACCAGGACGGGCCCGAGGGCCGAGAGTCCCTGCGTGCGCACGAACTCGAACACGATGACGGCGAGGCCCGCCGCCGGCCCGCTGACCTGCAGCGGCGAGCCGGCGAGCAGCCCCACCACCACGCCGCCGACGATGCCGGTGATGAGCCCGCGCTCCGCCGGCACGCCGGAGGCGATCGCGATGCCCATGCAGAGCGGCAGCGCGACCAGGAAGACCACGAAGGACGCGGGGAGGTCCCGCGCCAGCGTTGAGGGCAAGATGGAGGACGCGAGCGACCGGAGGGAGGAGACCTGCATCGCGCCGGGTCTCACTCGGCCGCGACGGGCGCGGGCGCCGCGAGGTCGCGGGCCGCCAGCCTGGGCGAGGAGGCCTCCGCCACCGGCAGGGCGCCGTCGTCGAGGGGGACGAAGCGCCGCCCGTCATAGGCGAGGAGCGCGCCGGTCTCGATCTCGAAGAACCAGCCGTGCAGGGAGAGCTCCCCCTTGGCCAGGGCCGCCGCGACGCTCGGATGGGTGCGCAGGTGGGCGAGCTGCACCACCACGTTCTCGAGGGCGAGCGCCCGCAGGCGGTCGTGCGGCGCGATGTCGTCCGGGTAGGCCTCGCAGACGATGCGGTCGGCGGCGTGGCTGTGGCGCAGCCAGGCGGCGACGTTGGGCATCGCCGCCAGCGCCCCGGGCTGCATCAGGCCCTTCATGGCGCCGCAATCCGAGTGGCCGCAGACCACGATGTCGCGCACGCCGAGGGCCACCACCGCGTACTCGATGGCCGAGGAGACGCCGCCGTTCATCTGCGAGAAGGGCGGCACGATGTTGCCGGCGTTGCGGCAGACGAACAGTTCGCCGGGGCCGGTCTGGGTGATGTGCTCGGGCGCCACGCGGGAATCCGCGCAGGCGATGATCAGCGCCTTCGGGTGCTGGCCGTCGCGCACGAGCCGCTGGTACATCCGCTGCTGGCCGGGGAAGACGCTGCCGCGGAAGGTCGAGATGCCCTGGATGATGCTGTCCACGGGATGTCCTTGCTCGAGAGGCCAAGAGGGGATCGCAAGAGGGGATCGGGCACCGGCGGGACGGCCCGCCGCGCTCGGGAGTGCTGTTCGGGAGGGCCGCGCGCCCTCCTCGCCCGGAGGGCGGGATGCGGAGGGATGCGTGGCCCCGCCGGACACCACGCGAGCGGTGCGTGCCTTCGAGGCAAGCCGGCCGTGAGGGCGGTCCGCCGAAGGGCGGCCCCCTGGGGAGCCGTGCGGTCGGAGGGCGGACGCCGCCTCAGCGGCCGATGGTCCAGCGCGCTCCCTGGGGCGCGTCCGGGCCGCCGGCCCGCTCGGCGATCATTGGCTGGCCCAGGAGCTGGCCGGTGCCGGCCCGCTGCGACGCCCGCGAGCGGGGGTCGTGGTAGGGGTCGGAGACGTAGCTGCTCATGAATCCCCCGCCGGCGGCCTGCCGGCTTCCCTCCCCGCCGCTTCCGGCCAGCGCGGCGGCGGGCAAGGCGATGGCGGCAGCCAGAACGGTCGTGATCACGATCGTCTTCATGACGTCATCCTCATTTCACCGATTGTATTTTCGAGAAAAAATGCTTCTCGACAGCGATGAAACTGATCATGACGACGACGATCATCGCAGGATGTGCGCTCACGCACACAAGCAAATATCAACGAATAATCCCGCTTTCGGCAATTCAGCGTGCGCTCGCGCACGCCTATGCTGCGTCAGGACGGCGCACCGGCGGATGAATTGGTGCCGACCGGACGTTCGCGCGCCCGGCTTGACCGCTCCGCCCCGCGCGGCCCATACCTCCCGCAGCATCGAGGAGGCCTATGGCCAGCACCGCGAGACGGCCCTCGGGCCTGCCCCCGCGCACCGGACCGGCACCGGGCTTCCGGCTCCCGGGCGCCCCCGTCCCGCGGTCCCGTCGCCCGCTCTGATGGACCGCGATCCGATCGTCTTCGCCTGGCGCAGCGCCAAGCACCGGCACGCCGCCGCCGTCGCGGTCGCCCTCGGGCTCGGCGGTCCCCTGGTGGGGCTCGGGCTCCTGGCCCTGCGCGACCTCGTCGACGAGCTCCTGGCCCTCGCCGAGCCGGCGCGGCCGCCGATCCACTTCCTGCACCTCGTGGTGCCCCTGCCGGAGCGCCTCGGCGGCAACGGCCTGGTGCTGGTGCCCGGCTGGCCCCTCGGCGAGAGCGCGCTGACCCTGTGGGCGCTGGCCTGCCTGATCCTGGTCGCCCTGGCGCTGGCGGGCCTCGGCTGGGGGGTGGCGCGACTGTGCGTCGCCGCCCAGGCGGCCGCGGTGCGCCGCCTGCGGGAACTCGCCGAGGACGCCATCCTGCGCTCGGGGCCCGCCGCCCGCGACGACGCGAGGGGGCTCGCCGGCCAGGTCGGGACCGCGATCCGGGCCGCCGACGGCCTCCTCGCCGTCGGCGTCCTGGTGCCGGCCCTGGCGGCGGGGGCGGTGCTGCTCGCGCTCGCGGTCGCGGCGGCGGTGGCCCCGCGCCTCGTGGCGGCGGCGGGAATGAGCCTGGTGGCGGCGGCGCTGGCGCGCCAGCTCCTCATCGCCCGCACCGAGCGACGGGACGACCAGCGCCGCCTCGAGGGCGCCGCCCTCGAGCGCGGCCTGACCGACCTGGTGCGGCGCCTGCCGGCGGTGCGGGCCCATGGCACCGCCGCCTTCGAGCGCGCCCGCCTCGGCCACGTCGCCGACCGGGCCCGCCGCGCCCTCTCGGCGACCGAGGAGGAGCTCTCGCGCGCCCGGGCGCCGGCCCTGGCCCTCGCGGTGCTGGTGCCGACGGTGGTGCTCGCCGCCGCGCTCTGGCAGGCGCCATCCCCGGCCAAGGCGGTGAGCGCCGGGGACCTCTCGGCGGTGCTCGGCGCGCTCGCCGTCGCCTCGAGCGCCGTCGCGGCCTTCCTGCGCCAGAACCGCCGCCGCCGGGCCGCCCTGCCGGCCTTCCGGGAGATCGCGCGCGCCACCGCCTCCCTGGAGGCGCGGGCCCGCGCCCCGCGCCGGCTGCGCAGCCAGTCGGCGCCGCTGCCGGACGGCGGTCCCATCGTGCTCACGAACGTGGCGGCCTACGACCCGGCCTCCGGCGAGCGGCTGATCGGCCTCGACCTCACCCTGCCGATGCCGAGCCACGTGGCGATCCTCGGGGACCGCGGCAGCGGCGGCCGGGTCCTGGCGGCCCTGATCGCCGGCCAGCTCGAGCCCACCGCCGGCGCGGTCACCTACGCGGGCACCGACCTGCGCTCGGTCGAGCCGGCGGAGCGGGCCCGGCGCATCGCCTATGCGGGGGGCGAGCCGGTGCTGATGAGCGGCACCCTGCTGCAGAACCTGCTCTACGGCGACCTCGCCTTCGCCGATGGATCGAGCCCCGAGGCCGGCGCGCCTAACGCCCGCGACCTCGAGGAGCGGCTGGTCGAGGCGCTCTCGGTCACCGGGCTCGATCAGCTGGTCTACGGCCGCGGCCTCGCCAGCGTTCTGTCCCGCAACCTCGATTCCGCCACCGCCGCGGCCATCGTGGAGACCCGCGGCGCCCTGCGGGCGGCGCTCGCCGCCGACGGGGCCGCCCACCTGATCGAGCCCTTCGATCCCGCCCGCTACAACCGCCAGGCCACGGTGGGCGAGAACATCCTGTTCGGCGAGCCGGTCGGCTCGGCCTTCTCGGAGGCGCGGCTCGCCGGCCACCCCTTCACCCGGGCGGTGCTGGAGGCGGAAGGGCTGACCCGGCCGATGACCGAGATGGGCCTCGCCATCGCCCGCGCCACGGTCGAGATCTTCTCCGACCTGCCGGACGACCACCCGCTGTTCGACGCCTTCTCGCTCTTCCCGGCCCGGGAGCGGGGCTTCTTCGAGGACCTGGTGGCGCGCCAGCCCGAGGCCTCCGGCTGGCGCCGCGGCCCCGCCGGCCAGCGCGACCGCGCCCGGCTGATCGGCCTGTGCCTGCGCTACAGCGAGACCCGCCACCGCTTCGGCCTGATCGACGAGGCGATGGAGGCGCGCCTGGTCGCGGCCCGGCGCACCTTCGCGGCGCTCCTGCCGGCCTCGCTGCGCGGCTCGGTGGAGTTCTACGACCCGGCCCGGGTCACCGCGGCGGCGAGCCTGGAGGAGAACCTGCTGTTCGGCCGGATCGCCGGCGCCGAGGCCGGGGCCGGGTCCCGGGTGCGCGCCCTGATGCAGGCGGTGCTGCGCGAGCGTGGGCTCGAGCGGACGGTCTACCGCTTCGGCCTCGCGAGCCAGGTCGATCCCCGGGCGGCGGAGAGCGGCCTGGCCGGCCGGGACGGGTTCACGCCGTTCGAGCGGGGGGCGATCGACCTCGCCCGCTGCTTGGTGCGCCAGCCCGACATCCTGGTGGTGGGCCTCGCCCTCGACGATCGCGGTGCCCCCGAGATCATGGCCGGGGTGGAGCGGCTGCGGGCGGCCCGGGCCGGGCGCGGCCTCGTGGTCTGCCTGCCGGACGAATGCCGGCCGGACCCGGAGATGCCCTTCGACCTCGTGCTGCGGGCCGAGCGCACCACTGTGGTCCGGATGATGCCGCCGGTCGACGCTCCGGAGGCGGGCGATCCGGCACCGGCCGGTGCCGGGCAGGAGGCTCCGGCGGCCGAGGCCCCTGTGCGGGACCGCACCCGCTTAACGACAGATTAGGCCGCCCGGGGGAACCTTCGTCTTGCACTCATCGTTCGTGGAGCACATCTCTCGTGCACAGCATTCCATAGTGTCTTGCCGGATCGTCCGGCCGGAGCAACCGCTATGTGCGTCATCGCACATCCAACCCCCGCAACCCCCATCACGGTCGGCGGCATGATAACGAGGGGTCCTCTCATGGAAGCCGGCCTGACGCTCCGGTTCTGGGGCGTCAGGGGGTCGACCTGCGCCTCCGGGCCGGAATTCGTGGAATTCGGCGGGCACACCCCCTGCGTCGAGGTCCGCTGCGGCGAGCGGCTGTTCGTGATCGATGCCGGTACCGGCATCAACGCGTTCGGCGCCCATCACCGCGACCGGCTGCCCCAGCGCGTCGACCTGCTCCTGAGCCACCTGCACCTCGACCATGTCGGTGGGCTGCCGTTCATGAAGCCCGCGGTGCTCGACCCCTCCCGCGAGATCCACACCTGGTGCGGCAACCTCGACGGGGCGAGCGCTGCCGAGCCCCTCGGCCGCCTGTTCTCGCCGCCGCTCTTCCCCATCACCCTCGACGTGCTGCCCGCCCGATTCGTGCATCACGGCTTCCGGGCCGGCGAGAGCCTGACCTTCCCGGACGGCGCCGTCGTCGACACCATCCCGCTCGAGCATCCCCAGGGCGCCACGGGGTACCGCTTCCGCCACGGCGGCCGCACCGCCTGCTACATCAGCGACCTCGAGCATTCCGAGCCCTGGCCCGATCCGAACCTGCTGTCCTTCGTGCAGGGCGCCGACCTGGTGATCTACGACGGCATGTTCACCCAGGGCGAGTACCCGGCCTGCCGCGGCTGGGGCCACTCGACCTGGCAGAAGGGCGTCGAGCTGTGCCAGGCCGGCGGCGTCGGGCGCCTCGCCATCGTGCATCTCTATCCCCAGCACACCGACGCGCTCCTGCGCGAGCTGGAGGGCCAGATGCAGGCCGAGATGCCGGGCGCCTTCGTCGCCCGAGAGCGCCAGGAGATCAGCTTCGCCGCCGTGGCGGCGGCGAGCCCGCGCCGCCGCCGCGCCCCGCGGAT
Organism: Methylobacterium variabile; assembly: GCF_001043975.1. GTDB lineage: Bacteria > Pseudomonadota > Alphaproteobacteria > Rhizobiales > Beijerinckiaceae > Methylobacterium > Methylobacterium variabile. The sequence continues at coordinate 13,766 of NZ_LABY01000077.1, forward strand.
CGCCGCGGTCGCCTGACGTTCGTCAGAACGCCGCGGCGGCCCAGCCCGAGAGCAGCCCGGCCCCGAGCACCAGCACGAAGGCGGCGGCCCACAGCTCGAGGGCGCCGACCGCGATCGCACCGCCCTGGCCGCGGCCGCCGGCGAGGCGCAGGGCGAGCGCCTTGGCGAAGACGGCGAGCGCTGCCAGAATGCCGGTGGTGAGCGCCGTGCCGAGCGCCATCGCCAGGGTGGCGGCGACGCCGGCGGCGAAGATGCCCTGGGACAGGGCGAAGACCAGCACCAGCACCGCCCCGGCGCAGGGGCGCGTGCCGGCGGCGAGCACCACGCCGGCCTGCTCGCGCCAGCCCGCCAGCCGCTCGACCCGCGTCCCGTCGGCGAGTCCCGCATGGCCGCAACCGGGCCCGCAGGCCGGCCCCGCCTCGCGGTTGAGGAGGCGCGCGAGCTGCCCGGCCTTGCGCCAAGTCACCGCCGCGCCCAGCACCGCCACGCAGGCGAAGCCCGCCGTCTCGATCACGGAGCCGGCCTGGTTCAGGCCGGCGGCGGTCAGGCGCAGCAGCATCGCGCCGCCGCCCACCAGCGCCAGCGCGACCCCGGCCTGGAGCAGGGCCGCGAGCAGGCTCAGGGTGAAGCCGCGGCGCAGGGCCCGCTCGCCGGCCATCAGGTAGCCGGCGATCACCGCCTTGCCGTGGCCGGGCCCGGCGGCATGCAGCACCCCGTAGGCGAAGCCGAGCCCGACCAGGGTCAGGTAGCCGTCCCGCCCGCCCTTGACCGCCGACACCGCCGTCTGGAGCGCGCGGGAGAAGCCGGACTGCATCGCCAGCAGCCAGGCCCCGAGGCTCGTGGCGCCGCTCGGGGCCACCTCCCGGAAGCCGATCCCGAAAGGCGAGCGCGGCGGCGCCCGGAAGCCCGGGGCGAGCAGCCCGAGCAGCCCGGCGAGCACGGCCGCCGCCGCCAGCACCGCGAGGGCCGCGAGGACCAGGCGCTGGAGCCCGCGGGAGGGGGGAGCGAGGGTGAGCGCCCGGGTCAGCACGCGACGACGATCCGGTTGGCGAACTGCACCCCGTAGGACGAGGCGGCGGTCATGGCCTCGAAGAAGGCTTCCGACATGCCGGTGGCGGCGGGTGCCGCCGCGACGGCGCCCTTCGGCCGGTGGGCGGTGGCGCGGCAGCGGGCGGGAGCCCCCGCCAGGGTCGCGGCGCCCTCGTCCTCCGCGAGGCTGAAGGCGACGAAGTAGGTCGGGTCGTAGACCTCGAGGGAGGCGGTGCCGGCGGCCGGCGCCTTGACCGGCAGGGTGAAGCGCAGGGTGAGCTTGCCGTCCGCAAAGGTCATCGCCGGATCGGCCGCCGCGCCGAAATCCTGCTTGCGGCCGTCGACCTTCAGCACCGTGAAGTAGCCCTGTTCGGCCAGGTTCTGGGCGTTGTCCCGGGCGAGCGCCGCCAGGGCGGCCGGGTTCACCGGCCCGGTCGGGGACTGGCCCAGTCCCTGGACCGCGAAGGCGGAGTAGGTCGGGTCGAAGGTCCAGGCGTGCCGCACCGCCCGCAAGGTCCCGTCCGGGCCGTAATCGAGCTCGGCCCGGGTAGTGATCCAGACGTGCGGATGGGCGAAGGCCGGCGTCGCCGCGAGCAGGGCGGCACCGGCGAGGAGGAGGCGGGAAGGGCGCGGCATGACGATGTCCTTCGGCGACGCTCGCCCCTCGTGGTTAACCGACCGTTAAGCGCGCTGCGCCGCCCGGGGCGGTACTGGTCCCGCCGCAATGCGGCGGGAGCGGGGCGGGAGCCTGCGCCTCGTCCTTCCGGGAGGCCGGCGTAGAGCCGTCGCGCCCCGCCCCGGCCTTCACC
>NZ_LABY01000078.1 GCF_001043975.1 Methylobacterium variabile
CGGCGGCACGCGGCGGGGCGCAGTGGGGACCGGAGCCGGAGCGGGTGCCGCCGGGGGCAGCAGCGGTGCCCAGAGGAGATCGCAGACCGCGTCCGGCGCCGTGTCGAGGGCCGGCGCCGGGGGCACGGGCGGCGGCAGGTCGGGCACCGCGCCGTCCGCCGGGCGGCGGTAGGCGGCAGTGCCCGGCAGGGAGACGGCCTCCAGGAACTCCGCGAAGGCGGGGTTCGGCTCGGCGTGGCCGAGGAGCAGCCAGCCCCCGGGCCGCAGGCGCCGGGCCAGGGCCCGCACCAGGGCCTGCACCACGTCGGGGTGGAAGTAGATCAGGACGTTGCGGCACAGGATGAGGTCGTAGTCGGTGAGCGCCAGGGAGGCGGTGCCGTCCAGCAGGCTCATCAGGTTCTGCGGCTCGAACCGGGCGAGCCCGCGGTATTCCGGCCGCAGCGCGAAGGTGCCCTCCCGCGGCCCCGGCCGGAAGTAGCGCCCGCGCTCCTCGGCCCCGAGGGTGCGCAGGGCCCAAGTGCCGTAGACCGCGCGCCGGGCGACCGCGAGCACGTCGCGGTTGATGTCGGTGCCGGTGAGCCCGATCCGCCACTCGGGCAGGCGCTCGCCCAGGAGCTCGTGCAGCACGATTCCGACGGAGTAGGTCTCCGGGCCGGTGGAGCAGCCCGCGCTCCAGATCCGCAGCCGCCGCTCGTCGCTCCGGGCGGCGATGCGTTCGGGCAGGATCGTGCCGCGCAGGGCCGCGAACTGCTCGGCGTAGCGGAAGAAGAACGTCTCCCCGATGGTGATCTCGGCCTCGAGCGCCGCCCACTCGGCCTCCGAATCCTCCAGGAGCGCGAGGTAGCCGGCGGGCTCTTCGAGCCCGCGGGCGCGCATGCGCCGGCCGATCCGCTCCCAGAGCAGGTCGTCCTTGTCGGCGTAGTAGTGGTGGCCGGTGCGGGCGACGAGGCGGCCCTTGAGCACCGCGAAGGCCGGGTCGCCGGTCGGGGCGGAGCCCCGCGGGATCTCGATGGTCGGGGTCGCGCCCCGCGAGGTGGTCATGCCGGGTTCGGGCTCAGGCCGCCCACTCGGCGAGCCGCGCCTGGGCGTCCCGGGTCTGCGCCGCCAGGCGCGCCTGCTCCTCGGCGAGCAGGATCCGGTCGACCGCGAGCCCGTGCACCAGCCGCTCGGCCAGCCGGATTTCGGCGGCAACGCAGCCGTTCAGCGTCGCCGCGTCGGCGACCGCCCGGACCTGGCCGGGCTCGACCCGCACGAGGTCGGCGACGCGGTCGACCAGCAGCGCGAGGGGCGGCTCGCCCTGGAGCAGGACGAGGTGGCGGTAGAGCGCCTGCCGGGCCGTGGCCGGCCGGCCGAGGCCGAACAGGACCGCGAGGTCGAGGACCGGCAGCGCCGTCCCGGCGAGGTTGAGAAAGCCCGCGAGCGCCGCCGGCGCCCCCGGCGGGCGCCACAGGCGGGGCAGGGGCAGGATCTCCCGCACCGACCGCTGCGGCAGGGCGCAGGCGGTCCCGGCGACATCGACCAAGAGGTAAGCCGTCCCGGCCGTCATCGCGCCACCTCGCTCACCAAGGGAAAAATCCGCCGCGGCGGATCGCGGCTCAGATAGGGGAGGCGGGGCCGGTTTCCAAACCGGCGCCTGCGCCATGCGGGGATCCTCGTGCCGGCCCTGTCGGCCGACGCAGGAGGTGCTATGAGGCGCCGCCCGGCCGGGATCCTCACCCCGCAGGCATCCTCGTCCCGGGAGAGGAGCGGACCCGTCATGATCGAGATCAGGCATGTCGGCCATGCCTTCGGGGAGCGCACCGTCCTGCGCGACCTCAGCCTCGACCTGACGGAGCGGCGCATCGCGGTCGTCGGCGGCAACGGGAGCGGCAAGAGCACCTTCGCGCGCCTGCTCAACGGCCTCCTGGTGCCGACCCACGGCACGGTGCGGGTCGACGGGCTCGACACGCGCCGCGAGGGCAAGGCGGTGCGCCGCAAGGTCGGCTTCGTGTTCCAGAACCCCGACAACCAGATCGTGCTGCCGGTGGTGTCGGAGGACCTCGCCTTCGGTCTGAAGAACCTCGGCCTGCCGAAGGACGAGATCGCCCGGCGCACGGACGAGGCGCTGCGCCGCTACGACCTCCACGACCTGCGCGACCATCCGGCCCACCTCCTGAGCGGTGGGCAGAAGCAGCTTCTCGCCCTCGCGGGCGTGCTCGCGATGGCGCCGGACGTCATCGTGTTCGACGAGCCGACGACGCTGCTGGACCTGCGCAACAAGCGCCGGATCGCGCAGGCCATCGACGGGCTCGCCCAGCGGGCCATCGTGGTCTCGCACGACCTCGCCCTCCTCGAGCATTTCGACCGGGTGCTGGTGTTCGAGGACGGCCGCGTGGTGATCGACGACCGCCCGGCAGTCGCCCTGCCGGCCTACGTCGCGATGATGTCGTGATACCGTACGTCCCGGGCGAGAGCCCCGTCCACCGCTGCCCGCCGGGCGCGAAGATCCTCGTGCTGATCGCGGCCGGCACGGCGCTGTTCGCGCTGCCGCGGCTCGACGTGGCCGTCTTCATGGCGCTCGCGGCACTCGGCCTCGCGGGGCTGCTCTCCCGGGTCGCCGGGATCCCGACCCGCCTCATGCTGGCCCAGCTGCGGCCGCTCGCCTGGATCCTCGCCGTGCTGGTCCTGGTCCAGCTCGCCCTCGACGGCTGGCTCGCCGGCCTCCTCGTCGCCGCCCGCCTCGCGGCGCTGGTGCTGCTCGCCGGCCTCGTGACGCTGACGACCCGCAGCAGCGACCTGATCGAGGCGCTGCAACGCGGCCTCGCCTGGCTCAAGCCCCTGGGGGCCAATCCCGCCAAGGCCGGCCTCGCCATCGCGCTCACCTTGCGCTTCATCCCGGTGCTGGCCGCCATCACCGCCGAGGTGCGCGAGGCGCAGCGGGCCCGGGGCCTGGAGCGCAGCCTGGTGGCGCTCACCGTCCCGGTCGTCGTGCGCATGCTGAAGATGAGCGACGACATCGCGGCGGCGATCGACGCGCGGTCCTACGACCCGGATCGTGGGTGATGGTCGACGGTGCGCGCGACGTGGTCGTCAGATCGAATGTCCCTGGCGGACCTGACACCCTCCCGAACCGTCGAGCCGCCGCCGACGTCCTCACAACTCTCATCAAGGACCCCCATGTCGACCCGGGACATCGTCTTCGTCGCCCTCTTCGCTGCCCTCACCGCCGCGCTCGGCCTGTTCCCGCCCGTGACCCTGCCGGTGGTCGGCGTGCCGATCACCGCGCAGTCGATGGGCGTGATGCTCGCCGGCGCGATCGCGGGCGCCAGGCGCGGGGGCGCGGCGCTCGCGCTGTTCGTCGTCCTGGTCTGCGCCGGGCTGCCGCTGATGGCCGGCGGCCGCGGTGGCCTCGGCATCGTCATGGGGCCGGGGGGCGGCTTCGTGCTGATGTGGCCGGTCGCCGCCTTCGTGATCGGGTTCCTGTACGAGCGCTCCCTGCGCACCCTCACGGTCTGGAAGGAGGCGCTGATCCTCGTCCTCGGCGGCGTCGTGCTCACCTACGCGGTCGGCATCCCGTGGATCGCCGCGGTTGCCCGCGTCGACCTGATGAAGGCGGCGATCGGCTCGGCCTGGTTCCTGCCCGGCGACGCCGTGAAGGTCGTCCTCGCGGTCCTGATCGCCCGGGCGGTGCGCCGGGCCTACCCGACGCTGCAAGCCCGCTGAGTCGGATCGTTAACGCGCGGGTCGATAATCGGTTGACCCTGCCCGGCGACGCGCGTAGGGTCCGCGCCACTCTCTAAAGGGCAGGCTTTCGACAGCATGCGTACGGTCCTTATTGTAGCGGAGGCGCCACCGACGGGGCGGGCTTGAGAAGCCCGGCATCCCAAGGGTGGCGCGTGCAGGGTCCTTCGGGGCCCTTTTTTGTTGCGTAAAACGGACCCGAGAGCGCGGACGAGAACCAAAGAGCGGGAGCGCGACGATGAGTGCGGGCGAGGTCATGACGGGCGCCGAGATGGTGATCCGGGCGTTTCAGGATCAGGGTGTCGACACCCTGTTCGGCTATCCGGGCGGCGCAGTGCTGCCGATCTACGACGCGCTCTTCCATCAGGACACGGTGAAGCACATCCTGGTCCGGCACGAGCAGGGTGCGGTCCACGCGGCCGAGGGCTACGCCCGCTCGTCGGGCAAGGTCGGCTGCGTCCTCGTCACCTCGGGCCCAGGCGCCACCAACATCGTCACGGGGCTCACCGACGCGCTGCTCGACTCGATCCCGCTCGTCTGCATCACCGGCCAGGTGCCGACCCACCTCATCGGCTCCGACGCGTTCCAGGAATGCGATACGGTCGGCATCACCCGCAGCTGCACCAAGCACAACTACCTGGTCAAATCGATCGACGACCTGCCGCGGATCCTGCACGAGGCGTTCTACGTCGCCTCGCACGGCCGGCCCGGCCCGGTGGTCATCGACCTGCCCAAGGACATCCAGTTCGCCAGCGGCGTCTACCGCCGCCCGGTCGACAACAGCCACAAGACCTACAACCCGCAGACGCAGGGCGACCCGGAGAAGATCCGCGCCGCCGTGGCGCTGATGGCCGGCGCCCGGCGCCCGGTCTTCTACACCGGCGGCGGCGTGATCAATGCCGGCCCGGAGGCCTCGCAACTGCTGCGCGAGCTCGCCCGCGCCACCGGCTTCCCGGTCACCTCGACGCTGATGGGTCTCGGCGCCTTCCCGGGTTCGGACCCGCAGTTCCTCGGCATGCTCGGCATGCACGGGACCTACGAGGCGAACCTGGCGATGCACGAGTGCGACGTCATGGTCTGCATCGGCGCGCGCTTCGACGACCGCATCACCGGCCGGCTCGACGCGTTCTCGCCCTTCTCCAAGAAGATCCACGTCGACATCGACGCCTCCTCGATCAACAAGACCGTCAAGGCCGATATCGGCATCGTCGGCGACTGCGCCTCGGTGCTCGCCGACATGCTGCGCGAGTGGCGTAGCGTGACGCCGGAGCCCGACAAGGGCCGCCTGACCGAGTGGCTGTCGAAGATCCGCGGCTGGAAGGCGCGGGAATGCCTCGGCTACTGGCCGTCGGGCACCACCATCAAGCCGCAATACGCGGTCCAGCGCCTCTACGAGGCGACCAAGGGGCGCGAGACCTACGTCACGACGGAGGTCGGCCAGCACCAGATGTGGGCGGCGCAGTACTACAAGTTCGACGAGCCGAACCGCTGGATGACCTCGGGGGGCTTGGGCACCATGGGCTACGGCCTGCCGGCGGCGATCGGCGCCCAGCTCGCCCACCGGAACGCGCTGGTGATCGACATCGCCGGCGAGGCCTCGATCCAGATGAACATCCAGGAAATGTCGACCGCCGTGCAGTACCGCCTGCCGGTCAAGATCTTCATCCTGAACAACGAGTACATGGGCATGGTGCGCCAGTGGCAGCAGCTGCTGCACGGCTCGCGCTACTCCGAGAGCTACTCGGAGAGCCTGCCCGACTTCGTCAAGCTCGCCGAGGCCTACGGCGCCAAGGGGATCCGCTGCTCCGATCCCGGCAGCCTCGACGCGGCGATCGCCGAGATGCTGGACTATGACGGCCCGGTGATCTTCGACTGCATCGTCGACAAGACCGAGAACTGCTTCCCGATGATCCCGTCGGGCAAGGCGCACAACGAGATGCTGCTCTCGGACTACCTCGGCGAGACCGGGGCGGATCTGGGCGACGTGATCTCCGACGAAGGCAAGATGCTGGTCTGAGCGGGCAGGGTTGAGAGGGTTTTAGGACGATGAACGCCATGAACACCCACTACCCCGATCCGGTCCGCGTCGAGCCGGTGAACCGCCACACCCTGGCGGTCATCGTCGACAACGAGCCCGGGGTGCTCGCCCGCATCGCCGGCCTCTTTTCCGGCCGCGGCTACAACATCGAGAGCCTGACCGTGTCGGAGACCGAGGAGGCCCGGCACATCTCCCGCATCACCATCGTGACGGCGGGCACCAACGCGGTGATCGAGCAGATCAAGGCCCAGCTCGACCGCCTCGTGCCGGTGCACCGGGTGGTCGACCTGACGCTCCAGGGCGATTCCCTCGAGCGCGAGCTGGCCCTGGTGAAGGTGGCGGGCAAGGGCGACCACCGGGTCGAGGCGATGCGGCTCGCCGCCGCCTTCGGCGCCCGCACCCTCGACGCGACGCTCGCCTCCTTCGTGTTCGAGCTGACCGGCACGACCGACGAGATCGACCGCTTCGTCAAGCTGATGGCGTCGGTCGGCCTCGTCGAGGTCTCGCGCACGGGCGTCGCCGCGATGGCGCGCGGGCCGGAGCCGATGTGAGGTGGGCAGCTCGGCGGGTGGGGCGCCGATCCGGCCCTGCCTGCCGTGCTCTCAGTGGTTCACACCGTACAGAATGCCGGCGAAACCGCTGGCCGACACGAAGAGGGCGAAAGCCGGCATTCGGAGCGCGGACTACCCGGCCGACCCGTCGCGGCTGAGGCGTGCTCCCGGATTTAGGAAGAGCGCCGCGAGAGGCCGAGCGCCGAAAGCCGCGATCAGGACCAGCAGCTCAACCCTCTGACGGACGTTGCCGAGGTTGTGGACGTCGCCGGCCACCGGCGTCGCGATCCCGACCGTGAAGCAGGACGTCGCCATCGTGTCGAGGGCGTTGGCAAGAAGCACGGTCTGCTCACGCCGGCTCTCCTTCATGCCCTTCGACCCGGAGATTGTCTGCCCCCAGGCAAGCCATTCAGGGCGGAGCGGTCCAGGTCCCGGCGCGAGCCGGGCTGGCCGATGGCACCGTCGCTCTCGGCAGGTCGCGCGGATCAGCCGCGAAAGACGCTCCGCTTCGAATGCCGTTGCCGATATGATGGGGTCTACGACAGCGAGAACGGAACGATGCGCGCCCGTCTGATCCGCTGGGGCAGCAGCCTCGCGGTCGAGCTTCCGGCTGAGACCGTGGCGGCCCTCGGTCTCACCGAGGGGCGGGAAGTGGAGATCGATCCGAGGCCGGCATCGGCCGGGCCCTCACCCCTGCTGGCCGCCATGCTGGAGGAGGCCCGCCGGCTCGGCCCGGGCGCTGAGCCGGAGTCGATCGACTGGGGACCCGACGTCGGCGCGGAAATCGTGCGCGACGATGATCCATACTGATCCGCTTCCGCGACCGGGCGACCTGGTACTCATCGATCTGGCCCCGGCAAAGGGGACAGAGCAGGATCGACGCCGCCCAGCCCTGGTCGTGTCGGAGGCCGAGATGCACCTGATGGCGCGGCGCGCCGTCATCTGTCCGGCCACTCGCAACGTCGCTCCGTGGCCGACCGAGGTCTTTCTGCCGCCCGGCCTCGGCGCCGAGGGCGCGGTGCTGGTCGATCAGGTCCGCGCGATCGACCGGCGCGAGCGCATCCTGCGTATGCTCGGGGCCGTACACCGGAGGTGCTCCTTGCGGTAAGGGACAAGCTCGCCGCGCTCCTCGGCCTGCCGCCGAGGTGAGGGCGGCCGCGCCGGGAGGCCCCATGTCCGACATCCCTACGCCCGACACCCTCACGCTCTACTACTCGCCGGGCGCCTGCTCGCTCGCGCCCCACATCGCCCTGGAGGAGACCGGCGCGCCGTTCGAGGCGGTGCGGGTGGATTTCGCGACCGCAGAGCAGCGCAGCGGCCGCTACCTCGCCGTCAACCAGAAGGGCAGGGTGCCGGCGCTCGCCGAGGGCGAGTGGGTGCTGACCGAGAACCCGGCGATCCTGCGCTACATCGCACGGCGGCACCCGCAGGCGGCCCTGTGGCCGGAGGATCCGCGGGAGGAGGCGCGCTGCGCCGAGTGGCTGGCCTGGATCTCGTCCACCATCCACCCGGCCTACGCCCATATCCGCCGGGCCGAGCGCTACGCCAGCGACGAGGCGGCGATCGAGGACGTGAAGGCCAGGGGCCGCGAGACCTGCGCCGACCTCTGGACGATGATCGAGGTCGGGCTCTCGCGGGGCGGCTGGGCCACGGGCGAGCACTACAGCGTCGCCGATCCCTACCTGCTGGTGTTCTGGCACTGGGGCCGCGGGTCGGTGCTCGGCTACGACATGGCCCGCCAGTTCCCGTACTGGACCGCCCATGCCCGCCGCATGGCCGAGCGCCCCGCCGTCCAGCGCGCCTTCGCCCGCGAGGGGCTGCCGCTCCCCGCGTAGGGGTCAGCCCCGGAACGCGTCCTCGCCCGCGAGGTAGTCCCGCTCGGCCGCCGTCTCGGGGCGGCCCAGCACCGGGTTGCGGTGGGGAAAGCGGCCGAAGCGGCGGATCAGCCCGTGGTGCTCGTGCGCCGCCTCCAGGTTCACCGGGATGCCGAGTTCGGCGAACAGGGCGACGCTGCGCTCCTGCGCCGCGAGCTCCTCCGCGTGCATCAGCGGCATGTACAGGAAGGCCCGCAAGGCCGGCTCGATCGCCCGGTCGTGGCCGCGGGCAATGGCGCGCTCGGCGGCGGACAGGGCCGCCGCGTCGGTCGCCCAGGCCCGGGGCGTGCCGCGGAACAGGTTGCGCGGGAACTGGTCGAGGAGCAGCACCAGGGCGAGCGCGCCGTCCGGCGTCTCCTCCCAGTCGGACAGCGCACCGCGGGCCGCCGCCTCGTGGGCGGGCAGGAAGGCCCGGCAGGCGGCGTCGAAGGCCGGATCGGCCTTGAACCAGCGGTCGAACCCGGCCTCGCGCCAGAAATCGACCAGTTCGGTGGGCGTCGCCCGTTGCGTCATCAAAATTCCTCGTCTGGTGCCGGGATGGCCCCTGCCCGCGCACGAAACCTCGCCGGCCCGCACGGCTGTGTGCGCGAAACCTGACAGGCATGTGCGCGTTCGCGCGCATAGCCTATTCCCTGACGCGAATCACGCCGCTACAAGCCGCCCGTCGCACGGCCGCTCCAGCGCCCGGAGCGTTCGAAATTCTTGCCATCTGCACAAGGGGGAGCCGCCATGCGGGTCTATTACGATCGTGACGCCGACATCAATCTGATCAAGGGCAAGAAGGTCGTCATCGTCGGCTACGGCAGCCAGGGCCACGCCCACGCGCTGAACCTGCGCGACTCGGGCGTGAAGGACGTGGTGGTCGCGCTCCGCAAGGGCTCGGCCAGCGCCAAGAAGGCCGAGGCCGAGGGCTTCACGGTCATGGAGGTCGCCGACGCCGCCCGCCAGGCCGACGTCATCATGATGCTGACCCCCGACGAGCTGCAGGCCGAGATCTACCGCGACTCGCTCCAGGCCAACATGAAGCAGGGCGCCGCCCTGATGTTCGCCCACGGCCTGAACGTGCACTTCAACCTGATCGAGCCGCGCGCCGACCTCGACGTGCTGATGGTCGCCCCGAAGGGCCCGGGCCACACCGTGCGCTCGGAGTACCTGCGCGGCGGCGGCGTGCCGACCCTGATCGCCATCGCGCAGGACGCCTCGGGCAACGCCCACGACCTCGGCCTGTCCTACGCCTCGGCGAATGGCGGCGGCCGCGCCGGCATCATCGAGACCACCTTCAAGGAGGAGTGCGAGACCGACCTGTTCGGCGAGCAGGTCGTGCTCTGCGGCGGCCTCGTCGAGCTGATCAAGGCCGGCTTCGAGACCCTCGTCGAGGGCGGCTACGCCCCCGAGATGGCCTACTTCGAGTGCCTCCACGAGGTGAAGCTGATCGTCGACCTCATCTACGAGGGCGGCATCGCCAACATGAACTACTCGATCTCGAACACCGCCGAGTACGGCGAGTACGTCACCGGCCCGCGCATCATCACGCCCGAGACCAAGGCCGAGATGAAGCGGGTGCTGACCGACATCCAGACCGGCGTGTTCACCCGCAACTGGATGCTGGAGAACCGGGTCAACCAGACCTCGTTCAAGGCCGTGCGCGCCCGCAACGCCGCCCACCCGATCGAGGAGGTCGGCGAGCGCCTCCGCGGCATGATGCCGTGGATCAAGGAGAAGGCCCTGGTCGACAAGGCCAAGAACTGACGATCACGCGCCGCAGCCCCGGACGGGCTGCGGCTGCCATCGCGAACGCCGCGCGGAATGCCCGTCCGCGCGGCGTTCCGCGTTTCAGGCGCCCAGTGGCGCCGCGGGAGATGGCCGAACCTGCCGCAGGGCGGGCGCTCCCGCGAGAGGGGGACGGGATGCCCGGCATCGGCCGGATGCCGCCTCGCCCCCGCGAGCGCCGGAAGGAAGGCCGGCACGCTTCGGGAGGTTTCCGCCGGCCCCGGCAAGGTCCGAGAAGACCTCTCAAAGCTCGCGACACGCACTTGTCAGGTCGAATGCACGAGCGGCATCTTCGAATCACTCTAGTTTAACATATGTTAAACTTTATGCCGATAAGCGAGTGCAGGTCGAGGCGTCCCGCGATCTAACAAATAAAACGCCATCTGGCGATCGGCAGAGGTCCTGTCTTGGATCGCCGATCGGGCACTCGCCTGCGATCTCCGTGGCGTGATGAGTGCCTTCCGGCACGCGAGATACGTCGACGACTCGACACATCATCCCGGGGTGCTGCAAGGCGCCGCGGGTATGGTGCCGTTGACGCAGCGCAGGCCCGCGCGATCTCGCCGGCATGACTGACGATCCCGTCCTCTTCTGCCTGCACTTCCTCGGGGGCAGCGCCCGCGAGTGGCGCCCCCTCGCCGCGCATCTCGGGCCCGCGGCGCGGTGCGTCGCCATCGACCTGCCGGGCTTCGGCGACGCCGCCGACCAGCCGGGCGCCGACGTCGGCGCCATGGCCGACCACGTCGCGGCCCGCATCCGGGCGGAGAGGCCGGGCGGGCCGTGGCTCGTTGCCGGCAACAGCATGGGGGCGAAGGTCGCCCTGGCGCTGGCGAGGCGCCACGAGGACGGGGAGGAGGGCCTTTCCGGCCTCGCCGGGCTGGTGCTGCTGGCGGGCTCGCCGCCGGCGCCGGAGCCGATGGCGGAGGAGCGCCGGCAGGCGATGATCGCCTGGATCGACGCCGATCCGGAGACCCGCCGGCGGGAGGCGGAGGCCTTCGTGGCGGCCAATGTCGGGGCGCCGCTCGACCCCGAGGACCATGCCCGGACGGTCGAGGACGTGCTGCGGGCGAACCCTGAGGCCTGGAAGGCCTGGCTCACCGGCGGCGCCAACGAGGATTGGCGTGCGCGCATCGGCACCCTCGCCACCCCGGCCCTCGTGGTGAGCGGGGCCGAGGACGGCGACCTCGGGCCGGAGGCGCAGGCCGCGCTGACCCTGCCGCACCTCGCGCGCCACCGCCACGTGGTGGCGCGCGGCGCCGGCCACCTGCTGCCGCTGGAGCGGCCGGGCGCCCTGGCGGCACTGATCCGCGACTTCATCGCGGCGCCGCCCGGAACCGGCGAGACGCCGACCCTGCCGCCGGCCTTCGCGGCGCTGATGGGCTCGGAGCGGGTCAACACCCGCCTGCGCACGGCGCTCCGCGAGCGGATGCGCGAGCCGGACGGCCCCTTCTGCCTCGCCCCGGAGGAGCGCGCGACGCTCGCGGCCTGCCTCGACCGGGTGCTGCCGCAGCCCGGCCCCGGCAAGATCGACCTCGCCCGCCGCATCGACGCGCGGCTCGCGAGCGGCACCGGCGACGGCTGGCGCTACGCCGCCCTGCCGCCGGACCCGCAAGCCTATGCCCGCGCCCTGCGGAGCCTCGACGCTGCGGCCGCAGAGACGCATGGGCGCCTCTTCCGCGACCTCGCCGGACACGACCAGGACGCGCTCCTCGACCGCGCCGCCGCCGGGCGCCTGCCCGCGACCCCGGACGGCCTCGCGCCCGAGCTGATGACCTGCTGGCTCGAGGAACTGCGCGGCGAGGCGGTGCGCACCTACCTCGCCCATCCGGCCGGCCTCGCGGCGATCGGCTTCACCGGGATCGGGGCGGGGGGCGACGATGCCGAGGCCCTGCCGGGCTACCGGCTGACCGGCCTCGACGCCCGCGAGGCGTGGGAAACCCCGATCCTGGAAACCCCGATCCTGGAAACCTCGGCCAGCACAGGAGACGTCCGATGAACCTCGCGGGGCAGCGCCGCTACGGCACCGACGAGGTCGTCGACGCCGTGGTGGTCGGCACCGGGGCGGGGGGCGCGCCGCTCCTCGCCGAACTCGCGGCGGCGGGCCTGCGGGTCGTGGCGCTCGAGGCCGGGCCGAACTTCGACCCGGCGGCCTACGGCTTCGACGAGACCCTAGCGGACGAGATCTACTGGACCGAGGAGCGCCTGAGCGGTGGCTCGACCCCGGAGGCGTTCGGGGCCAACAACAGCGGCACCGGCATCGGCGGCTCGACCCTGCACTGGGGCGCCTTCGTGCCCCGGGCCGATCCCCGCGACTTCCGCCTCCACGCCGAGAGCGGCGAGGGCTGCGACTGGCCCCTCGACCACGCCGAGCTCACGCCGTTCTACGACCGCGTCGAGGCGTTCATCGGCACCTCGGGGCCGACGCCCTATCCGTGGGACGAGGCCCGCCGCTTCCCCCTGCCGCCGGTCCTGCGCAACGGGCCGGCCCAGCTGATGGCCGCCGCGTGCGGCCGGCTCGGCATCGCGGCGACGGACGCCCCGGCGGCGGTGGTCTCGCGCGCCTTCACGCCCGGCGGAGCGGTGCCGCTCCGCAAGGCCTGCATCAATTGCGGCTTCTGCCACCAGGGTTGCCGCACCCGTGCCAAGGCCAGCATGGACGTCACCTACCTGCCGCTCGCGGTGGCGGAAGGCGCCGAGATCCGGCCGGACGCGCGGATGCACGGGGTCGAGCGCGACAAGGCCGGACGGATCACCGCCGTGGTCTATCGCAGCGGCGGCCGGGACCTCAGGCAGCGTTGCGCCAACCTGATCCTCTGCGCCGGCGCCGTCGAGACGCCCAGGCTCCTGCTCCACCTCGACCTCGCCACCGGCAGCGGCCAGGTCGGGCGCAACTACATCGGCCACGTCGCCACCCAGGTCTGGGGCACCTTCGCGCACGAGGTCGGCATGAACCGGGGCTATCCGTCCTCGCTCATCACCGAGGATTACGTGCGCCCGCAAGGAGCCGACTTCGCCGGCGGCTACCTGGTGCAGAGCCTCGGCGTCGAGCCGCTGACCTGGGGCAACGCGGTCGCCCGCGGCCGCGGCCTGTGGGGGCCGGCGCTCGCCGACTATCTCAGGCGGTACAACCAGGTCGCCGGCATCGGCATCAACGGCGAGACGCTGCCCTGCGACGCGAACATCCTGACCCTGTCGGACGAGACCGACGCCCTCGGGATGCGCAAGGCCCACATCAGCTTCGGCTACGGGCCGAACGAGACCAGCCTCAATGCCCATGCGACGGCGCTGATGCGGCGGATCTGGGAGGCGGCGGGCGCGACGGACATCTGGGTGCTGGAGCGGGTCGCCCACACCCTCGGCACCTGCCGGATGGGCCGCGACCCCGACGCCTCGGTGGTCGATCCGTTCGGCCGCAGCCACGAGGTCGAGAACCTCTGGATCTGCGACGGCTCGGTCTTCCCGAGTTCGCTCGCGGCGAACCCGGCACTCACCATCATGGCCCTGTCGCTGCGCACCGCCGGCGCGTTCCTCGGTTCCCGAACCTCCCGATAGCCTGACGCAAGGGAGGCCTGCGGCCGGCACGCTGTCCGGCCCGGTACTCCGCCCTAGCTCCCTTCTCATCGGACGGAGCCGGGACCCGGATCCGTCCAACCGCCCCGGCCACGCGGCCGGGACGGGCGGCAAAACCCCTCCTCAGCCCCGGAACGGCCGCCGCGCGGCCCCGTTGTTGCGGGAAATTCACGGAGTGACCGACATGACCGATTCCTCGGGCAAGACCGGCCAGTTGCGCCAGCACCGCACCCGCAACAACACCGACTCGAACGCCAAGCGCGTCTCGATCGAGACCCTGAATGCCCGCCTCGCCGACGGCATCGACCTGGCGCTCAACGTCAAGCAGGCGCACTGGAACCTGAAGGGCCCGCAGTTCATCGGCATCCACGAGATGCTCGACGGCTTCCGCACCGAGCTCGACGACCTCAACGACAAGGTCGCGGAGCGTGCCGTGCAGCTCGGCGGCACCGCCCTCGGCACCGCCAGCGTGGTGGCCTCGTCCTCGAAGCTCACCCCGTACCCGACCGACGTCTACGCCATCGCCGACCACCTCTCGGCCCTGATCGACCGCTACGCGGCCTACGCCAACGCGGTGCGCGAGAACATCGACCAGACCGACGAGGCCGGCGACCCCGACACCGCCGACCTGTTCACCGAGGTCTCCCGTGCGGTCGACAAGCAGCTGTGGTTCCTCGAGGCCCACGTGCAGGAGCCGACGGGCGCCATGCGCGACGGAGACGGCAAGGGCGCACGCTGAGAGAAGGGCGCACGCTGAAGAGCGCAGCCCCGGGGCACCGGCCGGCGAGGCAGTGGCACCACGACAACGCGAGAGGGCCCGGGACGTGCGTCCCGGGCCCTCTCGCGTTTCTCCGATCCATCCGCAGCGCCAGCCGCGCCGGCGCGGGCCCGACGGCGCTCAGCGCACCGAAACCCCTGGGGCCTGCGGCGCCTTGCTCGAGGCCTGCGGCGCCTTGCTCGTGGCCTGCGGCGCCTTGCTCGTGGCCTGCGGCGCTTTGTTCGTGGCCTGCGGCGCTTGGCCCGAAGCCTTCGCCTCGACAGGCCGGGTCCGCTGCACGACGAGCCAGGCGAGGGCGCAGAGGATGATCACGCCCTGCACCGCCAGGGCCTCCCAGCTGCCGTTGAAGCCGAGCTCGGTGACGAGCTCCGGCACGCCGTCGTTGTGCACCGGCACGATCACCTGCTCCTGCAGCTCCTGGATCGCCGCGCCGACCATGCGCAGGCCCATCACGAACAGGAAGGCCGAGGTGAGCAGGAAGACCGGGCGCAGGGGCAGACGCAGCGCCAGCCACTGCATCGCCACGAACACCACGGCGAGGAGCAGCGCCGCCGCCGCCAGCCCGCCGAGCAGCGACGCGTCGAAGCCGCCGGCGGTCCGCGCCAGGGCGTGCAGGAACAGAACCGTCTCGGCGCCCTCGCGAAAAACCGCCAGGAAGGCAATGCCGGCGAGGGACAGCACCGTGCCGGCCCCCATCGCCCGCTCGGCCATGCGGTTGAGCTCGGCCTTCCAGGCCGCCGGATCCTGGCGCAGGAACAGCCAGCCGCTCATCGTGAACATCAGGACCGCGGCGAGCAGGATGACGCCGGCCTCGATCAGGTCGTTGTGGTTGCCGTCGAAGAAGACCTCGAACACCCAGGCCATGCCGAGGCTCGCCACGACCGCGACGCCGGCGCCGGCATAGACCGGGGCGATCCGGTCCGCCGCCCCGGCCCGGCGCAGGAACGCCGCCAGCGCCGCAATGACGAGGAGCGCCTCCAGCCCCTCGCGGAACAGGATCGTGAAGGCCTGCGCGAAGGTGGATCCGTCGGCCATGGGGGTTCTCCTCGATGCGTCTCCGGCCGGGCGCCGCCGCGACCCGCCGGCCGCCCTCCTACGCCAAGATGCGACACCTTTCAAAGAACAGTTCGCAGTTTTGCATCATTCCAAACTAAGCTGGAATTCTTCCAGCATGTTGTATTCGTGCCGCATCGGCGTCCGAAGCGAGGTCTAGTTTTGAGATGATCTAAACGAAACAGACTGGATACTTATCACCTCGACCGACCGCACGTAAGGTGGCCGCATCCATCGTGCGCATCCCTCCCACCCGTGTTGCGTCAGGCATGAGCAAGAAATCCCGGTCCCCCTCCCGTTCGCCGCGCCGGCCCGCCGCGCGGTCGCTGCTCCTGTCCGGCCTGGCGACGGGACTCGCCGGCGCGCCGGCCCTGGCGCAGGAGACGATCCAGCTCAACGAGATCTCGGTCGCGGCGGCCCCGGCACCGGCACCGCGGGGCATCGGCGCGCCGGCCGATGCCTCGGCCACCAGCGGCGGCGGCGGAGGACCGAGCGGGGTGCAGGGCTACACCGCCCGGGTGTCGCCCACCGCCACCAAGACCAACACGCCGCTGATCGAAACGCCGCAATCGGTCTCGGTCGTCACCCGCGAGCAGCTCAACGACCGCAACGTCCAGACGCTCAACGAGGCGATCAACTACACGCCGGGCGTCGCCTCGAACGTGTTCGGCTACGATCCGCGCTTCGACGCCTTCTACATCCGCGGCTTCAACGTCACGAATATCGGCATCTACCGCGACGGGCTGCGCCAGCCCTCCTCGCCCTTCGCCATCCCGCGGGTCGAGCCCTACGGCCTCGACGCCATCACCATCCTGCGCGGGCCGGCGGGCGGGCTCTACGGCCTCGGCTCGCCCGGCGGCATCGTCGACCTGACCTCGAAGCGCCCGACCGCGGTCCCGTTCGGCGAGGTCTGGCTGCAGCGGGGCAACTACGACCGCTACCAGGGCAACTTCGACCTCGGCGGCCCGGTGGAGGGCAGCGACGGCCAGCTCCTCTACCGGGTGACCGGGCTGGTGCGGCAGAGCAGCACCTTCCTGCCCGGCAGCATCGACGACCGGGCGTACATCGCCCCGGCCCTGACCTGGCGGCCCTCGGCCGATACCAGCTTCACGCTCCTCACCGAGTACCTGAACAACACGGTGCCGGGAAACACCTCGTTCTACTCGAACTACGCCGATCCACGCTTCCAGAAGACGCGCATCTTCTCCGGCGACCCGGCGTTCCAGAACTTCAACACCGAGCAGTACCGGATCGGCTACGCCTTCGAGCACAAGTTCACGCCCGACATCGTGTTCCGCCAGAACTTCCGCTACTACCACGTCGACGCGGATCTGCGGTACACGCAGATCGACTCGCTGAGCGACGACCTCGCCCGCGCGTCGCGCAGCACCGGCCACATCCGCAACGCCCTCGACACGTTCTCGGTCGACAACCAGCTCGAGATTCGCGGCGCCACCGGACCGGTGCAGCACGACCTCGTCGCCGGCATCGACTACACCTACGCCACCTACAGCCAGCGCATGGGCTTCGGCGCCGCGCCGGACCTGCAGATCGGCGGCCTGGTGCGGCCGAACTACGGCGCGCAGTTCATCCCGGTGCCGGCCCTCGGGGCCGCCTCGCGGATCACCCAGTCGCAGCTCGGCACCTACGTGCAGGATCAGGCCAAGCTCGGCCGCTTCATCCTGACGCTCACCGGCCGGCACGACAGCGTCGCGACGGTGAACGAGACGGTGGGCGACCCGACGAGCCGGGCGGCGAGCTCGGACCGGGCGTTCAGCGGCCGCGTCGGCCTCAACTACCTGCTCACCGACGACCTCGTCCCCTATGTCAGCTACGCCACCACCTTCGCGCCCCAGCTCGGCCTCGACCGGCTCGGCAACGCCTTCCAGCCGACGAAGGGCGACCAGCTCGAAGGCGGCGTGAAGTTCAACGTGCCGGGCACCAGCGTCTTCCTCAACATGGCGGTGTTCGACATCACCCAGACCAACGTCCTGGTGCCCGACCCGGTCAACCCGATCCTGTTCACGGCGGCGGTCGGCGAGGTGAACTCGCACGGCGCCGAGCTCGAGGTGACGGCCAATCTGGGTCCCGGCATCAACGTGACCGCCGCCTACAGCCACGTCGACATCCGCACCACGAAGAACCCGGGCAGCCCGGGGGCCGTCGGCCTCGCGCTGTCGGGCATCCCCGGCAACACATTCCGGCTGTTCGCCACCTACGCCTTCCCGACCGAATCCGCCTTGAGCGGCCTCAGCTTCGGCGGCGGCGTGCGCTACGCCGGCACCAGCCCGGCCAACGACATGATCGACAGCTACCGCAACTCCACCGTGACCCTGTTCGACGCGGTAGCGGCCTACGACTTCGAACGCGTGGACCCGCGGCTGAAGGGGATGCGGCTCCAGGTCAACGTCTCGAACCTGCTGGACCGCAACTACTTCAACTGCCAGGCCGGCGCCTGCTACCGCGGCCAGCCGCGGCAGGTCCTGGGGAGCCTGATCTATCGGTGGTGAGGGTGGGGGCGGTCGAGTGGCGCATTCCTGCCTGCCCCGACATCCCGGGGCCGCGCAGCGGAACCCGGACCGCCGGAGGCTGGGCCAGAGGCTCAGGTCGGTGAGGACGAGGCGGAGAGCCGTCCGCATTCGCCGAGCCCGGGGGTGACGCGGTCGCTGCGCCCCGTCGCGTTCGCGTCGCGGAAGCAGCCGGGATGCCCTCTACCACCCCGCATGCGGCTTGAGGCCCCGAACCCTCGCCACCGCCGCCTCCAGCCCCGGCCAGGCCGGGGCATCGGGGGCGTAGCGGGCGCGGGTATAGGCGACGATGTCGGCGACTTGGCGGTCGGTGAGGCTGTCGCGGAAGGCCGGCATCGCGGCGGGGGGCGCCGACGGATAGGGAGCGGGGAAGCGCTCGGCCGCCGCCGGGATGCCGTTGAGGACGGCCTGGATCAGGTTGTCCGGGTGGGCGCTGTGGACCGCGGTGACGAGGCCCAGCGGCACCAGCTCGCCGCCGGCCCCGCCCTCGTGGCAGGAGGCGCAGGCGCCCTGGAACAGGGTCGCGGCCCCGGGCGGCGGCGCGGCCGCCGCGGCGGCCGCGGGCCGTGGCGCCGTCGCGTCGCCCGCGAGGCTCGCGAGGTAGACCGCCATGGCGCGGATGTCGGAATCGGGCAGGGGCCCCAAGGAGGCGACCACGTCCGCCATCGGGCCGGCGGCGCTGCCGTGCCGGTGCGAGCGCCCGGTGCGCAGGTAGGCGTAGAAGTCGTCCTCGCTCCAGGGCAGGGGCGCGCGGGACGGGCCGGTCAGGGCCGGCGCCTCCCAGCCGTCGGCGAAGCCGCCCGCGAGCCGGGCCGCTCCCCGGCGCTCGGCCCCGAGCGCGTTGCGCGGGCTGTGGCAGGCGCCGCAATGGCCCAGGCCCTCGACCAGGTAGGCGCCCCGGTTCCAGTCCGGGCCGCGATCCGGATCGCCGATCGCGGCGGGGCGGTGGAACAGGGCGTTCCAGTTCGCCATCAGCGGCCGCAGGCTGAAGGGGAAGCGCAGCCTCGTTTCGGGTACCGCCCCCGCCAGCGGGGCCTGCGCCATCAGGTAGGCGTAGAGCGCCTGCAGGTCGCGCTCGGCGACGTTGACGAAGCTGGTGTAGGGGTGGGCCGGGTAGAGGTGGTGCCCGTCACGCGAGATGCCCTCGCGCATCGCCCGGGCGAAGGCGGGATAGGACCAGGCGCCGATGCCGGCCTGCGCATCCGGCGTGATGTTCGAGGCGTAGACGGTGCCGAACGGCGTCTCCAGGCCGCGCCCGCCCGCGAAGGACGCACCGTCCGGCCCGACGTGGCAGACGAGGCAGGCGCCGGCCGCCGCGACGAGGCGCCCCTGCGCGATGGTGGCGGCCGAGTAGGCGGCGGGGTCCGGCCGCTCGATCGACGGATAGGCCGGGCGCCAGGGCAGGAGGGTGGTGACGAGCGCCAGCGCCCCGGCGCCGGCGCCGAACAGCCCGGCGAGGAAGCCGCGGCGGCGCGGCGCCTCGGGCCCGGCGATCCGCGGCGGGTTGAGGGCGGCGCGCACGGCCTCGGCCGTCAGGGGGAGTTCCCGGAAGCGGATGCCGGTGGCGTCGAACAGCGCGTTGGTGATCGCCGCGGCGCTCGGCACCGAGGCCGACTCGCCCGCCCCGAGCGGCGGCTCCTGCGGCCGCGGCACCATCAGCACGTCGATCTCCGGCACCTGCGGGAAGGCGAGGATCGGGTAGCTGCCCCATTCCCGGCTCGTCACCCCGGTGGCGTCGAAGCCGACCGACTCCTTCAGCACCCGGCTCGTCGACTGGATGACGTTGCCGTGGATCTGGTGGC
Source organism: Methylobacterium variabile (assembly GCF_001043975.1). Taxonomy (GTDB): domain Bacteria; phylum Pseudomonadota; class Alphaproteobacteria; order Rhizobiales; family Beijerinckiaceae; genus Methylobacterium; species Methylobacterium variabile. Next base: position 19,685 of record NZ_LABY01000078.1, read on the forward strand.
GCACCCCGTCCGGGTTGATCATCAGGCCGGAATCCTGCCCGACCACCACCCGGGTCACCGCGACCTCGCCGGTGATCCGGTTGACCGCGACGTCCGCGACCCAGGCGGCCCAGGCCGCCGCCTTCCCGGGGAACGGCCCGTGGACGTAGACCGCGTAGGCGAAGCCGCGCCCGTACAGGAGGTCGCCGGAGCCCCCATGCGTGCCGGGCCTGGTATGCGGCACCCAGGCCGCCCGTTCGGCCACCGCCCGGACGAGGTCGGCGGCGCGGGGATCGGGCAGGTAGCGCAGGCGGTACTCGATCGGGTCGACGCCGGCCGCGGTCGCGAGCTCGTCGATGTAGGATTCGTGCGCGAAGGTGTTCGGCAGGGCCGAGACGCCGCGCAGCCAGGAGGCGCGGGCGATCGGCGGCATGTCGTGCACCGTCACCCGGGCGTGGCCGAAGGCGTAAGGCGGCACCGCCGTGCGGTCGCCCATCGGGTAGACGGCGGGCTGGCCTGCGACCTTGCCGGTGAGGATCAGCGCCAGGGTCGGGGCGCCGTTCGAGGGGTAGCGGGTCTCGAAGTCGTAGGCCGCCGGTCCGCCCTCGGCATCGAGGCCGCCGCGCACGTCCATCACCTGGGCGGCGCCCTTCGGCTCCCAGGCGTGCTCCTGCTCGCGGGTGAGCTGCACCCGCACCGGCCGCCCGACCGCCCGGGCGAGGAGCGCGGCGTCGGCCGCGACGTCGTCGGCGCAGTTGCGGCCGTAGCAGCCCGCCGCCTCGTGCCGCTCGATCGCGATCCTCTCCTCCGGCATGTCGAGGAGGAGCGCGAGGTCGCTCTGCAGGACGTGCGGGTTCTGGGTGCCCGACCACACCACGAGGCCGCCGTCGCGGAACTCCGCCACCGCGCAGGACGGGCCGATCGAGCCGTGCATCTGGTAGGGCCAGACGTAGGTGCGGTCGAGCCGGGGCTCGGCATGGGCGAGCGCCCGGTCGACGTCGCCGCGGTCGAGGAGCCGGCGCGGGGTCGCGGGATTGTCGCGCAGGGCCGCCTCGGGCCGATTGAGGTCGGGCAGGCCCTGCCACGGCCGCCAGGTCAGGCCGAGGCAGCGCGCGGCCTCGGCGGCGTTCTCCTCGCGCTCGGCGACGACGCCGACGAAATCGCCCTCGACCACCACCGCGACGAGGCCCGGGATATGGGCGACCGAGGCCTCGTCCACCGCGAGCAGCGCGCCGCCGAGGGCGGTGTCGACGCCGGGATAGGGCGGCCGGACCACCCGCCCGTGCACCATGCCGGGCACCCGCACGTCGTGGACGTAGGTCCAGGCGCCGGTCGCCTTGGCGGGGATGTCGACCCGCGGCACCGGCCGGCCGACGATCGTGTAGTCCTCGACCGCCTTCAGGGCCGCTGCGGGGTCCAGGGTCAGCTCGGTGCGGGCGCCGCGCACCAGGTCGCCGTAGGCGACGGCGAGATCCGGCTCCGCCGCAACCCGGACGGCGCCGGCCGCGACGGTCAGCTCATCCGTGCCGCGGTTGAGCCGGCGCGAGGCGGCCTCGACCAGGTGGCGGCGAGCGGTGGCGGCGGCCTGGCGCAGGGGAACGGCCGCGATCTGGATCGTCTCGCTCGCGATGGTGCCGCCCTGGTCGGGGGCGGTCGCGGTGCTGCCGAGCTCCATCGCGACCCGCTCCAGCGGCACGTCGAGCTCCTCGGCGACGATCTGGGCGAGCGCCGTGCGGATGCCGGTGCCGAGGTCGACGTGGCCGTTGAAGGCGGTGACCCGGCCGTCGCCGCCGACCGCGAGGTAGAGCGCACGCTGCGGCCCCGCCGCCGCGGCGGCCCCCGGCGTGTCGCCGAGGCGGGGTGGCCGGCCCATGGTCTCGCGGTAGACGAGGAGGAGGTCGCCCGCCTCCTGCCAGTGCCGGCCTTGCGCGGCGGGGTCGGCGCGATGCGCGGTCATGCCTCGTCTCCGCCGTCCCCGCGGGCGCGCATCCGCGCGGCGGCGGCGCGCACCGCGCGCAGGATCTCGATATGGGTGCCGCAGCGGCACAGGTTGGCCTGGAGACCCGAGCGGATCTCGGCCTCGCTCGGGTCGGGGTTGGCGGCGAGCAGCGCCACCGTGGTCATGATCATGCCGTTGAGGCAGTAGCCGCACTGGGCCGCGTTCTCGGCCACGAAGGCCTCCTGCACCGGGTGCAGCCGCCCGCCCTCGGCGAGGCCCTCGAGGGTCACGATCCGGCGCCCGACCGCGGCGCGCAGGGGGATCGCGCAGGACCGCAGGGCCCGTCCGTCGACCAGCACCGTGCAGCTGCCGCACTGGCCGAGGCCGCAGCCGTATTTCGGCCCGTTCAGGCCGAGGTCGTTGCGCAGGACGTAGAGGAGGCGGGTGGAGGGGGCGGCCTCCACCGCCGCGCTCCGGCCGTTGACCGTCAGGACATGGCGAACGGGCGCCAGTCGCGTGTCGTTGGCGATCGGCCGTCGATCGTCCTGCATCCGTTGTTCCTGCCCCCTCCGGCCTCCGGCTGTCCCGCCGGATGCCGACAAGTCTCACAGATTTCCGCCGGGACCGGAACCGGGCCGGCCGCCGATTCTCGCGGCTTGCAAGAGCTTGGCCAGAAGGAGCTGGGCCGGAGCGGTCCGGCTCGGGAAGTGGCCGGGGATGGAGCCGTTCGTCACGCAAGAGCCGGCCCTCCTCGGCGAACAGGGCGGCGCGATCGCCGGGCTCGCCCCGGCGATCTGCATCGCGGCCGGCATGATGACCTGGGCCCGCCCGCAGAGGGGCACTCTCCCCCGGAAGCATCCTCCCGGGTCGTCCCCGCGCCGACCTCGACCATCAGTCAAGCTTGGGCCCGCGGCACGTCCTGCCCACCTGTACAATTTAGAAATGATAGGGACTTACAGTTAAACAAATGCAAATATCGATAAAAATCAAATAAATCCTGCAATTCTGGAGGATACTATGTCGGACAACACCCTCATAAGCGGTACGTCGGAGAGCGATCCGGAACCGGCTTCGCTCGATGATGCCACGGACGCCGCCGGGGCCGGCGAGGACACCACTGTGGAAGTAACCGCGGAGGCCAGCACCGGCGAGGACACGGCCACCGTGTCGGTCGAAGCTCCCGTCAGCATGTTCCGGCCGACCATGCGCGATCCCACGGCATCGACGTCGGAGACGGGGCTGACCGTGCAGCCGAAGCCGCTGCTGTCCGGCTGCGACGCCGCGGACGACGGTCCGGACCCGGAGGCCGACCAGGCCCTGATCCTCGGCCCGTCGGAGGGGCAGGAGGGCGGCGACGCGCTGGCGGATCCGGTCCCGGGACCGACCGACGACTTGTCGGAGGCGCCGCCCCTCACCCCGAGCGACGATGTCGGCCTGATCGAGGGCACGAACATCTTCGGCGACCGGGCCGCGATGTGGTCGGGCAACCCGTCGGAGGTCGGGGCGGGCTACAGCCTCGACCCCCTGCCGCAGGAGGAGTGCCTGTGCGGCGAAACGGACCTGGCGATCGCCGGCGAGTCCTTGAGCCTCCCGGCCTGAGCCGCGCCGAGGACACGCCCCGGTCGCGGGCGGGTCCTGACCGCGCCGGAACCGAAGGTCTGCCGCTTGCGGACGGGCCCGCCTCCGCTACCTCCCGGGACCTTGGGATAGTCCCGGGGGGAATCGATGCAGCAGCGCTGGCCGGACCGGATCTGGATCGTGCGGCACGGCGAGAGCGCCGGCAACGTCGCCCGGGACGCCGCCCATGCGGCCGGGCACACCCACATCGACATCGCGGAGCGCGACGTCGACGTGCCCCTGAGCCCGCTCGGCGAGCGCCAGGCCGCGGCGGTGGGGCGCTGGTTCTCGGAGAAGCCGGCCTCCGAGCGGCCCGACGTGGTGCTGACCTCCCCCTACCGGCGGGCGGAGGCCACGGCCCGGCTGATCCGCGAGGCCGGCGGCGTCGCCGACCCGCTGCTCGGCTACGTCGCCGACGAGCGCCTGCGCGAGAAGGAGTTCGGCGTCCTCGACCGGCTCACCCGCGACGGCATCACCCAGCTCCATCCCGACCAGGCCGAGTTCCGGCGGCTGCTCGGCAAGTTCTACCACCGGCCGCCGGGCGGCGAGAGCTGGTGCGACGTGATCCTGCGGCTGCGCAGCGCCCTCGACACCGTCTCGCTGCATTACGGCGGCCGGCGCGTGCTGGTGGTCGGGCACCAGGTCGTGGTCCTGTGCCTGCGCTACCTGATCGAGGGCCTGACCGAGGACGAGATCCTGGCCATCGACCGGGAGGGCGACGTCGCCAACTGCGCGGTGACCGAGTACGCCTTCGACCCGAGCCGGGGCAGCAGCGGCAAGCTGGTGCTGCAGCGCTACAACTTCGTGGCGCCGCTGACGCGGGCCGGCGCCCCGGTGACGGCCGAGCCCGACGCCACGGGAGCGCCCCGATGACGCAAGAGGCAACGATCAGGCGGATCACCGCCGGGACCCTGCGCGGCCTTCCCCTGCCGGACCCGGCGGGCGGCAGCAAGGATGCCCGCGGCAGCGCCCTCGTGATCGCCGGCTCGGTCGAGGTGCCGGGCGCCGCGATCCTGGCCGGCACCGCGGCGCTCCGGGCCGGCGCCGGCAAGCTCCAGATGTCGATCGCTGCCGGCACGGCGCCGCACGCCGCGCTCGCGGTGCCGGAAGCGCTCGTGGTGCGCCTGCCCGAGGGCGAGGGCGGCCACGTCGATCACCGGGTCGCCGCCGAGGTGCTGCTGCCGCGCACCGAGCGGGCCGCCGCGGTGCTGATCGGCGCCGGCATGGCCTCGGGCGAGCCGACCAAGGCGCTGACCGCCGCCCTGCTGACCGGCCCGGCTACGGCGCCCTTCGTCCTCGACGCGGCAAGCATCGACGGCCTGTGCGATCACGCGCCGGCCGTGCGGGCCCGGGCGGGCCGGGTGGTGCTCACGCCGCATGCCGGCGAGATGGCGCGCTGCCTGGGCTGCACGCGCGACGCCGTCGAGGCCGACCCGCTCGGGGCGGCGCGCCGGGCCGTCGAGCTGCTCGGCGCCGTCGTGGTGATGAAGGGGGCGGAGACCTGGATCGTCGATCCGGCGGGCGACGTCTGGCACTATGCCGGCGGCGGCGCGGGGCTCGCCACCTCGGGCTCGGGCGACGTGCTCGCCGGCATCATCGTCGGGCTGCTGGCCCGCGGCACGCCGCCCGCCGAGGCGGCCGCCTGGGGCGTGTTCCTGCACGGCGAGGCGGGGCGGCGGCTCGGCCAGAGCTGCGGCCCGATCGGGTTCCTGGCGCGGGAGCTGCCGGCGGAGGTGCCGGGGCTGATGCGGGACGTCGCCGGAGGGACGATGCCGGAACCGGCGGCGTGACCGCCTCGCCGATCCTTGGAACACGGCCTGCCGCAAGGTATCATCGGCGCCATCCTTCTGGCCTTGCTTCAGTGGCGCAGCTGGGTCCGCTCTCACCCTCGGGCGCCCCGCTGAAGCAGAGGAGACCGGCGCGAGGGCCGCTCACGGGTTTCCCCGAGACAATCCTGTCGAGCCGGCGAACCCGGGTGCCGCCCGCGTGTTGGGAAGCGACCGCTTCCGCATGGACAGGCCGATGATCAGGACCGCCCTCACGCTCGCTCTCACTCTCGGCCTCACCGCCGCCGCCGAGGCCCAGACCGCCCGGGTGCCCCCGCCGAGCGACGCCGTCGGCGCGCCGGGCCCCGGCACCGAGACGCCTCCGCCCTCGGCGAGCCCGACGCGCAACCTGCCGGGCAACCCGAGCGGCACCTCCGTGCCCGGCACCACGCCCGGCGTCTGGATCGGCGGCAGCCCGACCGCGGGACCGCCCGGAACCGGCGGCACGGCGGGCGGGCCGGCGGTGGGGAATCGCTGACCCGGGCTCAGGCCTCCAGCCACGCCCGCAGCAGCGCACTCGTCGCGTCGGGCCGCTCGAGCGGCGGCAGGTGGCCGCATTCCGGCAGGACGTGCAGGCGCGAGCCGGCGATGCCCTGGTGGATCTCGCGGGCGAGCGCCGGCGGCGTCAGCAGATCGTCCGCGCCCACCGCCACCAGGGTCGGCACCCGGATCAGGCCAAGAGTCGGGCGGCTGTCGGGCCGGTCGAGGATCGCCCGCTGCTGGCGCAGGAAGGCCGCGCCGCCGACCCGCTCGGCCATCGCCTTCACGGCCTCGCCGACCGGCCCGTGCACGTGCGAGGCGTGGACGAGCTTCGGCAGCAGGCGCGTCGTGACGCCGGCGAAGCGGCCGACCTTGAGCTGGTCCATGCCCTGGCGCCGGGCGGCGGCGCGCTCGTCGCTCTCCGGCGCCGCGCCGGTGTCGAACAGGGCGAGGCGCGTCACGCGCTCGGGCGCCTGGCGCAGGATCTCGAAGGCGACGTAGCCGCCCATCGACAGGGCGACGAGCCCGAAGCGCGGCGGCGCCGCCGCGAGGGCGCGCCGCGCCATGGCCTCGACGCTGTCGTCGAGGGTCAGGTCCGCCACCGCGGCGGCGGCCCGGTCGGCGAGCGCGTCGATCGGGGCACGCCACAGCACCGCGTCGTTGAGGAGCCCGGGCAGGAACAGCAGCGGGACGAGATCCGTGGTCATGGCCGCCCCTATGGCCGGATCGGCGTCCCGGCGCCAGGGGCGGCGGAGGGCATCAATACGAGCGCGGCATGCCGAGCACGTGCTCGGCGATGTAGGACAGGATCAGGTTGGTGGAGATCGGCGCCACCTGGTACAGCTTGGTCTCGCGGAACTTGCGCTCGACGTCGTACTCCTCGGCGAAACCGAAGCCGCCGAAGGTCTGGATGCAGGCATTGGCCGCCTCGAACGAGGCGTCGGCGGCGAGCATCTTGGCCATGTTGGCCTCCGCGCCTGGATTCGCCCCTGCCTCGTAGAGGCGCAGGCCCTCCTGCACCATCAGCTCGGCGGCCCGCATGTTGGCGTAGGCCTTGGCGATCGGGAACTGGATCCCCTGGTTCTGGCCGATCGGCCGGCCGAACACCTGGCGCTCGCGGGCGTAAGCGGAGGCCTTGGCGATGAACCACTTGGCGTCGCCGATGCACTCGGCGGCGATCAGCAGCCGCTCGGCGTTCATGCCCGAGAGGATGTAGCGGAAGCCCTTGCCCTCCTCGCCGACCAGGTTCTCGGCCGGCACCTCCATGTTGTCGAAGAAGACCTCGCACGAGTTGTGGTTCATCATCGTGCGGATCGGCCGGATGGTCAGGCCGCGGCCGAGCACGCTGCGCATGTCGACGATGAAGGTCGAGAGGCCGTCGGTCTTCTTCGCCACCTGGTCGCGGGGCGTGGTGCGGGCGAGGAGCAGCATCAGGTCGGAATGCTCGGCCCGGCTGGTCCAGATCTTCTGGCCGTTGACGATGAAGCGGTCGCCCTCGCGCCGGGCGGTGGTGCGCAGGGCCGTGGTGTCGGTGCCGCTCGTCGGCTCGGTGACGCCGAAGGCCTGGAGCCGCAGGCGGCCGGCGGCGATCTCCGGCAGGTAGCGCTCCTTCTGCGCCGGCGTGCCGTGCCGCAGCACCGTGCCCATCGTGTACATCTGGGCGTGGCAGGCCGCACCGTTGCAGCCCGAGCGCTGCACCTCCTCGAGGATCGCGGCGGCCGCCGAGAGCGGCAGGCCGGAGCCGCCGTACTCCTCGGGGATCAGCACCGAGAGGTAGCCGGATTCGGTGAGCGCGTTGACGAACTCCGTCGGGTAGGCGCGCTCCGCGTCGAGGCGGCGCCAGTACTCATCGGGGAAGCGGGCGCAGAGCTTGGCGACCTCCTCGCGGATCTCGGGGTGCCGGAGGGCGTCGGTCTCGGTCATCGGGCGGTCTCCATCCTGCCCCGATGCCGCGCGGGCGCCGGGGCTCGTTGTCCGGTCGGGCCCGGCAGCACCGATCGCGGCCACGGACGCCCTCCCGGGCCGGGTCTAGCAGACCTCGCGGCCGCGGGCCTGCGGCGGCCGGCCGCGAGACCTGATGGACCGGCCCGGGTGCGCCCGGATGAGGGCCCCGCCGGCACCGCGGACCGCCGCCCGTCACGGCGCGCTCCCCATCGCGGTGGGCTGCGGGACGGCATGGCCGAACAGGCCCCCGGCGAGGAAGCGCTCGACCGCAGCCTCGGCGCCGGCCGTGGAGAAATGGCCGGTATCCGCGAACAGGAAGGTGTCGCCCCGGGCGTAGGCGCAGGCGGCCTGGCCGCACAGGAGCGCCAGCGGGTCGATGAAGGTCGCCAATCCGGCGACGGCCGCCCGGAGGCCGTCGTTCAGGCCCGGATCGATGGCCGGATGCCAGAGGCCGGCGGTCTCGGGCGGGTCGTGGCGCTGCCGGTAGGCCAGGAAGGCGGGATCGAGGGGGAATTCCGGCGACTGCCCGATGACGTGGACGCGGGCCCCGAGGGCGGCGACCCGCGCGACGGTCTCGCGCAGGTCGGGGAGGACGTGGTCGCGCTGCGCCCCCCAGCGGGCCGCCAGCACCACGTCCCGGATCCCGTGCCGGCGGATCAGCGCGAGGGCGTTCTCGTTGAAGGCGCGGCAATGCGGCACGACGTGAGAGGAGACGCCGAGGGTCGGCCGGCACCCCGCCGCCGTGTACTGGACCAGGTTGCCGGGCAGCCGGTCGGCGTGCCGGATCAGGCCGGGCACGTAGTGGGCCGCGAAGCTGTCGCCCCAGAGCAGGGCCAGGCCGTCCTTGCCGGCGGTCCGGGTGCAGGCGGCCGGGTCCCAGGCCTGCCAGGTCTGGTCGGCGAACAGGAAGCAGGTGCGGTGGTTCCAGGTCTCGGTGCCCGGCACCGGCCGGACCCGGAAGTCGGGGAAGCGTGAGGGCCAGCCGCCGCTCGCCGCCCCGGCCCATCCGAGGCCCGCCATCGCGAGGCTGGCGGCGAGCCCCGCGGCGAGGACCGGCCGGTGTGCCGGCGCGCGCGACGGCCGGGGCGACCGCTCGGGCGGGTGCCGGAACGGCTGCTCGACGAAGCGGTAGGAGAGGGCGCCGAGGAGCAGCGTCGCGGCGACCAGGGCGGCGATCTCGGGCGCGGTGAACGGGCGCATCAGCGCGATCCGGCTGAGCACGATCAGCGGCCAGTGCACGAGGTAGGCCGAGTAGGAGATCAGCCCCACGGCGACGAGGGGCGCGGCCGCGAGCAGGCAGGTGGCCGCGGCCCGGCGGCCCGGCGCCTCCCCCAGGCGAATGAGCAGGGCGGCGCCGAGGCAAGGGGGCAGCGCGCCGGCCCCGGGGAAGGGCGTCGTCTCGCCGTAGAGCAGGGCCGGCGCGAGGATCGCCGCGAGCCCGGCGAGGCCCGCGGCCTCGGCGACCACAGGCGCGGTGCCGCGCGCGGGACGGGGCGCCATCGCCAGGAGGGTGCCGACGAGGAGCTCCCAGGCCCGGGTCGGCAGCAGGTAGAAGTTCGCCGTCGGCGCGTAGCGGCCGGCATAGAGGCTGAGCCCGAACGAAAGCGCCGCGGCCGCCGCGAAGGGCAGCCAGAGCGGCCGCAGACGCAGCCGCAGGATCACGAGCAGCGACACCGGCAGGACGAGGTAGAACTGCTCCTCGACCGAGAGCGACCAGGTGTGCAGGAGCGGGCGGTAGAGCGCCGCGGCGTCGAAGTAGCCCGAGGAGCGCCAGAAATACAGGTTCGACACCGACAGGGAGGCGGCCGTGGCGCTGCGGGCGTAATCCTCGAGCTGCGGTGGCAGCAGGAGCCACCACGCCGCGAGCGAGGTGACGACCAGGGTCGCGAGGAGGGCCGGCAGAATGCGCCGGACGCGCCGGGCATAGAAGCCCGCGACCGTGATGCCGCCGCCCGCCGCCTCCCGCAGCAACCCGCGGGTGATGACGTAGCCGGAGATCACGAAGAAGACGTCGACCCCGACGAAGCCTCCCGGCATCCACGGAATCCCCGCATGATAAAGCACCACCGCCAGCACGGCGAAGGCGCGCAGACCGTCGATGTCTGGACGGTATCCGAATGCATCCTGTCGATTGCGCACGCCTGATCGCATGGCGAATGCCCTCGGACGACAGCCCCATATGAATTTTTTCCTGCAATAGGATTTATTCGTCCGCTCATTCAGCGGAAATTTGTCTCATATTTACTTCTTGCCGAATGGCGCCATCTGGGCGCTTATTGCGTGATGATAAGCGTTGCCGGAGCAGCATACACTACAGCCTTTTTTGTTAACTTGCCCTGCACGCGCGGCCCGGTCTTTCCTGCTGGCGCATTACGCTCTTTGCACGACCCGCTCCGAGGCGAACGGGGGATCCGTCGCCGTCCCTTGCGGGAACATCATCCGGAAGCGGCATCACCCCGGGCGACCGGTGCCGGCGACGATGCGAGGACGAGGGCCTGGGCAGCAGGGCGCCCTGCGGTTCCGCTCAGAAATCGGCGTGGATGCGCGTGCCGAAGAAGTTCGCCGGGCCCCGGTCGCGGTTGTAGGCCGGGTTGACCACCAGCTGGTAGTCGAACGAGACCGTCACCGCCTTGGTGAGGCTCAGCGCGTAGTAGGCCTCGAAGGCGCGCTCGGGCGCGTAGTTGAGGCGCCCGTCGCCGATCAGCAGGCCGAGGCCCCCATTGGCGAAGTAGGCCCGGTGCGCGGGCGACAGGCCGTTGACCGCGGCGCCGACGCCGACCGTGTCGCCCGGCCGCTCCCAGGCGGTGCCCTTGAGGGAGAAGCCGCCGGAGACGCTACGGTCGATGTCGGTGAAGGAGAGGCTCTCGTTGCGGCCGTCGGAGACGCTGGCCCGGGCGAACAGGCCGAGATCCGGGGTCAGGGCCTGCTCCAGGTTGATGTAGGCTCCGGTCTTGCGCCGGGGCCGGCGCGTCGCCGCGGCGGCGTCGTTGATGTCGTCGAAGGCGCCGCTCTGCGCCAGACCGATCACCTGGCGGTAATTGGCGGAATTGCCGACGTTGCTGAACAGGCCGAGGCGCAGCTTGCCCGGCTGGTTCAGCCCCGGGAGGACGTGGCGCCCCTCGAACTCGATGTTGGCGCCGGCCCGGTCGAAGATCCGGGGGTCGAGGACGTCGTTGGAGGGCTGCTTCGGCACCTGGGTGTAGGCGGCCCGGACGGCGAATTCCTGCCGGTTGTACTCCACCATCACGCCTTGCGTGAAGCCGGGGAGGTTGGCCGGGAAGTCCCAGGCCGAGGACGCCCAGAGCGACCAGTTCATGAAGTCGACGCGGGGGTCGTGGGCGTAGACGTTGCCGTCGAAGAAGTCGCCGAGGGCGAACTTGCCGGCCACCACCGTGATCCGCTCGATGTCGCGGGTCATCGCGACCTGGTTGACGCCGTCGGGCACGTCCTCGGTCGGCCCGCCGAGGCCGAAGGTCTGGCGGATGAAGTAGCGGTTCGAGCGCAGCTTCGGGAACGGCGCGCCGGCCTTCTGGGCCTCGCCGTTGACGAAGCCGGCGACCCCGAGGGTGCGCGACAGGCCGAAGCCCTGCGAGAATTCCGGGTTGTAGTAGAGTTCCGTGCTGTCGGTGAGCTTGAAGCCGAGGAAGAGCGTCGCGGTGGTGGTGGCCTGGGCCTGGTGCGGCACCAGGCTGTTCTCGCCGCGATAGGGCGAGCGGAAGCCCGGCACGCCCTGGTTCACGAAGGTGGTCTGGCCGTGGAGGGAGAAGCGGCCGGTGTCGCGGCTGCCCGGCGCGTCGTCGGCGACCTCCGCCGGCAGGGTCAGGCCGCCCGGGTACCAGGACAGGCGCGCCATCATCTGGTGCGACGAGAAGGCGGCCTGGGTCGAGACCGGGCCGAGGCCCGGCACGCTGCCGAGGTCGAAGCGGCCGGAGCGTCCGAGATCGACGTAGCGGTAGTCGAGGCCGAGCGCGAGGTTGGGGGTGATGGCGTACTGGACGCCGGCCCCGAGGGTGAAGCCGAGGAACGAGAGATCCTTGCGGGCGGTCGCGACCGCCCCCGTGGCGAGATCGGGATAGGTGGCGAGCACCCGGGCGCCGGCGCCGGCGAGCCCGAAGGTGGCGTAGACGAGGTAGTTCTCGAACGAGTAGCCGAGGCGGCCCCGAACCGCGCCGTAGAGATTGGTCTTGTCGCGGATCACGCTGAAGGGCGGGTCCACGGTCTCGTAGCCGAAGCCGACGGCCGTCGAGGGCACCGGCCGCTTCAGGTTGGCGCCGTAGAGGTCGGCCTCGATTCCGTAGAGGTACGGGCCATACTGCCAGTTGTAGCCGCCGAACAGGCCGCCGACCGCGGTGGTGGCCTCGCGGCCGGCATCCGAGCGCCGGGTCGAGTCGCCGCTCTGGAAGACGGGGATCGGCCGGCCGCCGACGGTGCTCGGCCCGAAGCTGTAATTGCCAAACGAGGCCCCGGCACTGCCCTCTATGCCAAGATAGGGGCCGGACCAGTCGACGTAGGCGGGCGCCGGAGCGGCTGTGGGGAGTGACGGTGCGGTGGGCGTCCGCAGGTCGGCGGCGGCGGCCCCCGCGATGCCGGCGCAGAGGCCCAGCGCCGCCCCGAATCCCGCTCCGCCCATCCGCCGCATCGCCACTCCCCCGTGCCGTAACGGTGGCCAGGTATAGCAATGGCTATATTGCTGGCAACCGGTCACGCTTGTCCGGACGAGGGGTCCACGGTTTCCGTGACAGGATTGTCACGGCTCAAGGCCCGGCGCGGGGTTTTCAGCCCCCGAGCAGCCCGCGGGCGGCGAGGTTGCGCATCAGGGCGGCGGCCCCGAAGGTCCAGGGCTCGCAATCCTGGCAGTGGCGCATGCGGTTGACCAGCGCCCCGAGGGCCGGGCTGCGGATGACCACCCGATCGCCGACCTTGTGGGTGAAGCCCTGGCCCGGCGCGCCCCGGTCCTCGACCGGCGCGAACATCGTGCCGAGGAAGAGCACCGCGCCGTCCGGGTACTGGTGGTTCCCGCCCATCATGGCGGCGACGAGGTCGGCCGGGTCGCGGCTGATCTCGGAGAGCGGCGAGGTGCCGGCCAGCCGGAACCCGTCCTCGCCCATCACCTCGAGGCCGACGACGGTGCGCCGGACATGGTCGAGGGAGAAGCCGTCATCGAACAGGCGCAGGAACGGCCCCAGGGCGCAGGAGGCGGCGTTGTCCTTGGCCTTGCCGAGGAGCAGCGCCGAGCGGCCCTCGAAGTCGCGCAGGTTGACGTCGTTGCCGAGGGTCGCCCCGACGATGCGCTGGTCCGAGGCGACGACGAGGGCCACCTCGGGCTCCGGATTGTTCCACTGCGAGCCCGGATGCAGGCCCGCATCCTGGCCGCAGCCGACCGAGGAGAGGGGCTGCGCCTTGGTGAAGATCTCGGCGTCCGGGCCGATGCCGACCTCGAGGTACTGGCTCCAGGCGCCTTGCGCCACCAGCACCGCCTTCAGCGCCATCGCCTCGGCCGAGCCGGGCTTGAGCCGGCGCAGGTCGTCGCCGACGAGGCGGCCGACCTCGAGGCGGATCGCCGCCGCGGCGTCCGGGTTGCCCCGGGCCCGCTCCTCGATCACCCGCTCCAGCATCGAGACCGCGAAGGTGACGCCGGCGGCCTTGACCGCCTGGAGGTCGATCGGGGCGAGGAGCCAGGGCCGCGACGGGTCGCGGGTCTCGGGCGGCGTGTTGGCCAGCACCGCGTCGAGCGGACCGACCGGCTCGCCCTCGGCCGCGCGCAGGGCGGCGGCCGGATCGGGCGTCTCGCACAGGTCGCGGATGGTCGGGAAGGCGCGGCTGATGTCGACGAGTTCCGGGGCGCCGTCGGCGCCCGGCCGCACCGCGACGGTGCTCGGGCCGTTCAGCTCCGGCCGCCAGACGCGGCCCACGAGGGCGCCGGCGCAGCCGTCCTCCGGCAGGATGGCGCGGGCGTCGTAAGCGTCGAGAATCGGCTGCATGTCAGGTCTCCTCCCGGGATCCGGCGCCCGTTCGGCGGGCGCGCGACCTGGCAGAGACCTAGGCCGAACGGCTGCGGCGGGGAAGCGTCCTGCGCGCGGGTCTCGTTCGACGAATCCGGCACCCTCCTCGACATCCCGGGACCGCGCAATGGAGCCCGGGCACGACGATGGAGGGTGTCAGGTCCCGGCGATCGCGTCGGGCGGCAGCTCAGATCGTCTGGTTGTAGGCGCCGACCTGGGGGTTCTCCCGCAGCACCGCGTCGACCGCCCGGAACATCTCCTCGAGCCGCGCCCGCGACACCGGGCTCTCGACCACCACCACCAGCTCCGGCTTGTTCGAGGAGGCCCGCACCAGCCCCCAGGTGCCGTCCGCGGTCGACACCCGCACGCCGTTGACCGTGACGAGGTCGGTGATCGCGGCGCCGCCCAACGCCTCGCCGCGCGCGTGCATGTCCTGGAAGCGCGCGGTCACCCGCTCGACGACGCCGTACTTCTCCTCGTCGGCGCAGTGCGGCGACATCGTCGGCGAGCCGAAGGTGGTGGGCAGGGCCGCGTAGAGCTGCGACAGGATCTTGCCGGGGTTGCGGTCGAGCATCTCCAGCACCGCGATCGCGGTCAGGAGGCCATCGTCGTAGCCGCGCCCGACCGGCGCGTTGAAGAAGAAGTGGCCCGACTTCTCGAACCCGGCCAGCGCCTGCAGCTCGTTCACGCGCCGCTTGATGTAGGAGTGGCCGGTCTTCCAGTAATCGGTCTCGACGCCGCGCGCCTTCAGCTCCGGGTCGGAGGCGAAGAGACCCGTCGACTTCACGTCGACGACGAAGCGGGCATTCGGGTGCTGGAGCGAGAGGTCGCGGGCGAGCATCACCCCGACCTTGTCGGCGAAGATCTCGTGGCCCTGCTCGTCGACGACGCCGCAGCGGTCGCCGTCGCCGTCGAAGCCGAGGCCCACGTCGGCGCCGGTCGCCGTCACGGTGTCGGCGATGGCGTGCAGCATCGCCATGTCCTCGGGGTTGGGGTTGTAGCGCGGGAAGGTGGCGTCGGCCTCGACGTCGAGGGGCACCACCTCGCAGCCGAGGCGCTCGAGCAGCGCCGGGGCGAAGGCACCCGCCGTGCCGTTGCCGCACGCGGCCACCACCTTGAGGCGGCGGGTGAGGGGCTTGGCGCGGGAGACCAGATCATCGAGGTAGACCTGGGCGAAGTCCGGCACGAACTGGTAGGCGCCCCCGTCGCGGTACCGGAACGCCCCGGACAGCACGATCTCCTTGAGGCGACCCATCTCGGCGGGGCCGAAGGTCATCGGGCGCTCGGCGCCCATCTTCACGCCGGTCCAGCCGTTGTCGTTGTGCGAGGCGGTGACCATCGCGACGCAGGGGCAGTCGAGGGCGAACTGGCCGAAATAGGCCATCGGCGACAGGCAGAGGCCGATATCCTTCACCCGCAGGCCCGCGGCCTGCATCCCGGCGATCAGCGCGAGCTTGATCGAGGCCGAGTAGGCGCGGAAATCGTGGCCGGTGACGATGTCGGGGCGCACGCCGAGCTCGTGGACCAGGGTGCCGAGGCCGAGGCCCAGCGCCTGGACGCCCATCAGGTTGAGGTCCTTCGGAAACAGCCAGCGGGCGTCGTACTCGCGAAAGCCGGTCGGTGCGACGAGCGGCAGGGCCTCGAACGCGAAGGTGTTGGGGGTGAGCGCGGCGTGAGGCGTGGGGAACATGGTCGGCCTTTCGCGGGCGGTTCGGTTGAGTCGGGTGCGGGATCGCCGAGATTAGCCCGACGGATCGCCGCGCGCAGGTGCTTCGAACGATTCAGGCCGCGTCCGGCCGGCAGGCGAGCACGCGGCGGAGCGCCTCGTCGGCCGGCACGGGCCGGCCGAGATGGTAGCCCTGCAGGAACGGGCAGCCGAGGGCCCGGAGCGTGGCGAGGTCTTCGGCGGTCTCCACCCCCTCGGCCACGACCTCAAGGCCCAGCGCCCGGCCGAGGCCGAGCACGGCCTGCACCAGCCCGCGCTTGTCGTCGGAGGTCGACAGGCCGGTGACGAGGCTGCGGTCGATCTTGACCCGGCCGGCCCGCAGCTGCCGCAGGGAGGCCAGCGACGAGTAGCCGATGCCGAAATCGTCCAGGGCGACCCCGATCCCGGCGCGGGAGAGGGCGAGGAGCTTGCCCTGCACCGCCTCGATGTCGAGGGCGGTCTCCTCGGTGATCTCGATCTCGAGGAGGCACGGGGGCAGGCCGAGCGCCCGCAGGCGGTCCAGCACGATCTCGTCCACCGGGATCTGCGCCATCTCCCGCGGCGAGACGTTCATCGCCACCCGGATGTCGGGGATGCCGGCCGCCCGCAGGGCCTGCATCGCGGCGCAGACCTGCTCGAGGATGAAGCGCAGCAGCGATTCGGTCAGGCCGGCCCGGGCGGCGGCGGCGACGATCTCCCCCGGCGGGACCCAGCCGTGGACCGGGTGGCGCCAGCGCACCAGCGCCTCCAGGCCGGCGACGCGGCCGCCGCCCTCGGCGAAGATCGGCTGGAACCAGACCTCGAGGCCGCGCTCGGCCAGGGCGTGGGAGAGGTCGCGCTCGCTGTCGCGACGCATCTCGAGGCGGCCGCGCAGGCCCTCGTCGAAGACACGGAAGCGGTTCCGCCCGGCGGCCTTGGCGGCGTAGAGCGCCTCGTCGGCGCAGCTCAGCATCTGGGTCAGGCTCGGGCCGTGGGCGTGGCAGAGGCCGACGCTGACGCCGAGGCGGCCGGCATCGAAGGTCTCGAACGGCTCGACCACCGCCCGGATCAGCGCCGCCGCCAGGTCGGCAGGCTGCGATCCCGCGGGCTGCGACCCGGCCAGCGGCGGGGCGGCGCAGGGATCGTACAGGACCGCGAACTCGTCGCCGCCGAACCGGGCCGCCAGCGCCTCCGGCGGCAGGCTCCGGCGCAGGCGCCGCGCCACCTCGACCAGGACCCGGTCGCCGGTGGAGTGGCCGTAGACGTCGTTGACCGACTTGAAGCCGTCGAGGTCGAGCAGCATCAGGCAGGGCGCCGGCCCCGGGGCGAGGAGGCGCTGCTCCGCAGCCTGAGCGAAGCCGGCCCGGTTCATGAGCCCGGTGAGGCCGTCATGGGTGGCGCGGCGGCGCATCTCGTCGGCGAGCGCGCTGGCGCCGGCATGGGCCTCCTGGCGTGCCTGCGCCAGGGCGGTGGCCTCGTTCTTCAGGCGGCTGGTGCGGCGAAAGCCCCGCTCGGTCTCGACGGCGCTGCGCAGGAGCGCCGCGAGGTAGAGGAGCACCGTGACGGCGAGGCAGGCGCGATCGAACCCGCCGGCCCAGATCAGGCAGCCCGCCACGGTCAGGAGCGGCGGGGCGATGAAGCTCGCGGGAATCGCCGCGTATGCCATGCCGTGGGTGACGGCGCCGGCGGTGATGCCGCACAGGACGACGAGGTAGAACAGGGTCTGGGGCGAGGTGTAGCCCTCGCACAGGAGCGCCACCAGGGCCCAGACCACCCCCGACAGGAAGGCCGCCAGGGTGGCGAGGCGCAGGTGCCGGTCGACGGAGCGGGCGGCGGCCCGCGCCTGCTCGGGGGGCGCCACCTCGGGAAGCGCCAGGCCGGGGCAGGGCGCGCGGCACAGGCCGATGCGGGTGAGGTTGACGACCGAGGAGACCGCGAACCAGGCGAGCCCGGCGCGCCCTTGACCGGCCTGGAAGGCGACCAGGGCGCCGATCGCGCCGAGGAGCGCGTTGACCGGTATCGCCTGCTGGACGCTGCGGCGCAGGGATTCGAGCTGGTCGCGCCGGATCGTCGGGCACAGATCCGGGCCCGCGCCCTCGGGGCGCGTGTCGGAGCCTGGCCCTCGGCTGCCTGATCCTGACATGTCACCTCGGCAGGTCGATGCCGCTGCCCTAACAGCACCGGGTAAAGAATCGTTGACGCCCGCCGGGTCAAGCCGCCTCGCGTCCCCGGCCCGGGAACGGCCCCCGAGCCTGGCTGTTTATCTCGGCATCACTCCGGAGGAGCAGCATGAGGATCGTGGCGAAGGCGTCGGTGGTGGCAATCGTGACGCTGATGGGAATCGGCGCGGCGGAGGCCAAGGGCTGCATCAAGGGCGCGATCATCGGCGGCATCGCCGGGCACTACCTGGCGGAGCGCGGGGTGGTGGGCGCCGTGGCGGGCTGCCTCGCCGGCCGGGCGCTGGCCAAGCGGCGGGCCCAGCGCGACATCGATTACGGCTCCCGGGTGCGCTCCCGCGACGCCGGCTACGGCCCGCGCCGGAGCTACAGCTACTGAGGACGGCGCGGCGGAGCGCCCGGCGCCCCGTAAGGGCGGCCGGGCTCCCGCGGCGCCTCCGCCCCGGAGCGGGACCGGCCCGTCAGAACCAGGAGATCAGCACGATCCCGCCGACCATCAGGGCGGCGCCGAGGAGACGGGGCGGCCCGGCCGCAACCCGGCGCAGGCCGAGCCAGCCGAAATGGTCGAGCGCCACCGAGGTGAGCAGGTTGGCGGTGATGAGCAGGCCGTTGAGGGCGCCGGCCCCGATCTTGTCGACGAACAGGAGGCCGGCGAACACCGCGACCGCCCCGGTGAGGCCGGCGAGCGGCATCCACCAGCGCAGGCCCGCGAGGTCCGCCCGGCTCGGCAACGGCGACGGCCGGAGCAGGAAGATCAGCGCGAAGGCGAACACGACGGGCAGGAACGAGACGGTGGCGGCGAGCCACGGATTGACCAAGGCGCCGCGCAGCTGCGCGTTCCAGACCACGCCGACCGCCATCAGGGCGCCCGCCCCGAGGATGAACGGGTAGAGCAGCTTGCCGCCGACGCCGCCGCCGCTGTGCCCGCCACCGGCCTTCCCTTCATCGGTCTTGCCGCCGTCGGTCTTGCCGCCCGTGCGGGCGATGAACACCACGCCGACCGCCATCAGCAGGCCGCCGAGCCAGGGCAGCGGCTTGAAGCCGGCGGCCTGGAGCCCGAACAGCCCGAGGGCGTCCATGGCGAGCGAGGTGACGATGTTGGCGGTCAGCGTCAGGCCGTTGAACGGCCCGGCCCCGACCTTGTCGATGAAGGCCAGCCCCCCGAAGACCGCGACCGCGCCGGCCAAGCCCCCGAGGGGGGCGTACCACGGCATGCGCCCGAGGCCGTCGAGGGTCGGCAGCGGCGTCGGCATCACCAGGAACAGCGTCACGAACACGAAGACGATCGGCAGGAACGAGACGGTGGCGGCGAGCCAGGGATTGACCATCCGGCCGCGCAGCTGCGCGTTCATCGCGTTGCCGAGGGCCTGAAGCGCACCGGCCAGCAGGATGAAGGGCGTGAGGAGAGCGGCGACGGTCACGGGCGAGCCTTTCAGACGAGGAGGAGGCCGGCGAGCGCGAGCCCGAGGGCCGGCGGCATCACCAGGGCACCGAGCTTGAGGAAGCCCCAGACGCTCACGTCCTGGCCCTCGCGCCGGATCGCGGTGAGCCACAGGATGGTGGCGAGCGATCCCGTAACCGAGAGGTTGGGCCCGAGATCGACGCCGATCAGCACCGCGCCCGCGACGGTCTCGGGCACGTGCGCCGTCTGCACCGCCGCCCCGGCGATCAGGCCGGCCGGCAGGTTGTTGACGAGGTTGCAGGCCACCGCGATCAGCGCGGCGGCGCCCCAGGCGGTCTCGGCCGGCGCAGCCGCGGCGGCGCGCTGCAGGATCCCGGCGATCATCGCCATCACGCCGGTCTTCTCCAAGGCCTCGACCAGCACGAACAGGCCGGCCACCAGGGGCAGCACGCTCCAGGACACGTCCTTCACGACCTCCACGGCGCCGCGGCCCCGGCGCAGGAGCAGCACGACGAGCGTGGTGGCCAGGCCGGCCGCGAAGGTCGGCAGGCCGAGGTCGCGGCCATAGGC
>NZ_LABY01000079.1 GCF_001043975.1 Methylobacterium variabile
GGCGCTCGACGCCTTCGCGGCCTCGGCCGAGGCCTGAACCCCCGTCCGCAAGCTTGAAAAGGAGCCGTGTCATGAACACGCAGATCCGCCGCGTCCTTGGCCTGGTGTCCGCGCCAGGATCGGAGCGCCTCGGCCTCCAGGCCGTGCGCCTCGCTATCGCCCTCGTCTTCCTGTGGATCGGCGCGCTGAAGTTCGCCCCGTACGAGGCGGACAGCATCACGCCGTTCGTGGCTAACAGCCCGGTGATGTCGTTCTTCCACGCGCATCCGGACGAGTACAAGGCGCATCTCACCCACGAGGGTGAGCTGAAGCCGGCAGAGCGGGCGTGGCAGGAGCAGAACCGGACCTACGCCTTCTCGAACGGGCTGGGCACCGTCGAGATCGCCATCGGGCTGCTCACCCTGGCGGGCGTCGTGTCGCGACGCTGGGGCTTGGCTGGGGCGACACTCGCCTTCCTGACGCCCATCGTCACGCTATCGTTCCTGGCGACGACGCCAGAAGCCTGGGTACCGGCGCTCGGCGACGGGCAGCACGGCTTCCCCTTCTTGTCGGGAGCCGGGCGGCTGGTGCTCAAGGACGTGGTCCTGTTGGCGGGGGCGTGGCTGGTCCTGGTCGACAGCGCCCGCGCGGTCCTGGAAGCCCGGGCTGCGCCTGAAGACCTTACTGTCAAGCACGCTCAGCATCCCGTGCTTGGTTCGCGCTGAGGATTTCAGCTGCAGTTCCAAAGTTGGCCAAGCGCCTGAAAGCGGATGTTTCTAACAGTCGCAATTGATTGATTGTGGCTGTTGGTGTCGCATCAGCATAGATGGTTCCATATGCCAAGCTTATGCGCTTGGCACCCGGTTTTGTCAGACGTGTTAACCTTCGGGTTTAAGTAGCTGAAAACCGTCGTTTCTCTTAAAGCTGTGCTCATGCGGCTGTATGACCGCTCGGGGTCCAGCCGCGGCCGGCGCTCGCTTGCAGGGTTGTCTAGCAGCTTAAGCGGGATGCTCTTGCTCTGCTCCCGCCGGCGTTCTCCGGGGACGTTCGCTGCGTTCGCCTGCGTCGCGTTCCACCCTTGTACCGTCAGCAGGAAGCTGGCGATCTGGCTGATATCCCAAGCGCAGGGACAGGAGTTCGGCATGGGTCATCACCATCCGGGCCAGCTCCGGCACCCGCTCGCGAGTGATGCGCCGACTCGAGCCAGTCGTGCTGATCGCCGCAAAAACCCGCCCCGTCGCGTTGCGGATCGGCGCCCCCACACAGCGCAGTTCCGGCTCGTGCTCGCACTCGTCGATCGCGTAGCCACGCTCCCGGATCGCGGCGAGCTCGGCTCGCAGCTGATCCGGATCGACGATTGTGTTCGGCGTGAACCGCGGTAGGCCGGCCCGGATGATCCGGTCGATCACGGCTTCGCTCTGGAAAGCCAGCGTCGCCTTGCCGACACTAGTCGAGTGGCAGGGCGAAGCTTCCATCGTGATCACAGTGTTGTGGGGATTGGCCGCCATCTGATCGCGTCGGCTGACGAACACCATCTGAGCACCGTCGAACACGCACAGATGCACATCCTCGCCGCTCGATTTGGCGAGCGTATCAACGAACGGCGGAGCCTCGCGGTAAAGCGGCAAGTTCGTCAGCGCGTTGCTGCCGAGTTCGAACAACTTCAGCCCAAGCCGGTAGCGGTCGCGGCTCGCCTCCTGCTCCAGAAAGCCGACGCTGCGCAGGCTGTCGACGATCCGGTGCACGGTGGTGCGCGGCAGTCCTGTGCGCCGTGCCATCTCAACGACACTCAACTCGCGGTCGGTCTTGGAGAACGCCTCCAAGACCTCGAGCATTTTGAAGAGCGATTTCACGCTCTGTCGGCTGGCGTCGACGTCCGCCATAGAGAGCCTTCCGGGTGAGATCACGCGATCGAGTTGCAGGACGCGGACCAAGCCCGAACTAGTGGGTATCGAGCGCCGCGGCAACGCCGCCGCGCTCTGATGGCCTACTCGGCGGCAGCCAGCAGCCCGCCTTGCTCGACCTCGAGAAGGTGCTTGAGCGCCCCGGCGATTGCTTCCCTCTGACCGGCACCAGCGGCCGGCATCGGCTGGCGCGGCATACCGACGTCACAGCCCTGCAGCGTAAGCGCGTGCTTTACGCAGGCCGGCAGGTTATCGCCCACGATGGTGTTCCAGAAGCGAAGGAGCCGCTTGTGGATCTCGAGCGCCGCCGCATGATCTCCACGCTGGACCGCCTCCCACAGAGCCACACAGGCACCAGGCGCAGCGGCCGGATTGGCAGCGATCGTCCCGTGGGCGCCGAGGGCGAACGAGGGATAGAGAAGCGCATCGACGGCAGTCAGCACGACCTTGCCGGCCGGTGCATCGAGCAGCAGATCGGCCATCAGCTTCAGATCACCGGCGCTCTGCTTGACGCCCATTACGCCCGGCATGTCACGCATGATGCGCAGCAGCAGCGACGGGCTCAGGTAGTTCCATGGCACGACGTTGTAGATGATAACTGGCTGCTTGACCGACTCGCTCAGCGTCTTGAAGTGCCCGTAGGTGGCATCCTCGTCGGGCTTAAAGACGTAGTGCACCGGCGTGATCTGCAGCGCAGCGACGTCGACCGCCTCGATGGCGCGTGCGCGGGCGATGGCCTCTCGGGTCGAGTTGGCGATGATGCCGGCGACGAGCGGCACCTTGCCATTCAACTCCTCGGCGCAGGTCTCGATCAGCCGCCGAAATTCATCGATCGTGAGGGTGTGTCCCTCGCCGGTGCTGCCTCCGACGCAGACGCCATGAACGCCCTTGTTGAGAAAGAACTTCACCTGACGGCGGAACGCCTTCTCATCGATCTCACCGTTCTGGTCGAAGGGCGTGGTCAGGGGCGGGATGATCCCGGCGATCTTCGTTTGCATCGTTTCCTCCCGATATGTCCGGAATGCGAACATCTTGTAGGTGGTGGATGTGACTGGCGTCAAGCCGGAACCTGCCACGAAGCTGGTTCATCAGGCAAACCAAGGCCTTGGCTACTCACACAAGGACGCTCCCGAGAAAATCAGGTTGACACACCTCATGCATCGCTGATTTTCTTTGTCCGCAATACGGACAAAGGCTCCGCATGTGAGCCGTCCGCGTGAGGGAGGGAATGCCATGAGCGGGACGTATGAGGCCGTAGAGCCCAGGGCGATGGCGGCGGGCGCGACCGCAACGGCCGATCCGCAGGAGTCGAACGACATCCGCACGGTCGCGGTGGCGAGCGCCATCGGCAACATGATCGAGTATTACGACTTCACTTTGTATGCGACCGCAACAGCGCTAGTCTTCAATAAGATTTTCTTTCCAAGCGATGATCCTTTGGTTGGTTCGCTTCTCGCATTTGCGACTTTCTTCGTTGGGTACTGCGCCCGCCCACTCGGCGGCGTGATCTTCGGCCACTTCGGCGACCGCGTCGGCCGCAAGACCGCCCTCCTGCTAACGATGCTGATCATGGGCGCCGGGACGTTCCTGATCGGGCTTATGCCGACTTACGGCCAGGTCGGCGTGCTTGCTCCGATCTGCCTTATCGTCCTGCGGCTGCTGCAGGGCATCGGGATCGGCGGCGAGTACGGTGGCGGCATGGTGATGACCGTCGAGCATGCTCCGGCTGACCGTCGTGGCTTCTACAGCTCGCTCGTGCACATCGGCGTACCGGCCGGCTTCCTGATCCCGATCGCCCTTCTTGGCCTGCTGTCCACCACCATGAGCGAAGCGGAGTTTCTCGCCTGGGGCTGGCGCCTCCCGTTCCTGTTCTCAATCGTACTGGTCGGGATCGGGCTCTTCATCCGCTTCAAAGTATCGGAGACGCCAGCTTTCCAACGCGTTCTGGCCGAGGAGGGCCGAGCAGGCGTGCCTGTGGTGGAGGCTGTGCGCAACCACTCGGGCAACATCCTCTTCGGCATCGGCGCCAAGATTGCCGAGAGCGGATTGTTCAATATTTATGCAGTCTTTGTTATCACCTATTGTGTTACCAAACTTGGACTGCCGCGGCAGACAGTACTGAACGGTGTCCTCGTGGGCTGCGCGCTCGAGTGTCTGACACTGCCCCTGTTCGGGGCCCTGTCTGACCGGATTGGACGCCGCGCTGTCTACGTCGGCGGCATGCTGTTCCAGGCCATCCTGGCGCTCGTATTCTTCCAGATGATGGATAGCGGGCAGACCTCGCTGGTCTGGCTCTCCATCGCCCTCGGTCTGGCGATCGGTCACGGTTCGGTATACGGCGCGCAAGGCGCGTACTTCTCGGAGCTGTTCCCGGCGCGCATCCGCTACAGCGGTCTGTCGCTGGTGCAGCAGCTCGGCCCGATCCTGGGCGGCGGCCTCTCGCCGCTGGTCGCGACAGCCCTACTGGCCGAGTACGGCTCGGCGACCTGGATCGCCGGCTACATGGTCGCCATGGCACTCGTCTCAGCAGCGTGCGCCTTCGGATTGCGCCCGCTGCGCGGCATGGTCTGAGCGAGATTGCCGGAGGCATTGCCTCCGGTTTTACCAATTGTGAGGATAATTTTGAATTATCAATCCCTTGTAACTCTCCATCGATGCAATGATGAATGAATGTTATACAGCTTATTATATGTTTTTATATTAAAGTGAGAGATAGAGGCTGGAATGCTGCATACATACCTTCCACACGCCGAGCTTATTCGAGCGGCGCCGAGAAGCCCCGACGAGAGGCAGTTCTTGACAGCGTGCGAGGTATTGCGCCCGCGGACACTAGCGCCCGGTGTTCGCATAAGGGACGCCTATAGAACCGGGAACGTTGGGTCCGGCTCGAAAAGCCGTGACCGATCGAGATTGTTTGAAAACGCAAAGGCTGCAGAAGGATTTTCTCTCGCACGTCATAGGCAGCGCCGATATAGGCATCGTGACAGCATCTGTGCCGCCATCCGGGATGCTCGAATAGCGGCTGCTTAGAAGATTGTTCTAAAATTAGAGGGTGCGTCCGAGTTTTCATACAGCCTGGATCCTCAGCGGCGGCTATCTTCATCAAGCGCACTGGCCATGGCCATTAGAGCGGGCCTAATTGGAACATCCGGCCGCGCCGCCATCCGCTCGGCTGGTGTCCGCATGCTCGGTTGTCCGTTGGGTTGATGCGACCCTATCGTACCGCGTCTCGGCACGCCGCGGCCGTGTCCGCTGCGGTATACCCATACGAACAGTCTCGGCCGCGCATAGCTCGACCAGGGCGCGGGTCGAGACGATGCGGCTAGGACGGCGGCATCCGGAACGCGGCCTTGGTCATGGTGACCAACTCCGCGTAGGCACGCCGGCGATCTGCAAGGGTCCGTGCTGCCGTGCGGGCGCGCTGCTCCGCGTCGGCTGCTGCCTGCCGGCGCTGTTCGCGGTCGTGCTCCGCGAAGTTGGCGATCGTCGCGCGCGATCTCGCTCAAGGACGGCTGGACGGTATTCATGGTCGGTTCCGGGCATAGGTGTGGCGTGGACTTCCACCCGCGATGCGGAGCGTTAGGACGCTCGAACCGGCGCCCGAGTGGCATGGCGCGGTCGAGGTCGTCAGCCTCCGCAGGCCATGCCGGCACGCTTCTCAGACTGACTGACTGGTTAGAGCGATCCGGCGCTCGCGTTTACGAAGTTAGCTATCAGGCAGTGAGCGCCGGACCGATCAAGGTGACATCATACACGCCTACGTAGCAATCACCGGATCAGCGGCCGCTGAAGCGTCATCTCAATAAGCAATTTCGGCTCGACCCTTTGATCAACAAGAATTAACATCCGATAATAACAATTGTTATATTTGCAACGTATTGGCGATTGCTGCGTATCATCTCAATAGTGCATGGCGATCCCATCGGTAAGCCGCAAGGTCATACGACTAAGTCACGGAGTGTGTCGTGTCGCAACCACAGCAGACCTCGCTGCGCAACCGCCTCCTCCGCGCTCTCAGTCCAGAGGATTTTGCGCAGCTCCAGCCGCACCTCGAACCCACGACTTTCCAGTTGCGCGAGGTGGTGATCACCCCGAACGCGCCGGTAGATGAGATCATGTTCATAGAGAGCGGTATGGTCTCGATCTCGACCGCTCACGACGAGCGCCAGATCGAGGTCGGCCTCATCGGCAACGAGGGCCTGGTCGGCGCGGTGCCCGTTGCCCTCGACTGCGTGACCACTCCCCACGTCTACTTCGTGCAGCTCTCCGGCGAAGCCTTGAGCATCGGCCGAGAGCCTTTGTGCGCGGCGATGCGCGAGAGCCCGATCCTGCGCCGGCTACTGCTGCGCTACGTCAACACCGTGATCGTCCAGATCACCCAGACCGCCTATGCCCACGCCTCTTTGAGCCTCGAGGCCCGCCTCGCGCGCTGGCTGCTGATGTGCCACGACCGGACCGACGGCGACGAATTGGTCCTCACGCACGAGTTCCTGTCGATGATGCTAGGCGTGCAACGGGCGGGCGTGACGCTGGCGATCCAGAACCTGGAGGGTGCCGGCCGGATCAAGGCTAAGCGCCGACGCATCAAGGTGCTCGACCGCGACAAGCTCCTGGCGCTGACGAACGGCAGCTACGGCACGCCTGAGGCCGAGTATGCTCGCCTGATCGAGGGAGCCTGATGGCCCGCTACTTCTTCAATCTCCGGCACGGCCCCGGCCCGGACGGTCTCGCAGTCGATCTTGAGGGAGACGAGTTGGCCGATCCAGAGGAGGCGCGGGCTCGCGCACTCGACGTAGCCCGCGATCTGATCACCCGGACGAGAGTGCATTCGGTGCGGGATTGGTTCGCCTGCGCATTCGAGGTGACTGACGAGAGCGGCCAGCTGGTGATGACGGTGCCGTTCGGCGACACCGTTACAGAGGAACCAGATGAGGCGTGAGCGCGGCACGAGTTCCGTAAGCGGAGCCTTCAGGCCACGGCGTTGAGGTCTTGCGCGCTGGTGTAGGCCCAGGGCAGCAACTCGTCGAGGCGGCGGTTGGGATGGCCCTCGGCGATGCGGGTGAGCACGTCGCTCAGGTAGGCGTGCGGCTCCACCCCGTTCAGCTTGCACGTCTCGACCAGCGAGGCGATCACCGCCCAGTGCTGCCCGCCGCCGTCCGAACCAGCAAACAACGCGTTCTTGCGCGTCAGCGCCAGCGGCCGGATCGCCCGCTTGACCACGTTCGAGTCGAGCTCGACCCGGCCATCCTCCAGGAACACGCACAGCCCCGCCCAGCGCGACAGCGCGTAGCGGATCGCCTCGGCCAGCCGGCTCTTCTGGCTCAGCTGCCCGAGCGTCTCGCGCAGCCAGGGCTCCAGCCCGGCGATCACCGGACGGCTGTGCTCCTGGCGCTGCATCCGCCGCTCCTCGGCCGAGCGGCCGCGGATCTCGGCTTCGGTCCGGTACAGGCACGCAATCCGCTCCAGCGCTTGCGTGGCGATCGGTGCCGGCCCGCCCTGCGCCAGTTCATAGAAGCGCCGACGCACGTGCGCCCAGCAGAACGCCAACTGGATCCCGCCGCGATCCGCCAGGGTCTTGTAGCCTCCATAGCCGTCGACCTGCAGCACGCCCGCAAAGCCGCTCAGGTGGCGAAGAGGCCGCTCGGCCGTGCGGTCCGGGGCGTAGACGTAGGCCACGCCTGGCGGATCGCGTCCGCCCCAGGGCCGATCGTCCCGCGCATAGGCCCACAGCTGCCCCGTCTTGGTGCGGCCGCGCCCGGGATCGAGCACCGGCGCGGTGGTCTCATCGGCAAATAGCTTGCCGCTGGCCCGCAGCGTCGTGAGCAGGCGTTCGTGCACGGGGCGCAGCGCGAAGGCGGCGCGCCCGACCCAGTCGGCCAGGGTCGAGCGGTCGAGAAGGACGCCCTGGCGCGCGAAGATCTGAGCCTGTCGGTAGAGCGGTAAGTGGTCCGCGTATTTGGAGACCAGCACCTGCGCCACCAGCGCGTCGGTGGGCAGGCCGCCCTCGATCAGGCGGGCGGGTGCGGGCGCTTGCACGACCGCCTCCTCGCAGGCCCGGCACGCGTAGCGCGGCCGGCGGATCACCAGGACCCGGACCTGCGCCGGCACCACGTCGAGGCGCTCAGAGACGTCCTCGCCGATCCGGTGCAAGGTCCCGGCACAGCACGGGCAGACCAGGCTGGCGGGATCGACGACGCGCTCGATCCGCGGCAGGTCGGCGGGCAGAGCGCCCCGACTGCGCCGCCGCTCGGCGACCCGCGTCGTTCGGCTGGCTGGCTCGCTGTCGGCGGCCGCCAGCGTGGCGGCCTCGCCCTGCTCGGCCTCCTCCAGCCCCAGCAGCAACTGGTCCTCCGGCAGGCTCTCGGCCCGCCGCCCGAAGCGGTGGCGCTGCATCGCCTGGATGATCTGGCGCAGCCGCTCGTTCTCGGCCCGCTCCTCGGCCAGCAGCGCCTTGAGCGTCTCGGGATCGTCCGGCGGAGGGGAAGCGGGAGCAGCCACGAACAAGATTAAAGCATAGTTCTCAGCTACTTGCGACGGCTTTGAGGCGTCCTGCGCACTCCGCCGTTCAGCCCGCGGCGACGGGGGTCACGACGGGGCGCAGGCCGTGAACGCGTCGCCAGTCCAGCCCCTCGAGTAGGGCCGAGAGCTGGGCGGCGGTCAGGTGCACGGTGCTGTCGCGAGGCGCCGGCCAGCGGAAGGCGCCGTTCTCGAGCCGCTTGGCCACCAGAACCAGGCCGGTCCCATCCCAGAACACCAGCTTGATCCTGTCGGCGCGCTTGGAACGGAACACGTAGATGCTGCCCGAGAACGGATCGGCGCCGATAGCGTCACGCACCAGGGCAGCGAGGCCATCGACACCTTTACGGAAGTCGACCGGTCGGGTGGCCACCATCACCCTCACGGCACCGCTGGGCCCGATCACGGCCGCGGCCTCAGGGCCCGGATCACCGCCCTGATCTGAGCCTCGCTGGCGTGAGCGCCGATGCGGACGACCGCGCCACCGATCTCGAGTTCGATCCCGGCGCCATCCGCCGCTCGCTCGGGCGACCGCATTGGTGACGGCACCGACGGGAGAGCAGACGCAGCTGGCGTCCTCGCCGGCACGAAGGTCATCGGAGTGGTCTCCTGCGCCGCTTCGAGAGCGCGGCGCGCCTCCCGGCGCCAACCGAACACCTGTTGGGGCGTCACCCCGTGGCGGCGCGCTACGGCCGAAACGACAGCTCCCGGCACGAGGGTCTCCTCGAGGATCGCTGCCTTGGCATCCGCCGACCAGACCCGCCGCCCGCTGCTGCCCGTGATCACCTCCAGGCGGCGCGGCTCAAATCTATGCTCAAGTCCAGACACAAGCCGATCCCCGCGATCAAACCACGGACATCAGCATCACGCCTCACCACGCATGACGGTAGGTGGGCTCGGAAGAACGCTTACCGAGTTCCTAGTGTCGTTGCACCACTACCGGCGCGCGCTGAACGACATGCAGCAATAGAACGCGCGACCGGAACGAATTCCTACGACGGCGGCATTCCGAACGCGACCTTGGTCGTCGTGACCAACTCCGCGTAGGCGAGCCAGGGATCGCAAGGCAAGACGCTCCGCCGCTCAAGAAGCTCGGCAAGAAGGATCGGCGCAAGGAGCGCAAGGCCGGGAGCCAGGGGGATCACCGGTGAGGGCGTTCCGGCTGCATCGTGGCTGGCGCGAGCCGAACGGCGTTGTGACGGACCACGCCACGCTGGAGCGGGTCATCAAAGCCACCAGCGCCTCAGAGGCCATGAGCGCGGCCCTGGCCGAGGGGGACTTCCTCCTGACCGAAGACGCCAACTTGGTCTGGCTCACTGACGATCAGGGGACCTTGGTTTGGTCGCTCCATCTGTATGATGAAAACACGGCTCTGAACCCCTGAAGGTACGCCCACCTGCGTCTGCAAAGGGTGGAGGCTGTGTGAAAA
>NZ_LABY01000008.1 GCF_001043975.1 Methylobacterium variabile
CGCTACGCCTGGGACCGCACCCTGGTCTACGCCACCGGCGGTTTCGCCTACGGCTCGGGCGGTGGTCGCGACTTCGGCCTGCCGAACTCCAGCCGCGACGAGTTCCAGACCGGCTGGACGGTCGGCGGCGGCGTCGAGTACGCCCTGCCCACCGACTCGTTCCTGAACTTCTTCCGTTCGTCGGCCGTGACCCTCAAGGTCGAAGGCCTGTACGTGAACCTGGATCAGGGCAACCGCAACAACGGCGTGTTCGCGCAGACCGCCAACGGCACCCAGTACTCGGTGCTGTCGCCGAGCGTGGTGTCGGTCGGCCCGGCCGCCCTGTACCGTCGCGAGACCGAGTTCGCGGTCGTCCGCGCCGGCCTGAACTACAAGTTCGGCTCGTACTAAGACCGACGTTCCGTCCCCTGGACGGCGCGAAGCCCGGCCTCACGGCCGGGCTTTTCGCGTTCCGGCGCCCTGTGCCGCCGGCGGACGATCCTCTTCGCGGGCCCGGCTTTTGCGTTGCGGGTCCACGCCGTCTCCGGCAGGCTCCGCGAGCCCGATTCCCCAACGGAAGGGAAGCGGACGAGTCTAGCGCCGGGACCCCACGGAGCCGAGCACCATGCGCCACAGCTTCCTGGCCGAGATCACCCGCCGGGCCGAGGGCCTCGCGCGGCATCTGCGCGACGCAGGACAGGAGGCGCTCGGCCGGCTGCGCGGCACGGGATCGGCCGGGACGCCGGTATCCGGGCGCTTCCTCGACCTGACCTTCGGCAACGCCGGGGGGCAGCGCGCCTATCGCCTCTACGTGCCGGGCGGCTACCGCGGCCGGCCGGTGCCCCTGGTGGTGATGCTGCACGGCTGCACCCAGTCGCCGGAGGATTTCGCCGCCGGGACCGGCATGAACGACGTGGCGGAGGCCGAGACCTTCCTGGTCGCCTACCCGGCCCAGACCGCCGCCGCCAACCAGGCCCGGTGCTGGAACTGGTTCAGCCCCGCCGATCAGGGCCGGGACCGCGGCGAGACCGGCCTGATCGCCGGGATCACCCGCGCCGTGATGGCGGCCTACGCCGTCGATCCCCGGCGCGTCTACGTCGCCGGGCTCTCGGCCGGGGGCGCCGCGGCGGCCAACGTCGCGGCGGCCTATCCGGACCTCTACGCCGCCGTCGGCGTGCATTCCGGCCTCTGCGCCGGGGCGGCCCGCGACCTGCCGGGGGCGCTCGCGGCGATGCGCGACGGCGCCGCCGGGGCCGCGGCCCCGCTTCCCACCATCGTGTTCCACGGTGACCGGGACACCACCGTGAACCCGCGCAACGGGGACGCCCTGGTCGCCGCCACCGGCGGCCGGCTGATCCGGCGCGAGGAGTGTGCGGTGCCGGGCGGCCGCGCCTTCGAGCGCAGCCTCTACGCCGACGCCTCCGGTCGCCCGGCCATCGAGCACTGGCTGGTCCGCGGCTCCGGCCACGCCTGGTCCGGCGGCAGCCCGGCCGGCAGCTACACCGACCCGGCCGGGCCCGATGCGGGCCGGGAGATGTGGCGGTTCTTCAAGGAGCATCCGCGCCGGATCACCGGTCCCCTCGGCGCCTGAGCGACGCCGCGTCCGCCTCGCGAGAGTGACCGCACTGCGGTCGCCTGAAGCAGTCAGCCGGAAAGCGTATGAGGACGGCCGCGCATGACGGAGGAGAGGCACCGGGCATACCAATATTGCTCCGGCCTGCCCGGGCTCGAGGCGGTCGCGATCTCGTCCGACCGCACCTTCCCGCGGCACGCCCACGACCAGTGCGGCGTCGGCGTCGTCCTGGATGGCGGCCACCGGTCCTGGAGCGGTGTCGGTGCCGTCGAGGCCTTCGCGGGTGACGTCATCACGGTGAATCCGGGCGAGATCCACGACGGCCTCCCCATCCAGGCCCGGCCCCGGTCCTGGCAGATGCTCTACCTCGATCCGGTGCGCCTCGCCGACCTGCTGCACGAGGAGCTACCCCGGGAGGTCGAGATCGCCCGTCCGGCGCTGCGCGATCCGGTTCTCGCCGGGCGCCTCACCCGGCTCTTTTCGGAGATCGCCGCCGCCCGGCCGGACGCCTTCGCGGTGGAGGAGGAAATGGTGCGGACCCTGATGCACCTCTTCGCCCGCTACGGCAGCCGCCCGGCGCCGCGGCCCGGTCCGCCGCCCTTCGTGGCCCGGGCGCTGCAGCGTCTGGAGGACGCGCCCGGGGAGGCCGCGACCCTGGCGGAACTGGCCGGATTGTCGCGTGTCAGCCGCTTTCAGCTCCTGCGCGGCTTCGCCCGCGCCACCGGTGCGACGCCGCACGCCTACCTGATCCAGCAGCGTGTCCGCCTGGCGCGCAGGCTCCTGGCCGCCGGGCGCAGGCCTGCCGAGGCCGCAGCGGAGGCCGGCTTCGCGGATCAGAGCCACATGTCCCGTGCCTTCATGCGCCAGTTCGGGGTGACGCCGGCCCGCTACCGCGCCTCCCTCGCCTGAGCCGCAATCCCGTTCAAGACCGGCCCGGCCGGCTCGCGCGAGATGGCTGCCGAGAGACGGAGGCAGCGATGCGGGACGGTCCGGAGCACGGCTACGTTCACGGCTATGACGCAGGGGAGCAGGCGCGCCTGCACGATCAGGCGGCGACGCTGGAGACGCTGCTGCACCACGACAGCAGGTTCCCGGAGGGCTGCACGGTGCTGGAGGCGGGCAGTGGCGTCGGAGCCCAGACGCTCCCGCTCCTGCGGCGCAACCCGGGCATCCGGCTGACCTGCGTGGACATCGCGGCCGCCTCCCTCGCCGAGGGGCGGGCCCGGATCGCGGCCGCCGGCCTGCCCCTGCCGGCCTTCCGGCAGGCGGATCTTCGCGCCCTGCCCTTTGCGGACGCGGCGTTCGACCACGCCTTCGTCTGCTTCGTGCTCGAGCACCTGCCCGAGCCCGCCGCCGCCCTGGCGGAGCTGCGCCGCGTGGTGCGCCCGGGCGGGAGCCTGACCGTGATCGAGGGCGACCACGGCTCCGTCCTGCTCCACCCGGAGGACGCTGCGGCGCGGGCCGCCATCGCCTGCCAGGTGGTGCTGCAGCGCGCGGCGGGCGGCGACGCGGAGATCGGCCGTCGCCTCGCGCCGCTCCTTCGGCAGGCGGGCTTCGCCGAGGCGCGGGTCTCGCCCCGCCTCGTCTACGTCGACGGATCCCGGCCGGCCCTGGCGGAAGGCTTCATCCGCCGAACCTTCACGGCGATGGTGGCGGGCATCCGGGACGAGGCCGTCCACGCGGGGCTCACGCAGGAGGCCGCGTTCGATGCCGGCCTGCGCGGCCTCCTGCGCGCGGCGGACCCGGACGGCACCTTCTGCTACACGTTCTTCAAGGCCGTGGCCGTCGTGCCCGCGGTCTGATCGGCGTGCGGCGCCCCTCAGCGGTAGTCGTTCGGGTCGAGGCCGTGGCGGGCGATCTTGTCGTAGAGGGTCTTTCGCGGGGTGCCGAGGGCTTCCGCCGCGACCCGGACGTCGCCCCCGGCCATGATCAGCTCGTCGCGGATCAGGCCGCGCTCGTGGCGGTCCATCTGCTCGGCGAGCGTCGCGGGCCGGGCGGGCTCGGCCGCGGCCGGGCCGGCGGGCGTGAGGCCGAGCGCGCAGCGCTCGGCGAAGTGGCCGAGCTCGCGCACGTTGCCGGGCCAGTCGTGCCGGCTCAGATGCTCGCGGATCGCCGGCGTCACCGGCGGCGCCTCGCGGTTGAAGCGGGCGGCGGCCTTGCGCAGGAAGTGCTCGAACAGGAGCGCCACGTCCTCGCGCCGCTCGCGCAAGGGCGGGATCGCCACCGAGACCACGTTCAGGCGGTAGTACAGGTCGTCGCGGAACGTTCCTTGGGCGGCGGCCTGGCCGAGGTCGATCTTCGTCGCCGCCACGACCCGCATGTCGACGGGCTGGATCGCGTTGGTGCCGAGCGGCTCCACCACCCGCTCCTGCAGCACCCGCAGCAGCTTGACCTGGATGGTGAGCGCCATGCTCTCGATCTCGTCGAGGAACAGCGTGCCGCCGTCGGCGTGGGCGATGCGCCCGACCCGCTTCTTCAGTGCCCCCGTGAAGGCGCCGGCCTCGTGGCCGAACAGCTCGCTCTCCACCACGGTGTCCGGCAGGGCGCCGCAATTCATCGCCACGAAGTTGCCCTTGGCCCGCCGGCTCCAGCGGTGCAGCGCGCTCGCCACCACCTCCTTGCCGGAGCCGGTCTCGCCGAGCACCAGCACGTCGACGTCGGCCTCCGCGACCTCGCGCACGAACTGGCGCAGGCGGGTGATCCCCGGCGAGACGCCGAGGAAGGCCGGATCCTCCGCCACCGCGGCGTCGAGGCGGGCCCGGAGGGTGCGGTTCTCCAGGACCAGCCGGCGGCGCTCCAGGGCCCGGCGCACGGAGGCGACGAGCGTCTCGGCCGGGTAGGGCTTGGCCAGGAAGTCGTAGGCCCCGCCCCGCATCGCCCGCACCGCCATGGTGATGTCGCCGTGGCCGGTGATCAGGATCACGGGCAGCTCGGGATCCGCCTCCTGCACGGCGGAGAAGAGGCCGAGCCCGTCGATCCCCGGCAGGCGTACGTCGGTCACCACCACGTCGGGCGGCTCGGCGAGGATCGCCCGCAGGGCCGATTCGGCGTCGGCATGGGTCTCGACCGCGAAGCCCGCGAGGTCGAGGCTCTGGCTGTTGGCCCGCCGCACCTCCTCCTCGTCGTCGACGAAGACCACGCGTCCGGCAGGATGGCTCATGCGGCGGCTCCTTGATCCGCGGCGGCTCCTTGCGCCGTGGCGGCGCCCTGGGCCGCCGCGGGGGCGAGCGGCAGCTCGACCCGGAAGAGGGCGCCGCCCTCCGGCGAGGGACCGGCCGAGAGGGTGCCGCCGCACTCCTCCACGATGCCGCGCGAGATCGCGAGGCCGAGGCCGAGGCCGTTGGTCTTCGTGGTGAAGAACGCGTCGAAGACCTGGTTCGCCCCGTCCGGCAGCCCGCCGCCGTTGTCGCCCACCTCCAGCACCGCGCGCTCCCCCTCCACCCGCACCGTCACGGTGATGCGGGGATTTTTGGCGCCCTCGACCGCGTCGAGGGCGTTCTGCAGCAGGTTGACCGCGACCTGCTCCAGCCGCGGCCCCTCCCCGAGGACGTAGGGCGAGGGCTCGGGGAGCGCGAGGGCGAGGTCGATGCCGGTCAGGCGCACCTCCACCACCTCGAGGCTCGCCCGCACCACCGCGGACAGGGCGACCGGGTCGCGCCGCCCCGAGGCCCTGCGGGCGAAGCCCTTGAGCTGGCGGGTGAGGAGGGCGATGCGCTCGGTCAGGCGGCCGACGGCCGAGAGGTTCTCCGCCGCCTCCGGCAGGCGCTCGCGCTGGATCAGGATGCCGGCATTGTCGGCGTAGGAGCGGATCGCCGCCAGCGGCTGGTTGATCTCGTGCGCCATGCTGGCGGCGAACTGGCCAAGCGCCGCCAGGCGGCCCGCATGGGCGAGCTCGCGCCCGAGGCGCTGGCGCTCGGCTTCCGTGCGCTGCCGCTCGGCGATCTCGGCCTTGAGCTTCTGGTTGGCCTCGGTCAGGGCCCGGGTCCGCTCCCGCACCCGCTCCTCCAGCTCGGCGCGCCGGGCCGCCTCCTCCGACAGGCTCTCCCGCAGGCGCCGGCGGCGCCCGACGATCTCGGCGAGGCCGAGGCAGGCGAGGGCGACGATCAGCCCGGCGATGACCTGGGCCTGGACGCGCTCGCGGCCCACCGCCACCCCGACGCGGGTCAGGGTATGGAGCCGCCAGGTCGTGCCGGGGATCGGGGCGTCGAGGGGCAGCGCCAGGCGGGCCGGCAGGGCGCCGCTGCCGATTCGGACCAGGCCGTTGCCGTCCGCCACGGGGTGGATCGGCAGGGGGGCGAGGGCGGCGTCGCCGAACTCGAGCCGCTCGCGGATCAGACGGCGCTCCCCGTCCGGAACCGGCCGCAGGGCGCCGAAGCGCCAGGCCGGCTCGCTCGCCACCAGGACGATGCCGCGGGGATCGGTGACCATCACGGTCTCGCGGCCGGCCTGCCAAGCGGCCTCAATGCCGTCGAACTCGACCTTGACCACCACCACGCCGGTCCGCCCGCCCGGACCCGCGACCCGGCGACTGAGATAGAGACCGGGCCGGCCGCTGACGGTGCCGAGGGCGAATTGCCGCCCCGCCCCTTCCGCCAGCGCCTGCTGGAAGTACGGCCGGAAGGCGTACACCGCGCCGACGAAGCTGCCCGGCTCCCCGGCATTGCTCGCCGCCACCGCGGTGCCGTCCTGGCGGATGACGTAGATCACCGCCGCTCCCGAGGCCCGGGCGATCTCGGCCAGCCGGTCGTTGACCCGGGCGAGCAGGGCCGGGTCCGGACCGGGCCCGACCACCGCGGTGATCTCCGGATCGCTGGCCAGCGCCAGCGGCAGGGAGCCCTGCTTCTGCATCTCGGTGCGCAGGCCGGCGACGTGGAGCGCCAGGGTCGAGGAGGCCGAGCGCCGCAGGTCGGCGAGGGCCGCCCGCTCGGCGTACCGGCCCGCCAGCAGGGCCGCCGCCAGCACCGCGGCGAGGCTGAGGAGCCAGGGCAGCGCCGGGGAGTGCGCCAGCGCGCGCCAGCCGGTCACGGCCGAACCCGGGCCGGTGCGGAAATCCGCACGGCGTCCCGGCCCGCATTGCGGCGCGCCGGAAGGGGCGAGCGGGCTGTCTCCTCCTGCGTCATGAAAATCCTTTTATTGTTCCACACTTAAGAAAAAATTTCGGTTTCCGGCCGGCTGGCACGCCGGTTGCCATTGTGTGTCTGTCCGCGGCCCAACCGGCCCGCGGCCGGTCTTCCCAGTGTGTCTGTCCGCGGCCCCATAGCCGGTCCGCGACAGGTCTTCCGAGGTCACCCCGCCGCAAGGCCAAGAGCAAGAGCGTCACCGCGGTCCGCCGCGATCCGCCCGTCCCGCAACAGAGCCATATAGGGAGAACGTCCGATGGCTACGATCCCGTCCCCGTTGACCGCGCCCCACGCGCCGCCGGCCCCGAAGCCGATCTACAGGACCCTCTACTTCCAGGTCCTGGTCGCCGTCGCGATCGGCATCACGCTCGGGCACTTCTACCCGCAGCTCGGCGCCGACATGAAGCCGCTCGGCGACGCCTTCATCAAGCTCGTCAAGATGATCATCGCCCCGGTGATCTTCCTGACCGTGGTCTCCGGCATCGCCGGCATGACCAACCTCGAGAAGGTCGGCCGCGTCGGCGGCAAGGCGCTGGTGTACTTCATCACCTTCTCGACCCTCGCGCTCATCGTCGGCCTGATCGTCGCGAACCTCGTCCAGCCGGGCGCGGGGATGCACATCGATCCCAAGTCGCTCGATCCGAAGCAGATCGCGATGTACGCCGAGAAGGCGAAGACGCAGTCGATCACCGACTTCTTGATGAACATCATCCCGTCGACGGCGGTGGGTGCGTTCTCGGGCGGCGAGATCCTCCAGGTCCTGTTCTTCTCGGTGCTGTTCGGCTTCGGACTCGCCTTCCTGGGCGAGCGCGGCAAGCCGGTGCTCGACTTCATCAAGATCCTGTCCGAGGCGATCTTCGGCGTCGTCCACATCATCATGAAGGTCGCTCCCATCGGCGCCTTCGGCGCGATGGCCTTCACCATCGGCAAGTACGGCATCTCCTCGCTCGCCAACCTCGCCTACCTGGTCGGCGCCTTCTACCTGACCTCCGCGATCTTCGTCTTCCTCGTCCTCGGCGCGGTCGCCCGCTACAACGGCTTCTCGATCGTCAAGCTGATCCGCTACATCAAGGAGGAGCTGCTCCTCGTCCTCGGCACCTCGTCCTCCGAGTCGGCCCTGCCCTCGCTGCTCGAGAAGATGGAGCGCGCCGGCTGCTCGAAGCCGGTGGTCGGCCTGGTGGTTCCCACCGGCTACTCGTTCAACCTCGACGGCACCAACATCTACATGACCATGGCGGCCCTGTTCATCGCCCAGGCGACGGACACCCCGCTCTCCTACGGCGAGCAGGCCCTGCTGCTCCTCGTCGCCATGCTCTCCTCGAAGGGCGCGGCCGGCGTCACCGGCTCGGGCTTCATCACCCTGGCGGCGACCCTCGCGGTGGTCCCCTCCGTGCCGGTCGTCGGCATGGCGCTGATCCTCGGCATCGACCGCTTCATGTCGGAGTGCCGCGCGCTCACCAACTTCATCGGCAACGCGGTGGCCTGCATCGTGGTCGCCCGCTGGGAGGGTGAGGTCGACATGGACCGCCTGAAGGCCGCCCTCGACGGCAACCCGCTGCCGCTCGACCAGACCGGCCCGGTTCCGGCCCTCCAGGCCGCCGAGTAACCCACGGTCCGGGGCCACGGCCCCGGACCCTTCCCAGGACGGGGCGGCCCTGCGCGCGGCGCGGGGCCGCCCCTTTTCGTTTCTGCGCTATCGTCGCGCCGGATGCTTCCGGGAAGGACCGACCATGGCGGATGGCGACTGGCGCGGGATGGACCGCGCCGCCTTGAGCAGGGCCTACGACAATTCCGGCGCGGTCGCCGGCAGCAGCGCCTTCATGGCGGCCCTGCGCGAGCGCAGCGCCGCCTTCCGCGACGCGCGTCCGGGGGAGCTGGACATCCCCTACGGCGACGGCCCGCGGCAGCGCTTCGACCTTTTCCGCTGCGGCAAGGCCGGCGCCCCGCTCCTCGCCTTCATCCACGGCGGCTACTGGCAGCGCAACGCCAAGGACGGGTTCTCGGCGCTGGCCGAAGGGCCCCTCGCCCGCGGCCTCGACGTGGCGATGATCGGCTACACCCTCTGCCCCGAGGCGACGATGACGGCGCTCGCCGCCGAGATCCCGGCGGCGCTGGCATCCCTGCGCGCCGTTGCCGCCCCGCCCCGCCTCGTCGTGTCGGGCTGGTCCGCCGGCGGCCACCTCGCGGCGCTCGCGATGACGTGTCCCGAGGTCGATGCCGGCCTCGCCGTGAGCGGCATCTTCGACCTCGCGCCGATCCGGCGCACGACGCTCGACGACGCCCTCCACCTGAGCGAGGACGAGGTCGTCGCGCTCTCGCCGATCCGGAACCTTCCAGGTCAGGCCGGGCCGCTCATCGTGGCGTATGGCGGGAACGAGCTGCCGGAGCTCTGCCGGCAATCGCAGGTCTACCAGGCCGCCTGGGCCGGGACCGGGCTGCCCGGCGACCTCCTGGCCCTGCCCGGCGACGACCATTTCACGGTGCTCGACCAGATGATCCGCCCGGACGGGGCGCTGACGCAGGCGGCCCTGCGGCTGGCGGCCGGGTGATGCGGCGTCCCGCGGGGCTCACCGTCCCGCGGGTCACGATTAAACAGACCGCCCGCGCCGACC
The DNA here is from genome assembly GCF_001043975.1 of Methylobacterium variabile. Classification (GTDB taxonomy): domain Bacteria; phylum Pseudomonadota; class Alphaproteobacteria; order Rhizobiales; family Beijerinckiaceae; genus Methylobacterium; species Methylobacterium variabile. Next base: position 9,285 of record NZ_LABY01000008.1, read on the forward strand.
GCGCGGGCGGACCGGCCAGGCGAGAATTAGGCGAGAATCAGGAATTCGGCATGGGCCAGCACCACGACCACGCGCACGATCATGGCGACCACGATCACGGGCATGGTCACGGCCACCATCACCATGGCGCGGGCCATGCTCACGGCCCGGGCCACGTCCACGCCCCGGCGAATTTCGGCCGGGCCTTCGCGATCGGCATCGCCCTCAACACCGGCTTCGTGCTGATCGAGGGGGTCTACGGGTTCCTGACCGATTCGGTGGCGCTGCTCGCCGATGCCGGCCACAACCTCTCGGACGTGCTCGGCCTCGTCGTCGCCTGGGCGGCGGCGACCCTCGGCCAGCGCCAGCCGACGGCGCGGTTCACCTACGGCCTGCGCTCCTCGTCGATCCTGGCGGCCCTGTTCAACGCGGTGTTCCTGCTGGTGGCCGTGGGCGCCATCGCCTGGGAGGCGGTGCAGCGCTTCAGCGAGCCCGCCCCGGTCCCGGGCCTGACCGTGACGGTGGTGGCGCTGATCGGCATCGCGGTGAACGGCGTCACCGCCTGGCTGTTCGCCTCGGGGCGCAAGGGCGACCTCAACGTCCGCGGCGCCTACCTGCACATGGTGGCGGATGCCGCGGTCTCGGCGGGCGTCGTCCTGGCGGGCCTCGCGATCGCCTGGACCGGCTGGACCTGGATCGACCCCGCGACCAGCCTCGTCATCGTGGCGGTGATCGTCGCCGGCACCTGGGGGCTCCTGCGCGACAGCGTCGTGCTCTCCCTCGACGCCGTGCCGCCGGGGATCGACCCGGCGGCGGTGCGCCGCTGCCTCGCCGAGCGGCCGGGGGTGGCGGAGGTCCACGACCTCCACGTCTGGCCGATGAGCACCACCGAGACGGCGCTGACCGCCCACTTGGTGATGCCGGACGGGCATCCCGGCAACGCGTTCCTGAACGAGTGCGCCCGGGAGCTGCGGGGCCGCTTCGGCATCGCGCACGTCACCCTCCAGGTCGAGCTGGCGGGGGGACCGGCCTGCGCCCTGGCGCCGGACCACGTGGTGTGACGCGGATCGGGGACCGGCGCGAATCGGCACGATCCCTTCAGCGCGCCATCGACGCGTCGATGGCGCGCCTGGTCTGTCAGTACGCGTTCTCGGTCTTGAACAGCGCCAGCGGGGTCATCGCCAGGATCTGCAGGTCGAAGAACACCGACCAGTTCTCGATGTAGTACAGGTCGTGCTCGACCCGGCGCTGGATCTTCTCGTTGGTGTCGGTCTCACCGCGCCAGCCGTTGATCTGGGCCCAGCCGGTGATGCCGGGCTTGACCTTGTGGCGGGCGAAGTAGCCGTCGACGACCTGGTCGTAGAGGGTGTTGGCGGCCTTGGCCTGCAGGGCGTGCGGGCGCGGCCCGACCAGGGAGAGGTCGCCCCTCACCACGTTGATGAGCTGGGGCAGCTCGTCGAGGGAGCTCTTGCGGATGAAGCGGCCGACCGGCGTCACCCGCGGGTCGCCCTTGGTGACGACCTTGGCGGCGGTGTAGTCGCACTGGTCGATGTACATCGAGCGGAACTTGTAGACGTCGATCACCTCGTTGTTGAAGCCGTGGCGCTTCTGCCGGAAGAAGATCGGCCCCGGCGAGGACAGCTTCACGGCGATCCCGACCGCCAGCATCACCGGCGAGAGCAGGACCAGCAGCAGGGCGCCGACCACGCGGTCGAACACGCCCTTCACCACCACGTCCCAGTCGGCGATCGGCCGGTCGAACACGTCGAGCACCGGCACCGAGCCGAGATAGGAGTAGCTGCGCGGGCGAAGCCGCAGCTTCGAGGCGTGGGCCGAGAGGCGGATGTCGACCGGCAGGACCCAGAGCTTCGCGAGCATCTGCAGGATGCGCGCCTCGGCCGAGATCGGCAGCGTGAACACGATCAGGTCGAGCTTGGTGCGGCGGGCGTAGGTCACGAGGTCGCTGACGGTGCCGAGCTTGGGGTAGCCGGCGACCACGTCGGCCGAGCGGCCGTCGCTGCGGTCGTCGAAGAGGCCGACGACCTTCAGCCCGGAATCAGCCTGCGCCTCGATTGCCCGGATCAGCGCCTCGGCCGGCTCGCCCCCGCCCACGATGGCGACGCGCCGGTCGAAGCGGCCCCGGCGCATCTGCGAACTCACCACCATCGACAGGATCAGGCGCTCGGCCACGAGCAGCGCCAGTCCCGCGCCGTACACGCTCACCAGCCACAGCCGCGAGTACTGGTCGCCGAGCTTGGCGAGGAACAGCACGGTGGCGGCGAGCAGCATCACCAGCGACCAGCCGAGCACCACCCGGGCGCCGACGCTGAAGAAGGCCCGGAACGCCCGGATGCCGTAGGCGCCGAGCGCCTGGAGCACCAGCACGTTGAGGGCGGCGAGGCCGAGGATCGCCCCGACGTAGCCGAGGTGGAGCGGCACCACGCCGGCGAGGAGCCAGCGCTGGGCGCACAGGCCGGCGAGGGCCACGAGGGCGAACTCGATGGCGCGGACGCAGCCGGTGAAGACCACCGGCGAGACGACCGAGTCCGGCCGCACGGGGGCCAGGGTCTCGGCGGGCGGCACCGCCTCGCGGCCCTGGCCGGTCTGGCCGAGCGGCCCGCCCTGCTCGGCCGCCACGGTCTTGAGGATGTCGCGGACGTCGAACGCACTCATGACACGGCTTCCGGTAATGCGTCGCGGCGAAAGGGCCCCGCGTCGGGGGCGTTGACCCGCAAGCCTGCCTGACAGCCCTGACGGAAGGCTTAAGGCGATCGCGACGGGTTGGTTGAAAATCCGGGAGAACCGGCGAGCCCGGCCGGCTCAGGCGTCGCCGCGCCCGGCCCGCGCGGCGGCGTAGCCGGCGAGCCCGTCCTCGGCCATCTGGTTCATCGAGAAGCGGCAGCGGACGAAGGCGCTCAGGGCCGCCGCCTCGCCCCGGCGCAGCTCCGGGTCCTGGTCCACCTTGCGCAGGATCGCCTCCGCCAGGGCGGCGGCGTTCCGCGGCGGCACCAGGGCGGGGGCGGCCGGGCCGAAGATCTCCGGGATGCCGCCGACATCGGTCGAGACCAGCGGCTGCGCCGCCGCCGCGGCCTCGAGGATCACGTAGGGCAGCGACTCGGCGAGCGAGGGCACCACCATCACGGTGGCGCGGCTCAGGGCGGCACGGATCGGCTGCGGCGGCTCGAACTGCACCGCCTGCGCCAGGCCCAGATCGGCGACCCGCTTGCGCAGGGCGACGTCGTCGGGGCCCGAGCCCACCACCAGGAGGGTCAGGCTCCGTCCGTGCTCCCGACGCAGGCGCGCCAGCGCCTCGAACAGCACCGGCACGCCCTTCGCCTCGCGCAGCTCGCCGATATAGACGAGGTCGAACCGGTCCGCCGCCGGGGCGATGGGAGCGAACTCCTCGGCGCCGATGCCGTTGTGCACCACCCGCACCAGCCGGTCGGTGGGGCCGACATAGGCCCGGTAGCGCCCGGCGATGTAGTCGCTCTCGAACAGGAAGACGTCGGTGCGGAGCGTGAGCACGCGCTCCGCCAGCATGTAGAGGCGGTGCAGCGGCGAGCCCGGGCGGTAGTTGAAGCTGCCGCCGTGGGGCGTGTAGGCCCGCACGGGCCGCGCGTCCGGCCCGGTCAGCGCCAGGCGGGCGAACAGGCCGCCCTTGGAGCCGTGCCCGTGCAGCACCGTCGGCCTGGAGCGGCGCACGAGGCCGGCGAGCGTCGCCAGCGCGGTCAGGTCGCTCGGATGCGGGTTGCGGCGCATCGGCAGCCGGGTCAGGCCGAGGGCGAGGTGCGGCGCCAGCTCGTTCAGGGTCGCGTCGGCGCGGGCGCCCCCGGTGCTCGCGTCGCAGAAGAGGCCGACCTCGTGCCCGGCGGCCACCTGCAGCCGCGCGACGTCGAGGACGTGGCGGAAAAGGCCGCCGACCGGGGCCCGGAAGACGTGCAGGATCCGCTCCCGCGGGGCCGGCGCGGGGCGCGGCGCCTCCGCGACGTTCGGCGCTGCGGGGTCTGCGACGATGCGGAGAGGTGACGCGGCCACGTGCATGATCCCGGCTCGATGACGGCGCCGCGGCGCGCGGCGGCCTCCATCTCGCCCGGGCTCCGTGGCCGGCGGGTTAAGGGAGCGGCCGGAAGACCACTCCCGGTCTCGATCGATGAGCGCGTGGTTAATCGGCGGTCAGCGCAAGTCGAAGACTTGCTCCGTTCCGGCTCGTCTCAGAACCAGCGCTCCTTGACCACGATCGTGTCGCCGGGGCGGACCGGATAGGTCATCGGCACGATGCCGGAGACGAGGCCGCCCGGCCCCTCGCGGGTGAGCACGGCGTAGTCGCGGGCCGCCCGCGGGCCGAAGCCCGCCGCGATCGCCACCGCGGTCTCCACCGTCATGCCGCTCACGTAGGGGTACTGGCCCGAGGTGGTGACCTCGCCCAGGATGAAGAACGGCCGGTAGACGTCGACCTCCACGGTGACGTGGGGCTCGCGGACGTAGCCGTCGCGAAGGCGTGCCTCGATGGCGCGGGCGGCCTGGGCGGTGCTGCCCCCGGCGACGCGGATCGGACCGATCAGCGGCAGGGCGATGCGCCCGGCCCCGTCCACCGCGTAGATGTTCGAGAGGTTGTCCTGCCCGAACACGATCACCCGCAGCTTGTCGCCGGCGGCGAGGGAGTAGGCGGCGCCGATCGAGCCCGTGCCGGTCTCGTCGAGGAGAGCGGTGCGGTATTCCGGCCGCAGGCAGCCGCCGAGCCCGAGCGCGGTCGCCGAGGTGATCGCCAAGCCTGTGAGAAGGGCGCGTCGGTTCATCGCTTCCGGCCAGTCCAAGTCGTGTCGGCAAGGTCTTCCTGCTCGGTCTAGGACGCCATGGTTAATGAAGTCTGACCCGCAGCGCCTGTGCTGACCCGGGTCGCCGTCGCGGGTCGGTCCTTAACTACGCCGCAACCTTAATCGGGTGTTCTCGCGCCAAGGCCCGGCTTGGGCCGGCCTTTCGTCTCCTGACCGACGGTCCGCAATGCCCCGCGTCTTCCCCTTCGCCGAGCGGTCGCACGCCCGCCTGCCCGACCGCCTCGCCGGCCGGAGCCGCAAGGGTGCCAAGGAATCCGGCGCCAAGGAAGCCGGCACCGGCACGCCTCGCCCCGACGACGCCGGCTGGGCCGGAGAGGACGGCCTGACCCTCGGCGACGTCGGCCGCCTGCTGCGCCGGCGCTGGCTCGCCGTCCTGCTGCCGACCGTCGCGGCCTTCGGGCTCGCGGTGGTCTTCGTCCAGGTGGTGACGCCGCGCTACACCGCGGAATCCAAGCTCCTGCTCGAGAGCCGCGACAGCGCGCTGACCCGCCTGCAGCAGGACCGGGGCGAGCTGCCCCAGCCGATCGACGAGCAGGCGGTGGCGAGCCAGGTCCAGGTGGTGATGTCCCGCGACATCGCCCGCGAGGCGATCAAGAGCCTCGGCCTCGTCGGCAACCCCGAGTTCGACCCCATGGTGCAGGGCGTCGGGGGCCTCCAGCAGGTGCTGGTGATGCTCGGCCTGGCGCAGAACCCCCTCGACCGCGACCCGCTCGACCGGGTGCTCGAGAAGTACTTCGAGCGGCTGCTGGTCTACTCGGCCGGCAAGTCGCGCATCCTCACGATCGAGTTCCGCTCGAAGGACCCGGAGCTCGCCGCCCGCGCCTCCAACACCATCGCGGACCTCTACCTCGCCTCGCTCGCCGCCGCGAAGGTCGACACCGCCCGTTACGCCTCGACCTGGCTCGGCTCGAACATCGAGACCCTGCGCAGCCGGGTCTCGGAGGCCGAGGCGAAGGTCGAGGCCTTCCGGGCCCGCAACGGGCTGATCGTCGGGGGCGGCACCAGCAACCAGCCGCTCGCCGTCCAGCAGCTCGCCGAGCTCTCGACCCAGCTGACCCAGGCCCGGGCCGCCCAGGCCGATGCCGGCGCCAAGGCCAAGCTGATCCGCGAGATGATCAAGGACGGCCGCGGCTTCGAGATCCCGGACGTCGCCAACAACGAGCTGATCCGGCGCCTGGTCGAGCAGCGCATCGGCCTCAAGGCCCAGCTCGCCCTCGAGGCGCGCACCCTGCTGCCGCAGCACCCGCGCATGAAGGAGCTGAACGCCCAGCTCGAAGGCCTGGAGGCGCAGGTCCGCGCCGCCGCCGACCGCACCGTGCGGGCGCTCGAGAACGACGCCCGCATCGCCGGCAGCCGGGTCGAGAGCCTGCAGGCGGCGGTGGACGCCCAGCGCACCGTGGTCGCCAAGGCGAACGGCGCCGAGGTCGAGCTGCGCGCCCTGGAGCGCGAGGCCCGGGCCCAGCGCGAGCAGCTCGAATCCTATCTCGGCCGGTTCCGCGAGGCCGCGGCCCGCGACGCGGCGAGCGCGGCGCCGGCGGATGCCCGCGTGGTCTCCCGCGCGATCGTGCCCGACCTGCCCTCCTTCCCCAAGAAGCTGCCGATCGTCGCCTTCGCGACCGTGATCGCCTTCCTGTTCGCCATCGGCGCCGTGGTGGCCAAGGCGCTCCTCGCCGGCGACCCGCCCGGCCGCGGCCGCCCGCCGGCCCGCCGGCCCGAGGCGGAGCCGCCGACCGCCGCCCTCTTCGCGCCGGTGCCGGCCGCCGGTGCGGCCGCGCCCGCGGCGGCCTCCGCCGCCGGTCCGGCCGAGCCCGCGGTGGCGGTTGTCGCCGTCGATCCGGCCCCGATGCCCGCTCCCGCTTCCCGTCCGGAGGTCCCGGCGGCGCAGGCCTCGCCCGGGCCGCTCCCGGCCGCGCGGCCGCCCTTCGAGGCGCGCTACGACCTCGACCTGCTGGTGACGCGGCTCGACGCGATCGAGACTGCGGGAGGTGGCCGGCGGGTGCTCCTCATCGGCACCGGCGACGAGACTGACCTCGACGGCCTCGCCCGCAGCCTCGGCAGGGTCGCCTCCCTGCACGGCCGCGCCCTCCTGGTGCGCCTCGACGGCCCGCGCAGCGCGCAGCCGGGCCTGACCGACCTCGTCGCCGGGCGCGCCGACTTCACGGCCGTGATCCAGCCCGAGGCCGGCCCGCGCCTGAACCTGATCGGCCGCGGCGGCGGCGAGCCGGAAGCGCTGATCGCCGGGCGCGACACCCTCGGGCTCACCTTCGACGCCCTCGGCGAGGCCTATGACTGGGTGATCGCCTGCCTCGACGACGGCTTCGCCGCGCAGACCCGGCCGCTGGTGAGCGCGATCGCGGCCTGGATGGATGCGGTGGTCATCGCCTCGAACGCCGAGGCCGACGATCCCCGCCTCGTCGGCCTGTTCGAGACCGCCGAGGCCGCCGGGGTGCCGGAAGTGATCGTGGCCCAGGACCGGGCCCCGGCCGCGGTGACGATGCCCGCCTACCCGCTGCGCCGCACGGCCTGACCCTGACCTCCGCCCGCCGCGCGGCGCGGTGAATCGTCCGGAGGGTCGCGGCGCTGCGAACCCGGCAAGGCCCGGCCTGTTGTGCCCTCGGTGTCGTTCGATACTCCGAGGGGGCATGTCAGAGCACGGTTCCGTTTCCCGCCCGCGCGCAGTCGATCCGCTTCCGTCCGCGTCCCGCTCCCGCACCCAGGACGGCCCGCCGCGATCCAGCGGCTCCGGTCTCCTGCGCCTCGTCGGTGGCGGGGTCATCACCGGGGCGGCGGACGACGACCCCTCGGCGATCGGCACCTATGCCAGCGCCGGCGCGAAGTTCGGCCTCGGCTTCCTGTGGATCGCCCCGGTCCTGCTGCCGATGATGGTGGTGGTGGTCTACGTCTCGGCCAAGCTGGGACAGGTCTACGGCAAGGGCCTGTTCGCGGCCATGCGCGACCGCTACCCGCGCTGGGTCCTCTACCCGACCGTGCTCGGCGCCTTCACCGGCAACGTCATCGAGGCGGCGGCCAATCTCGGCGGCATCGGCGCCGCCCTCAACCTGCTGGTGCCGCTGCCGGTGCCGCTGATCGTCACGATCGCGGCGGCGGTGATCCTGGCCTTCCAGATCTTCGGCTCCTACGCGCTCCTGCGCCGCCTCTTCCGCTGGCTGGCGCTCGCGCTCTTCGCGTACGTCGCCGCCGCCGTGATGGCCCGGCCCGATCCGGGCGAGGTCCTGTACCGGACCTTCGTGCCGAGCCTCACCCTCGACGGCGAGGCCCTGGCGATGATCGTGGCCTGCATCGGCACCTCGCTCTCGGCCTACATCTACACCTGGCAGTCGAACCAGGAGGTCGAGGACGAGATCGGCCAGGGCCGTCACCGGCTCGAGCAGCGCAAGGGCGCGACCGACGGCGAGTTGCGGCGCACCCGGCGCGAGGTGATCGCCGGGATGCTGTTCTCGAACCTGATCCTGTACTTCATCATCCTGTCGACCGGCGCGACCCTGCACCCCGCCGGCCAGACTGCGATCGACAGCGCCGCACAGGCGGCGGCCTCCCTCGAGCCCCTGGCGGGCTCCGGCGCCAAGGTGCTGTTCGCTCTCGGCGTCGTCGGCGTCGGCTTCCTGGCGGTGCCGGTGATGACGACGGGGGCGGCCTACGACCTGGTGCAGGGCGTCGGCGCGAAGGGAAGCCTGCACGCGCGGCCGAGCGAGGCGAAGCTGTTCTACGGCACCATCGCGGCGGTGACGGTGGTGGCGGTGGGCCTGAACTTCCTCGGCTTCAACCCGATGCGGGCCCTGGTCTGGTCCGGGGTGGTGCAGGGCGTCTCGGTGCCCCCGCTCCTCTTCCTGATGATGCTGATGACCAACGATCGCCGGATGATGGGGGACCGGGTCAACGGCCGGCTCACCAACCTGCTCGGCTGGACGACCGTGGCGGTGACCTTCGCGGCGACCGCCGGCCTCGTCGCGACCTGGATCATCGCGTGAGCTGGATCATCGCGTGAGCGCGTCCCCTCCCCCGAGCGCCCGCACCAGGGCCTCGGCCTCGCCGCTCTGAAGCAGCGGCACCAGGGTGCGCACCCGCTCCGGCGGCAGGTCCCACCAGGCGGTCGCGACGAGGGCCGCCACGATCTCCGGCGGGAAGCGGTGGCGGATCACCCGGGCCGGGTTGCCGGCGACGATGGCGTAGGCCGGCACGTCCCGGGTCACCACGGCGCGGGCCGCCACCACGGCGCCCGGGCCGATCGTGACCCCCGACAGGATCATGCAGCCGGAGCCAAGCCAGACGTCGGCCCCGATCGCCACGTCGCCCCGGGTGGCGTGGTACGCCTCCGGCGCGTCGAGGTCCGGCCACAGGCCCCGCATCGCCGCGAAAGGATAGGTCGAGACCCAGTCGGTGCGGTGGTTGCCGCCGAGAAGGATCTCGACCTTGTCGGCGATCGAGCAGTAGGGGCCGATCGTCAGTCTCGCGCCGGATTCGGGGAAACGGACCTTCGGCCTGCCGTAGGAGAAGGGCGCGATCCGGAAGCCGTGGCGTCCGGCGAGCTTGGCCAGATGCAGGCGGGTCTCGTTGTGAGGGTTGCGCCCCTGCCGCAGGCGGTGCAGGAAATCCCTCACCCGCGGGCACCGTCGTGAGTCGCGGGCGGGATGGCGGACCCGACCAACTGGGCGATCCGGGGAGAGAGCGCGGTGAGCAGCAACATTTCGGATGATCTGAAGAGCGGAGCGCTGTTCTACCACCGTCATCCGCGGCCCGGGAAGCTGGAGATCCAGCCGACCAAGCCGCTGGGCAACCAGCGCGACCTGGCCCTCGCCTACTCCCCCGGCGTCGCCGCCGCCTGCGAGGCGATCGCCGCCGATCCCGAGGAGGCCGCGACCCTGACGGCGCGCCAGAACCTGGTGGCGGTGGTCTCGAACGGCACCGCCGTGCTCGGCCTCGGCGACATCGGCCCCCTCGCCTCCAAGCCCGTGATGGAGGGCAAGGCGGTCCTGTTCAAGAAGTTCGCCGGCATCGACGTCTTCGACATCGAACTCAACGAGAAGAACGTCGACAAGCTCGTCGACGTCGTGGCCGCCCTCGAGCCGACCTTCGGCGGCATCAACCTGGAGGACATCAAGGCCCCGGAGTGCTTCGAGGTCGAGGAGCGCTGCCGGGCCCGGATGAACATCCCGGTCTTCCACGACGACCAGCACGGCACGGCGATCATCGTCGCGGCCGCCGTGCTCAACGGGCTCGAATTCGCCGGCAAGCAGATCGCGGACGTCAAGATCGTCACCTCCGGTGCGGGTGCGGCGGCGCTCGCCTGCCTCAACCAGCTCGTCTCGCTCGGTGCGCGCCGCGAGAACATCTTCGTCACCGACATCGAGGGCGTGGTCTATCGCGGCCGTGAAAAACTCATGGACCGCTGGAAGTCGGCCTACGCGCAGGACACCCAGGCCCGCACCCTTGCCGAGGTGATCCCGGGGGCCGACGTCTTCCTCGGCCTCTCCGCCGGCGGCGTGCTCAAGCCGGAGATGCTCGAGCGGATGGCCGAGAAGCCGCTCATCATGGCGCTCGCCAACCCCTATCCGGAGATCATGCCGAACCTCGCCGAGGAGAAGCGGCCGGACGCGATGATCTGCACCGGGCGGTCGGACTTCCCGAACCAGGTCAACAACGTCCTGTGCTTCCCCTACATCTTCCGGGGCGCGCTCGACGTCGGCGCGACCACGATCAACGAGGAGATGAAGGCGGCGGCCGTGAAGGCGATCGCCGGGCTCGCCCGCGAGACCCCGTCCGACGTCGTCGCCCGGGCCTATGGCGGCGAGGCGCGGCCGTTCGGGCCGCACTCCCTGATCCCGAGCCCGTTCGACCCGCGGCTGATCCTGCGCATCGCCCCCGCCGTGGCGCAGGCGGCGATGGATTCCGGCGTCGCCAAGCGGCCGCTGCCGGACGTGCAGGCCTACGCCGAGTCCCTCGACCGGTTCGTGCATCGCTCCGGCTTCATCATGAAGCCGGTCTTCACCGCGGCCAAGGAGGATCCCCGCCGGGTCGTCTACGCCGAGGGCGAGGACGAGCGGGTGCTGCGCGCCGTCCAGGCGATCGTCGAGGAGGGGCTGGCCAAGCCCATCCTGATCGGCCGCCCGAACGTGATCGAGACCCGGCTGAAGCGCTTCGGCCTCTCGATCCAGCCTGGCCGCGACTTCGAGCTGATCAACCCCGAGGACGATCCGCGCTACCGCACCTACGTCCAGACCTACATCGACCTCGCCGGGCGCCGCGGCATCACGCCGGACGCCGCCCGCACGCTGGTGCGCACCAACACCGCGGTGATCGGGGCGCTGGCCGTGCGCCGGGGCGAGGCCGACGCGCTGATCTGCGGCCTCGAGGGCCGGTTCGAGAGCAAGCTCCGGGTGATCCGCGACATCATCGGCCTCGCGCCGGGCGCCCGGGACTTCGCGGCGCTCAGCCTGATCGTCACCTCGAAGGGCGCCTACTTCCTGGCCGACACCCACGTGCGGCCGGACCCCAGCGCCGAGGAGATCGCCGACGTTGCCATCGCCTGCGGCGACACCGCCCGTCGCTTCGGCCTGTCGCCGAAGATCGCGCTCGTCAGCCACGCCGATTTCGGCTCGTTCGACACGGCGTCCGCCCGCAAGATGCGGCAGGCCCTGAACCTCCTGCGCGAGCGCGCCCCCGACCTCGAGGTCGACGGCGAGATGGGCGCCGACACCGCCCTGTCGCAGGAGATCCGCGACAAGGTGCTGCCGGGCTCGCGCCTCAAGGGCGAGGCCAACGTGCTGATCATGCCGAACCTCGACGCGGCCAACATCGCGTTCCAGTTCTCGAAGATGCTCGCCGACGCGCTGCCGGTGGGACCCCTGCTGCTCGGGCCGGCGCAGCCCGCCCACATCCTCACCCCCTCGGTGACGGCCCGCGGCATCGTCAACATCACGGCCGCCGCCGTGGTCGAGGCGCAGGGGAGCGAGGGCGTGGCGGTCGAGGCCGACAGCACCGCGGAGGCGGGGACGCCGCTGATGTCGGCGTAATCGAAGCGAGACGGCCCGGCGGGACGATCGCCGGGCCGTCACGGTCTGCAGGGATATTTCAAAGTAAAGCGAGGTGCTCCTCTCCGACGCGAGAGAAGGAATTCTGCGACATCTGGACTCAGAGATGAACCCAGTTAACTTGACCATATGTGCGGGTCTGCTCTCGACCCCGTGCGGACCCTAGGAAGGTCCGTTTGCAGGCCGCCCACGGAGCAGGGGCCGAAACCCAGATTTTGGGCCTTGCCGTCCCGTCATCAGCTTCGGCATTCGACTTGGCGAACGTTATGATCCGGCCGCTCGATATGGGCGGCGAAACCGGTGAGGTCCGGTCTGACCCGCTCCGGGCACAACTCCATTGACGGGATCGTGTAATCTCCGCCGTTCTGGCGGCGGAACGGGATGGGCGGCGTCTCGAACAGGGTTCGCATCCGGCCTTTCAGTGCGGTCGCTGTCTCGTCGAACGTCGCCGCGTCGGTCCGGTCGGCGCGATACAGCACGAACGGCGGCAGCACGTCGTAGCCCGGATAAAACAGCATCCCGTGGTGGATGGGGAAGAGCAGGTCGTCGATGGGACCGTTGATCCCCCGGGGACCATAGTGGGACGGCCAGCCTCCGGCCGTCACGATGAGCATCGCACGCTTACCTGCGAGGGTGCCTTCCCCGTAGCGATCGCCCCAGCGCGTTTCGCTGTGCTCGCCGACGCCGTAGGCGAAACCGAACGCGTAGACCCGATCGATCCACCCTTTCAGGATCGCCGGCATGGAGAACCACCAGAGAGGAAATGCCAGGATGAGCGCGTCCGCCCAGAGCAGGTCTTCCTGTGCGGCGACGACGTCCTGCGTCAGGCTCCCGGTGACGAAGGCCTCACCCGACGCAGCGGGCACCCGCAGGCGCGCCGAGGCGGGCAAGGCGGGGAAATCGAGCCGGTCGACCTCGGATTTCCAGCCGATCGCGTAGAGGTCGGTCACGCGGACCGCGTGACCATCGGCCTGGAGTTCGGCCACCGCCACATCGCGCAGGGCGTTCGTCAGAGAGGCCGGATCGGGATGGGCGGAGACGACGAGGATCTTCATGCGCGCGGTTCACCGAAGGAGGTAGCCGCGAAGCTAGGCGCAGCTCGATCCATCCGGTAGCTGAGGGTAACGGATAGGATCATGCCGCTGCATGGATGGATCGGGCGTTACACTGGAGCGGATGCGCAGCTTCGTGCGCGTCGCCGAACGCGGCAGCCTGTCGGCTGTGGCACGTGAGCAGGGCGTGGGGCAATCGACCGTCTCGCGACACGTGGCGGAACTCGAAAGCGCACTCGGCGTCACGCTCCTCAACCGGACGACCCGGCGCATCACTCTCACCGACGAGGGGCAGCGTTACCACGCCGAGGCGCGCACCATCCTGCGGCTGGTGGACGAGGCGACGGACGGGGCGCGAAGCGCCAGCGGGGGCCTGACCGGTACAATCCGCATCTCCTGCACCGCGGCTCTTGGGGTCCGCCACGTCTGCCGGATGCTCTTTTCCATCCAAGATCGCCATCCGGGGATCGTGGTGGATCTCAGCCTGTCTGATGCGCGCATCGACCTTGTGCAGCAGGCAGTCGACGTCGCGATCCGGCTCGGCCCCCTCCCCGACAGCACCATGCAGTGCCGAACCATCGGCCGATCTCGCCGCATCCTGGTGGCATCCCGCGCCTATCTCGCAGAGCGGGTGCGGCCTGAGACGCCCGACGATCTGGCTGGCCACACCTCGATCCGCATGAGCAACGTCGCCGGAAGCGCGATGCTTTCCCTGCGCGGATCGGATGGCTTGGCGGTCCGTATTCCTTTCGACGGCCACCTTTGGGTCGATCACGGCTTGGCGGCCCGCGAGGCTCTGGCCCAGGGGCGCGGGATCGCGGCAGCGCATGTCTGGCTCATCGACGATTTGCTGGCGGCCGGGATGGTCGAGCAGATCCTGCCTGAGTTCACGCTCGAGCCTGTACCCCTTTCACTGCTCGTCGTGCCCGGTCGCACGCGCATCAAACGCGTCCGAATGCTGGTGGATGCGCTCGCCGCTTCGCTTGCGACGCTGCCCGGTCTCGTCCGGGAGTGATGGTCGCGTTCAGTGATGCGCGAGCACCGGCTCAACGGCTGTTCCGGACCAAAGCGGAGCGTCTGGTTTTGGCCGCGGTGTTAAAGCCTGCTCACCACCCTCAGCAGCCAATCGCACTGTCAAGCCGATTGGGTTCAGACCCGACAGTCCCGTAGAGGGAGAGATCGTCCTCAGTTCCCCGCCTGCGCCCGCGGCTTCGGCGCCGCCTTGCCGGCCTGGGCCGGCGGTTGCGGGCAGCCGGCCTGCTTGCCCTTGGCGCTGTCGTCCTTGCCGCCCGGCACGAACATCGCGGAGACGCGCCCCCCCGCCACCGGGTCCATGTTCGCCCGGCCGGTATTCATGTCGTAGACGAGGCGCGAGCCGCGGGTGACGTTCTGGCACTGGCTCAGCACCACGTTGCCGGTCAGCACGACCCGATTCGCCACCCGGTCGAACACCGCGTTGTCGCCGCTGGCGACCTGGTCCTTCGACACGACCGTGACCGGACCGGCGCAGACCACCTGACGGATCGCGCTGCCGTCGGTCGGGTCTGCGCCCTTGGGCTCGGGCTTGGCCTCGGCGGCGGGGGCATCCGCGCCCTTCCCCTCGGCGGCCTTGCCCTTCGGGTCCTTCTCCTTGCGCTGGTAGTGCACGGTCATGCTGGAGCAGCGGATCGTGCTCTCGCCCTGCACCGCCACGACGTTGCCGGCGAAGACCGCCTTGTTCTCGCGGTCGAACACGTCGAGCCGGTCGGCGTCGATCTTGATCGGCTCCTTGCCGGTGCCGTTTCCGAAGGCGCCGAAGCCGGAGCCGGCCTCCTTCTTCTTGGCAACGGGGGGCGCGGTCTCGGCCCGCAGACCGGACGGGAGGGCGAGGGCGACGAGGGTGAGGCACCCGAGCGCCGCGAGGGCCGGGAGACGGGGACGCACGGCTCAATCGTCCTTGATCTGGGCCTCGGTGGTCCGCAGACGCGGATCCTGCTCCGAGGAGTCTTGCGAGGGGTCGTGGCTGGAGAAGACCGCCTTGACGTTGCCGACGAAGGAGATGGTCTTGCCGTTCTCGGTCACGTCGAGGCCGTCGGCCTTGATCGAGCCGGTCGGCATCGTGACGGTGACGGCTTCCCGCGAGGACATCGTGCCGGCCTTGAAGTCGACATGGGCCGAGGTCAGCCGCGCCTCCTGGCCCTTGTCGGTCCACAGGCGGATGTGCTGGCTCAGGTCCAGCGCCTCCTTCTGGGTGTCGAAGATGCCGGCCGTCGCCTCGATATGGGCGAGCCCGCCCGACTCGTCGGTGGTGAGGCGGCCGAGCATGTTCTGCAACTCGATGACGAAGGGCTTCCTCACGTCCTGGAGCGCCGCCTTGGCGGTGACCACGTAGGGGCGGTTGTCCTTCGAGCGGTAGCCCGAGAGGCGGGGGCTCTCCATCGTCACCTTGGAGCCCGAGACGCCGATCGAGCCGAGGCTGACCGAGACGCCGAGCTCGCCGAACGGGTTGAGCCAGGTGCCGACCACGATGGCGAGCCCTGCGGCGCCCGCCCCGAAGGGGATCGCGCGCCGCAGCCAGCGCACCTGCGCGCTGTGCCGGCGCGCCTGGGCGTGGGCGCGCAGGCGCCGGGGATCGAGGGCCGGACCGGCCGGGGACGGGACCGCTTCGAGCAAGGACTTGGCCACCTGCATCACGCTCCGACCCGGCGCGGGGGCGCGCGGGTCTCTCGAGCCATCGGGTCGTGCACCGGCCCGGTGTCGAAGTTGTGGCCGGCAGGGTAGCAGAACGGCCAGGCTTCTGTCTCTCGTTCTTCGCTCGGGCGCCGCGCGGTCTCGCCGTCAGCTGTGCGCGAAGATGTCCGTCTCGTCCCACTCGAGCAGGTCGAGGCGGGCCCGGGTCGGCAGGAAGTCGAAGCAGGCCTGCGCCAGGGCGGAGCGCTCCTCCCGGGCCAGCATCGCATCCAGCCGCTCGCGCAGGGCGTGGAGGTGGAGCACGTCGGAGGCCGCGTAGTCGACCTGCGCCTGGGTCAGGGTCTCGGCGCCCCAGTCCGAGGATTGCTGCTGCTTCGACAGCTCGACGCCGAGGAGCTCCCGCACCAGGTCCTTCAGGCCGTGCCGGTCGGTGTAGGTGCGGGCGAGCCGCGAGGCGATCTTGGTGCAGTAGATCGGCCCCGGCATCACGCCGAGGCGATGGGAGAGCACCGCCAGGTCGAAGCGCGCGTAATGGAAGATCTTGGTCACCGCCGGATCGGCGAGCACGCGCTTGAGCACCACCGGCTCGGGCCCGATCCGGGGGATCTGCACCAGGTCGGCCTCGCCGTCGCCGCGGGAGATCTGCACCACGCAGAGGCGGTCGCGGTGGGGCTGGAGCCCGAGGGTCTCGGTGTCGACCGCGATGGCGGGGCCCGGCACGTAATCGTCGGGCAAGTCGCCGCGATGCAGGCGATGGGGCATGGGAGAGGTGTCCGGGGAAGCGCGTCGTCGTGGCTGCCCCGGCGCCTATCACCCGGCCCGCGGACCGGCAAGCGTCGCAGACCAGCGAGCGTCGCAGACCAGCGAGCGTCGCAGAC
>NZ_LABY01000080.1 GCF_001043975.1 Methylobacterium variabile
GATCTTCGCGGCGCACGTCGCGGCGAAGGGGCAGGTCTTGGTGTCGCGGCAGTCCGGGTTTGAGGGCTCGGGATCGCAACACGGCATGTCGTCGGGCATCGGTGCGACGTTTGGCGTCGCGACGCGGTCCGGTTGGTTCGCCACGTCCCAGTGGACGGTCCCGCCCGGAAGGGCGCGCGCCTGCGCGGGGGCGACGGACGCCCCTGCGACAAGGCCGAGCACGGCAAGAGCCGTGAGCAGGCGCGCTATGGCGGATCGGATCGACATCCGCTCCCAGGATCCCACTGTTCGGGGGCTTTGCCTAGCCCCGGACGCGCCGGGCTCGCGACAAGCCCGACGAATACAAGTTCGCGGGCGCAGCCCCGCAAGTTACATCCGTCACCGCGACCTGCACGACGGTGATCAGAACGCGGGTCCGCCCGAAGTGGTGCCGAGGTTCTGGGCCGCGGTGGGGCGCTCGGGGAACTGGGCATTCCCGCGCGTGCTGCTCCTCAGGTCCCGTCCTTGGGCATCGCGCCCCTCCCAAATGCGCCCGAGGCTCCCCGTCGCCTCGGGCGCGGCTCCCGTCGCGCCTTCCAGGACGCTCCAGCCCGCCAAAGGAACGGCCTCGCCGGGCAGCCTCGGGTGCGCCCCAGCGCCGCCTGCCATGATGGTGGAGGCCACCAAGGTCGCAAGGATGTACTTCATCGTATGCTCCATCGTCGTTCGCGTATGCCTTGACGGCGCCGCTACCGACGACTTCGGGACCCGCGGATGATGCGTTACAGAGGACCTGTGCGGGGACCCGCGTCCGCGGCGAACCAAGGCCTTGTGGAAGTCGAACCGGGCCTCGATTCCGACGTTGTCGGGTTCCCGGGTGTCGGGCATAATGCCCTCGCTCCGAAACACGCGTGGCTTCAGAGGCATCCCGTGCGTCCCGAGGTGAACAGGGAAGTCGTGAACGATCGTGCCAAGCTGATGATCCATCGGCTCGTGGCGCGTCGGCTCGCGCACGATCCGGGCATCCTCGATAGCGCCAAGATGGCTGTCATGCGGCTTGAGGCGGCCTACCCCGAGCGCACCTTCGTATCCGAATGGCGCGAGATCCTCGGGCAGCCACCCGGGACGATCCGGCAACTCCTCACCCGACGGGACGAAGGCATGCAGCGGCTTCGGCTCTCCTCGCCGTTCCTGGAAGGAGAGGGTGTGTCGTTTGTGCGCGACCCAAACGTCCGAAAGCGGATTTGGCGCCTTGCACGCAAAGGGGCGGCCGCTCAACGGGCGACGCATGCCGGTCGCCAAGGCTTCTCCGCACCGACGTGAAATGTCCCCTTGATATCAGGACAGTCGCGGACCTGGACCGCACCGCCCGTTCACTGGCGTTGCACTTCAAGACCCGCACCGTGGTGGTCGTCGGCAGCCAGGGCATCCTCGTGGGCTGGCCCGGCGCACCGGTCACGATGTGCATGTCGCCCGAGATCGATGCCTATCCTGCCAACGCTCGGGCCTGGGAGGCCGCCCAGGACGACGACCTCGCGGAGGCATCCGAGGAGATCTCCGTCTTCTTCGGCGAGGGCTCGCTCTTCCACACGGCGCACGGTTTCTACATCGACGGCGTCGACGACCGCACCGCCCGCCTGCCGCCCTCGTGGCCCTCGCGCGCGGTGGTCCGGGAGGTGAGTGGCCACGGCACGGCGACCGTGACGGTGGTGGCTCCCGGGCCGGAGGACCTGATCGTTTCCAAGCTCGCTCGCCTCGCCGACAAGGACAGGGACTACATCGCGGCCTACCACCGGGCCCGGCCTCTCGACCTTGCCGTCATCGAGGCCCGCATGGCGGAATGTGGGCTCGAGGAGCTTCCGGCACGGCGTGCGCTCGCCTTCCTCGCCGGCCTTCCCACGCCCCGCGAGAGCACGCCCGCCGGACCCGTGCGGACAGCGGCAGCCGTGCCGTCCCATCCCGCCGAGACGCACTGCGCCTTCCTCATGGACGAGGGGCGTTCGGTTTCGGTCCGCGCCTGGAACGAAGCGGCCGGGCTCTACGATGTCCTCGACAATCCTCTCGGCCCGGCCGTCGTTGCGCAGGACGGAACGAGCGCCTTCCTGATCGACGGGAAGGCGCTGCCCCGGGAGGTGTGGGACACACATCCGCGCGTCCGCGCCGCGCGACGAGGTGACCTCTCCGGGTACCCGCGACCGAACTGGGCACCCCCGGACTGACCCGCATCCCTCGAAGACCGCGACGCGACTGAAGTGGTCCGGCCCCGAGCGGGCGGCTCAATCGCCTCACCAGCGCATCAGGCGAGGCCCGAGAAGCGCGCCCGCCAGCGTGCAAAGGGCGATCGTGCCGCCGTACCAAACCGCCACGAACGGTACGGTGTCGTCCATGCAGTGGATCGCGTAGCCCATCGCGCTCACGCCTCCCGACGCAAGCCCCACCAAGGCTCCGGCCCGGACGAGGTCCGTCGGTGCGCCAAACTTCCGGACTGCCCACGTCAGGGTCGCGAAGGGGACCACCGCAATCGCCGGGATGGAGACGAGGCATTCGAGCCACATATGGCCGGTGAGCATGGTCCCCCAATGGGCCGGGGGCGCGCTGGCGAGACTGAAGGCAGCGAGGACCATGACCGCCGCGAATGGCAGGGCCACAATCCCGAGGTTCACCCTCCTCTCGCCCCCGGGGCGAGCGATGCGGCCCAGGTAGCGCAAGGCCAGGCCTCCGACGGCGAAGGCGAAGGCCAGCTTCGCCAGCAGGAAGGTGAGTGCCCGCCCTTCGCCCAAGTCCGACCGGACGCCCAACGCGAGGAGGGCCAGGCAAAGCACCCCTGCAGCCCCGGCCGCGGCCCAAAGCGCGATCCGCCTCAGCAGGTTGGGGGACTTGGCAGGCTCGCTGGCGAAGCTCGCGCCAAGCAAGCCAATGAGTTCGTCGGTCTTCATTCCCGTCTGCCTCCTGCCAAGGCGGCCATCGCCTTCAATCCGCGGTGGACGCTGACCTTGATGGCCGATTCCGACATGCCGGAGCGCGTCGCTGCCTCGGCCACGCTCAAGCCTTCCACCTTCATGGCCCGGATCGCCTGTTGCATCTTGCCCGGAAGGCGACCAAGCAGGCGCTCGATGTCGAGCGTGCTCTCGACTGCGACGTGGTCGTCGCGCGCGACCAGTTCCCCCGCGTCCTCGACAGGCACGTCGGCGAGCGAAGCGCGCGTACGCCTCAAATGGTCGATGAGTTTGTAGCGAGCGATGGCGTAAAGCCAGGGCGTGACCGGCTGGCCGACATCGTAGGTGTGCCGTCGGGTGTGAACCGCCATCAGCGTCTCCTGGACGAGATCCTCCGCTTCCGGCGCTGCGCGTCCGGAGCGGGCGAGCTTGCCCTTGAAGTAGGCCCTCAGGTGCGGACCGAGCCGCTCCAGAAACGCCCGGTAATCCGCCGCACTTCCGGCCAGGCCGGACGACAGCAATGCCCGCAACTCGTTTTCCTGACTGATCAAGAGGCCTCTCTCGGCCGACCCGCGGAAGTCGCGTCCGACCCGGCAATTGCACGTCACCGCGGCACGCGTCGCGTCCGATCCGAGCATGCAGCCCCAGGACAAGCGTCCAGCAGCCCGTGCAGCCTAGGGACGCCAGCGCCCTACCGACCTGGGACAGGCGGGGCGGCTGGACGACAACAGCAGTCGCGGTCGTCCGGCCGCCCATCTTGAACTGATTGCCCGCCAGGAGCAATCCGTAGGAAACGGGCGACTGGTTACATGGGATTGCCCCGTTTCTGGTTCTTGCTCGTTTTACGTGGATTATGCGGCCAGAACCATGCGGCGCTTCAGGAGATTGAGGCCTGCCCGTCCGTAGCACTGGCGCTTGATGAGCTTGAGCCGGTTGACCTGGCCTTCAGCCTGGCCGCTACTCCATGGCTCCATGAGAGCAGCCCGGACGGCAGCGATGTCCGCCTCCAATCCTGAGGCGAACGTCGCGATCGCAGGAGCCTCACAGGTTCGGGCCTTCGTGATCCAAGCCTCGATGTCTGCAGCGGCGTCCCGATCATCGGCCACGGGATTGCCCTTCCCGGCGGCGCGCACGAGTGCGGTGAAGCGGCGGGCCAGCCCCGTGACGGCCCGGGCGGTGTCGTCCTGCTCGACGCGGCTCACCACAGCCGCTTCGCTCTCATTCAACACCGAGGTCGGCTGCACGAGCAGCCACGCCAGCTGCCGTGCTGGCGGCAACAGGGTTTCCGATCCAGGCGGCTCCGAAGCGGAAGCCTTGGCACTGCGGGGCTTGCGGCCTGATCGGACCGGCCTCGTCCGGCGCTCGGCGACGAAGCGATGCACCTGCCGGCTCGTCCCCGGATAGCCCTGCTCCCGGATCTCGCGCCACAGGGCCATGGCGTTCTCGCTGCCCTCGTCGATCCGTCCCGCCAAGTATGCGACGTGCGGATCAAGCAGGCTCGGCCCGGCACCGTGAGGCAACCGCGCCGGGAACGTCTCGGCGCTGGCATACTTGCGCACCGTCGCACGAGCCAGCCCCAGGGCACGGGCGATCGCGAGCAGGGGCTTTCCGGCGGCGTGCCGATGGCGGACCTCGTCGTAGACAACCTGCCATCGCATCCGGCTCTGTGCCGCCGCTTCCAACTCCGTCGTAGAGCGGGCAAAGGCGCGGTTGCGCCGGGCGGGACGAACGGTCGAGCCAGGGAGGAGCGGCAGGCTGCGCAACCGGGCATGGGCGCCGTGGAGCCAGCGTTCGACGGCCTGCCGCATGTTGGTGAGCAGGTGCCAGCGATCGGCGACCTGCTGCGCCTGGGGAGCGCCGAGGCTTGCGCCTCGGGCATACTCCGTCGAGCGATCCCAGGCGACGAGTGCGACGCTGGAGTGCCGTTCGAGCCAGCCGGCCACCGTGGGTGCCGTGCGATCCGGGAGGAGATCGACGACGCGGTGACGGTCGAGGTCGACGACGATCGTGCCGTAACGGCTGCCCTTCCTGATCGCCCAGTCGTCGATACCGACCCGGATGGGAGCCGGCGTGTCGGGCATCGGCATGCGGGTGACGAGCCGCAGCACGGTCGCGCGGCTTGCCGGCATGTGGAGGTGCGCGAGAAGACGCGCGCCGCCTGCCCCGCCGCAGGCGAGGCCGACCCTAGCCTGCGCCTCGCCAAGCCGCCGCGTGCGCCGGGCGTGCGGTGCGAGGAGGTCCGTAGGCGTCTTCGCGAAGATGCGGCGTCGGCAGGTCGGGTTGAGGCAGTAGAACCGCCGCACCTCGATGCGGAGCTTGGTCTGCGATGTTGACAGCGGCAGATCGGCGGGCTGGCGGTGATAGCGGCTATGGACGGACCGGCTCGCATGCCCGCACTCTGGGCAGCAGCCTGTGGCTGCGTCCAGTCGCACCGGGACGACGAGGTGATCGTGGTGTCGTTCGACGAGATGCGCAACGCGGCACTCGGGGATGGCGTAGGGAATGTTCATGCCTCCCACGATGGGGAGGGCGGATCAGACCATCATCGGCCCGAGGCGATCCACCGCCATCCACGCAAAGTGAGCAAGAACCACCGATCCGGGGCAATCCCACCCGTACCCGCCGTGCCGGGTCGGGCGCTCGGCATTCACCTCAACCTGGATTGGATCGGCTTGTCCGTCGTCGAGGTGGCGCCGGGTGCCGACCCAGCTGACCTGCGGGACGCCAAGTTCCTCTACCACCGGCTGGTCCGGCTCGCCGTGCCGCCGGAGGCCGGCGCCGAGCAGGTGCGCGAAACCCTGGCTGCGGCCGTGGGGCAGGCGCTGGCGCTCGCCCGCGTCTGGGGCTGCGGCGAGGCGGTTCTGGAGCGCGGCCTCTGCCACCTGCGCTCGGCCGGACGGAACAGGCGGCTCAACCGCCTGCCGAACCACTGGGCACCACGCGTATTCGGCGCCATGCTCAAGCGCCGCTGCGGCTTGGCCGGCATTGCAGTGCGCCAAGTCTGGGACGGCTACTCCACCACCATTTGTAACATGACGCATCCGATGCCCGACGCCTACGCGTCGGCCGCCGAGGTCTGGCCGTGGCACACGGCATCAAGGAGTTTCTGCCGCTCTTCACGCACGAGGTCGTCTCCGGCCTATGGAAGGATCGGAACTGGCCCACGGCGGTGCTGCCGCGGCGTGCGGAAGGATGGGCGGACCTCCACCGGGCGATCAAAGCGGCGGCCCTTGGCGTCCGCCGCCCGCATCCGGAGCTTGCACCGGATCCCGGGCCCCCTGCAGGCTGCGAGGCAGGCAGGGTACGCGATGCGTCGTCTGGGTCTGCGCCATCGGCTGGGGCTTGTCGCCCGGCCGGTCGCGCGGCCCGGGACACGGCATGACAGTTCGGTGCAGGGTGCGGAACCGACACGCACTTCCACGCTGAAATTCGATTAGCCAAAAAATGCTCATATACCCCCGGATCGTATGCGGGGCTAGGCGCGTTCCTCAGTCCTCCGAGCGAAGATGGAGGTGAGGAGATGTCGAGAATGTTGCAGATCGGTGTTCTCGTGCTCGCCGCGGCCGCGTTCGGGTCCGCGGCAGGTCCGGCGCGAGCGCTCGACGAAGTCGGAGCCGCTCATGCCGACCGCCATGGCGCGGAGCCCCACGAACACGTCATCGAGCACAGGAAGACGCTAGGTCACCATGGCGAACCGGGCCATCGAGAGGAGCATCGCGAGGTCGTGTACGAGGGCGGCCATCACGGCGAAGAGCGTCACTGACCCGGGAAGCGAAACCTAACTGACCGCGATTTCGCCCCACGGTATGGGTCTTTCCCGGCGACGGGTACTCCGCCAAACACAGGCGAGATGTCCGTCGGCGGGTGCACCCCGCCCGGACCGGGCGGAGCGCGCTCGCCGGAAGCGCAGCGGTCCCATAGCATCGCCCCGGACCGCGGCTGCCTTGCGCGGGTGGTCAGCCAGGCACGCCGTCCGGCTGGGCATCGGATGAGATCGGGCTCAGCAGGGACCCGGACCGTAGGAGTAAAGCGCGACGGAACGGCGAACCCGACCCATTCCAACCTATTATACCCCAGTAGGGTAAGCGAAGAGAGAGGCTCGAATGAAGGCTGTGAGTACTGCACTCCTTGCCATGGCAATCATGGCTTCCGGCGCAACTCCGTTGCTTGCCCAAGGCAGCCACGGCGCGTCCATGCCCGGTCTGGACATGAAGAACATGGGGCCTCTGCAGAAGGGCTCCATGGAGGCCATGGAAAAGATGAACAAGGCGATGATGCAGGGAATGATGGATCCCGACCCCGATCTGGCTTGGATGAAGGGCATGGCGGCTCACCACCAGGGGGCGGTGGACATGTCCGAGGCCGCCATCAAGCACTCCAAGGACGAGACGGTCGTGAAGGAAGCTCGGAAGACGAAGGACGAAAACGAGAAGAGTCTGCGCGAAATCCAGGCCAAAATCCGGAAGGATAAATAAAATAGTCTATCCTTCAATCGGCATCGGCCCAAAGACTAGTTGGGAAAATGCCCCGACTAGTGCAATAGCGTCAACGAAATCCACCGCGTGCGGCGCGACTTCTCGCGGGTTTGCGAACGGATGGAGGGTGAGCGTCTGTTGCGTTCGTTCGCGTCGGCGCGCAAGAATTAGCTGGCATCCGAGTACGTCCGGACCAGGTGGACCCGCCGAACCGCTTCTACCTGCCACCGAAAGCAACCACGGACGCGGCAGAAGGTCGGGAGCGGCTGGGCGGCGTCACGGGGCGTTGCGAGTTGGGTTCGAACATGCCTCGGCCGTTCGGCCTGCTTCCCGCGGCTCCTTCGTGGCGCTCCATACAAGGAAGGGCCGCCTGTTGCCCTTGTATCCAGGCTCGCGTGCCTGATGCCGCGCTTGCTACGTCTTGAGCTTGGGCGGCACCGAGCTTCGTAGGCGGGTTCCCAGCAGACAACCCCCTTGCAATCGGCTTCAGGAAAGGGCGGCTTTCTGCCGGAGGTGTCGGCGCTCCATTGATCCGCCAACCTCCCTGGCACTCCGGTGGCACTCCGGCGAGATCCTTGCCGTTGCCAGCCGCCCAGGCCGCAGGCGCAAGCACTCGCGCGCGGCGTGAAATGGCCACGTCGCGGGTCGCCGAGAACCGCGTCAAGATAAAGCCCAGCCGAAGGCCGGACGTCTGTCGTCCGCCGCGCGAGTACGACCTGTGGCCGATTTCCAACAGCAACGCGGACCAATCCGAGCTCATCTTAAATTAAGGTGTTCGTGCGTTGCCGGTCCAGTCCATCCGTGCGATGGTCGCACCGAGTTCGCATAGGGTCACACGGTCCTTGGCACGTCTTCGCGCAGTGGTGTTCGCCATTCTGGCGGTGGCGGTTGCCATCGCCCCGGCAGTGCCATGCACGATGATGCGGCATGCCGCCGCCGACCACTTGGGGGTTGCCCTCAAGGCGTCAGAGCCCCACGCGCACCATCGTCATCATCATGCGCGTGCAGGCAACGATGATGCGTCGTCCGGGGTCTCCCTTCAAGCGGAGCACGGAACCGGCACGCTCTCCAGTCCGGGTGCCGCGGCAGACGCCTCCGCCGGCCCTGGTCACCAGCAGTCTCCTGGCGCGCACAGTCATCACAAGCGTGCGGCGGGCTGCATGGCGACCTGCTGTCCCCTGGCCTGCCAGGCAGCCGTGCCGGACGCGCCCTGGTCGGGCGACGCGCTGAGCCTGCGTCCCTCCGAGACCCTCGGCCTGGCCCAGCAGGACGGCGTCGCCGAGCCGCGTCCCCTGCGCATCGAGCGGCCACCCAGGTACCGCGCCTGACCGCGGCGGGCGCGCCGCCCGCCCGCTCCCGTACGCCGCCTCCGGCCGAGCCCTGACCAGGCCCCTTCCTGCACAAGGCCGTGCCCCGCATCGTCGGCACAGCCGCGCCTTCGCCCCCCCCCCTGTCCGCCGGTCCGCGCCTACCGTCGCGGCCGCCAGCCCCCGTTCGGGATCCAAGCCGATGCTCAACCTCCTCAAGCCGGCCGTGGCGCTCACGGCCCTGCCGCTTGCGGCCTGCGTGCCCACCGCCGCGCCGGACTGGCTCGTCCTGCCCGCCAACCCCGCCGTCGCCGTGCGCGCGCCGCACTACTCCGCGGTCACCGCCGGCGTGGCGCGCTACGACGTGGTCGATCCCAAGGACTGGCGCGAACTCAACCGCGCGGTGACGCCGAAGCCAGGCTCGGGCGGCATGGAGGGCATGGACTACTCCCGGATGCCCGGCATGAACATGCCCGGCATGGGCGGCAGGCGCGACACGGGAGGGCGATGATGCGCCGCCCCTGTAACCAATCCCAGCTCGCCGCCGGACTAGGCCTCAAAGGAAACTCACGGATGACCTCGGCTCAGACTCGCTGGTCCGGCGCATGCTGGGGAGCCGAAGCGTCGCTCGGCCGCCGCGCCCGGGCGGCCGCCCTGCTGGCGGTCGTCGGGGTGCCGCTCGGCGGCTGCTTGGGCTTCTCGGCCGACGGTGGGCTCGGCCCGGCGCACAGCTATGCCGCTCTGGAGCTGAGGAAGGGCATCGTGAAAGTCTCCGACGAGACCGCCGCGGCGGGCGCAGCGACGCGTGCAGAGCAACTGCTGCGGCGCCCGTTGACGCCCGACGGCGCGGTTCAGGTCGCCTTACTGAAGAACCGCGCCCTGCAAGCGTCCTTCAACGACCTAGGCGTGTCGGAAGCCGAGTTCGTCCAGGCGACCCTGCCGCCAGTCCCGCGGCTCTCTCTCAGCCGTACCGGGGGCGATTTCACGCTGGAGATCGAGCGCTCGGTGGCCGCGAGCCTTATCGAACTCCTGACGCTGCCCGTCCGCATACCCATCGCGCAGAACCGTTTCAGGGCGGAGCAGTACCGCGCGGTCGGACAGGTGCTGCGGCTCGCCGGCGAGGCCCGGCGCCAGTTCTACCGGACCGTGTCGGCGAACCAGTCCATCGCCTACCTGGAGCAGGCGCTCGCGAGCGCCGGCTCCGCGTCCACCCTGGCCAAGCAGCTCGGTGAGACGGGCGCCTTGAACAAGCTGGAACAGGCGCGCGAGCACGCTTTCTACAGCGAACTCGGAGCGCAGCTGGCCAAAGCCCGCGTCTTGCAGCGGGTCGAGCGCGAGAAACTGATCCGCCTGCTTGGCCTCTGGGGACGCGAGATCGACTTCAAGCTCCCGAACAGTCTGCCGGCGCTGCCGGGCCGGTTGGTGAGCGGCACCCTAATCGAGGCCGAGGCGATCAAGAAGCGGGCGGACATCCAGACGGCGCGCTTCGAACTCCAGTCGCTCGCGGGCCAGTACGGCCTCAACCAGGTCAGCGGCTTCATCAACGTGCTTGATGTCGGATATTCCGATCGCTTCGATCGCTCGAAGGCATTCGAGCCGAACGAGCAGGGCGGCTTCAACGTCACGCGCGACAAGAGCTTCGGGCGCGGCTACTCCGTCGACCTCGTCATCCCCATCTACGACTTTGGGACGACGGTGGTGCGCGGTGCGCGGGAGGCATACCTCGGCGCTGCCCACCGTCTCGCTGAGAAGGCGGTCAACGCCCGCTCGGAGGTGCGCGAGGCCTACCAGCGCTATCGCGGCCAGTACGACATCACCCGCCACTACCAGGGCAGCGTGCTGCCCCTGCGCAAGACGATCCAGGACCAAGCGCTGTTGCAGTACAGCGGAATGCTGATCGATGTCACCACCCTGATCATCGACGCCCGGTCCCGGATCCTGAGCAACATCCAGGCCATCGAAGCCCAACGCGACTTCTGGATCGCGGCGACCGACCTCAGGGCGGCCGTGATAGGCGGCGGCTTCAGCGGAGAGGGGTTCGGCGGCGAGAGCGCAGGCGTCGAGGGGGTTGCCGGCGGCGGGGGCGAGACCCTCGCAGCCGCAACCCCGGGCGGCTGACGCCACCTCGCACGAGACACATGGAGAGACCAATGACTGAGATTTCGCGGAGGAACCTGCTCGGGGCCGGCGGACTGGTCCTCGCAGGGACGTCGATGATCAGCGGGCGCGTGCAGGCCGCCGGCCTGCCCGAGGCGCCCTCGATGGACAAGGCGACGACGCAGCCGCCGCTCGTGCCCACCACCGGCGTCGACTACAATCCGGTGGTGACGCTGAATGGCTGGACCCTTCCGTGGCGCATGCGCGGGGACTGGAAGGAGTTCCACCTCGTAGCGGAGCCCGTCGTACGCGAGATGGCACCGGGCATGAAGGCCCATCTCTGGGGTTACAACGGACAGTCGCCGGGTCCGACCATCGAGGCCGTCGAGGGCGACAAGGTGCGCATCTTCGTCACCAACCGGTTGCCGGAGGCGACTTCCGTGCATTGGCACGGCCAGACGCTGCCCAACGGCATGGACGGCGTCGCCGGGCTCAACCAGCCCGGCATCCCGACCGGCAAGACCTTCGTCTACGAGTTCATCCTGAGGCGCTCGGGCACCTTCATGTACCACCCGCACTCGGACGAGATGGTCCAGATGGCGATGGGCATGATGGGCTTCTTCGTCGTGCATCCGCGCGACCCAGCCGAGCGGCGGGTCGACCGCGACTTCGTCTGGCTCCTGAACGCCTACGATATCGAGGCCGGGTCGTACGTGCCTAAGGTCAACACGATGCTCGATATGAACATGTGGTGCTTCAACAGCCGTGTCTGGCCGGGCATCGATCCCATGGTCGCGCGCCAGGGCGACAAGGTGCGCATGCGCTTCGGCAACCTCACCATGACTAACCACCCCATCCACGTTCACGGGGTCGATTTCCACGTCTCGGGTACGGACGGCGGCTGGATCCCGCCCGAGCGGCAATGGTACGAGGTGTCCGCCGATGTGGCCGTAGGTCAGATGAGGGCCATCGAGTTCAACGCCGACGCACTCGGTGACTGGGCGGTCCACTGCCACAAGTCGCACCATACCATGAACGCCATGGGCCACTCGGTGCGCACATACATCGGCGTGAACCTAAAGAGCACGGCTAAGCGGATTCAGAGGATCGCGCCGGGCTACATGCCCATGGGTTCGACCGGCATGGGCGCCATGGCCGAGATGGAGATGCCGTTGCCCGAGAACACGCTGCCGATGATGACCGGTACCGGTCCGTTCGGCTCGGTCGAGATGGGGGGCATGTTCACCGTGCTGAAGGTCCGCCCGGACGTGGCGCCAGGCGACTATAGGGACCCGGGCTGGTATCAGCATCCGCCGGGTACGCAGGCCTACGAGTGGACTGGCGAGCCCCTACCCGAGCCTAGCCGCGATCCAAATACTCCGCGTGGCAAGCGCGCGCGTGAGACCGACCTGCGCGTGGTCGACCCGCGAAAGCGTCGGACGGCCGCCAACCCGGGCGGTCACGGAAACCACTGAGCCGGCGATGCCGGATGTCTTCCAGGCTTCTGCCACGACGGTGCCCTAACGCGGGCGCGCACTGGCGGACGGGTTCGGGCGGACCTAGTCCCCCGAAAGCCGCTGCACGGGCCTCGCCACGGCCCCTCAAGAGGTGCCCGTGCAGCGGCACAGCGACCATCAGGAGAACACGATGAGGCAGATACCTCTCTACGCCCTCGCCGCGCTGCTGGCCCTGGCGGGCCCGGCCTGGGCGCAATCCGTCAAGGCCACGGTCACGAAGGTAGACCAGGCGGCTGGCAAGGTCACGCTGGACCACGAGCGCATCCCGAAGCTCGACATGGACGCCATGACCATGGCCTACAAGGTCAAGGATCCGGTGATGCTCAAGGATCTGAAGTCCGGGGACAAGATCGAATTCGAGGTCGACGAGGCCGACGGTCAGTACACTGTCACGAAGATTCGGAAAGCCAAGTAGCGCCCCGAACCGGCCCGCCGCGCGGACACGCACGATGCCGCGCGGCAGGCCCCTGCCGTAGAGGAAATCACATGCGACATCTATTCCTGTCGGCTGCCGTGAGCTTGGTGTTGGCAAGCCCGCTCTCGGGGGCGGCCTGGGCCCAACCCGCCAAGGGCGCCCCGGCCGCAATTGAGCGTGTGCGCGAGGTCATGGCCGACCGCTTCAGGAACCTGAAGCTGACTGGCGATCCGGACCGGGACTTCGCCGAACTCCTGATCGCGAGCTACGAGCAGACACTCTTCCTCGCCAAGGCACAGCTCGAATACGGCGGCGACCGGCAGTTGCGCGAGACGGCGCAGAAGATCCAGGACGAGCAGCAGCAGAAGATCGACGCTCTCAAGGAGTGGCAAGTCCGGAGCCGGCAATCGGATTACCGGTCACAGCCGAACCAGACGCCTTCCGGCGAGGGCCCGCTGGACCGCCAAGCCCAGGCGGGCGGCTCGCGCCAGCCTGCGTCTCCTTCTCCCGCGCCGCCGCCCAAACCTGCCGCAGCCCAGCCCCCTGCCAACACGCCTCTCGTGAGCGGGACCGTCCAGAAGGTCGACGAAGCCGCCGGCAAGGTCACGCTGGACCACGAGCGCATCCCGAACATCGACATGGACGCCATGACCATGGCCTACCGGGTTGCCGACCCCGCCATCCTGAAGGGAGTGAAGGCCGGGGACCGGGTCCGGTTCTCCGCCGACCGGGTGAATGGGCAACTCGCCATCACGCGCATCCAGAAGGCGCGAT
This sequence comes from Methylobacterium variabile, assembly GCF_001043975.1. Classification (GTDB taxonomy): domain Bacteria; phylum Pseudomonadota; class Alphaproteobacteria; order Rhizobiales; family Beijerinckiaceae; genus Methylobacterium; species Methylobacterium variabile. Next base: position 13,501 of record NZ_LABY01000080.1, read on the forward strand.
GAGGCGACGGAGGACATCGAGCGCGCACTCAACCCGGTTCTGCCGACGGCATCCTGCACCCGACGCGTTGGCAGTCCGGCTCGGGCCCATTAACCCAGGATACTTTCATGCGAACTGCCAAGATCGTCCTTCTCACGCTGCTCTCGGCCGGCGCCCTGGCGACTTTCGCCGCTGCTGCCGTGATCTACGCAGGCGTTTTCAACGTCGCGGCCACTGAGCCCCACTGGGCTCTGACCACGTGGGTGCTGGAGAAGGCACGGGTGCGCTCGATCCGTGCGCATGCGGCTGGTCTGGCGCCCCCCCCAGGTTACGACGAGCAAGACAAGCTCGTGTCAGCCGTCGGACACTTTTCGGAGCATTGCGCCACGTGCCACGGCGGACCTGGCGCCAAGCGCAGCGAGGTGGCCGACGGCATGTACCCCGAGCCGCCCGACCTCAAGGAGGCTACGAGGCGCTACACCGCAGGCGAGCTGTTCTGGATCCTGAAGAACGGCATCAAGATGAGCGGCATGCCGTCGATGGCGAGTGACGGTGACGAGATGCTTTGGGCGACGGTAGCGTTGCTGCAGAAGATGCCGGGCCTGTCCAACGACGAGTACAACGACATGTGGATGCAGGCGCAGGCAGCAGGCGACCACGGCGGCATGAACCATGGCACCGCCCCAGCGGAAGGTACGAAGGGAACCGACCAGCCGTCCACCGCATCGCAGCCAGACGGCGCGCGGCACAAGCACAGCCATTGACCGTCGCGGCCCGCCACGCGAAAGCCCTTGAGGTCGCCTCACACCAGTCGGGTGGCGCCGTGAGGGCGGATCCGAAGCCCCCAAACACGCTGTCGTTGCACACGCTCGCTGCCGGATCGGGCACCAGGACGGGCACTGGTCGGAAGCCGCTCCGACTCGTGTGGTCTCCCACGGCCAAGGCCACACGGGCGACCAACGACCAGGCAAATACAAGAGCAAATGGAGATCTACGATGAAGAGATACGCGATACCGTTGTTGCTCGCCCTCGGCCTCGCATCCGGGTCCGCCCTCGCCCATGGCGAGGCACCCCAGGCCGCGCATGGCGGCCTCGTGCAAGAGGCGCAGGAGCTATGGTTGGAACTCGTGGTGAAGGATGCCGATGTAACCGTCTACGTCCTGGACGAGATGCGCAAGCCCGTTCCCGCGTCACAGATCTCAGGCACCGCCACGGTGCTGGTCGGTGGCAAAAGCTACAAGGTTGACCTGAGCCCAGCGGGCACCAACAGCGTCCAGGGCAAGCTGCCCGTCGCGGCAACCAGCCAGGTCGTGGCGACGGTTTCGTTGAAGGTCGGCGGAAGGGCCGCGTCCGCGCGGTTCACGAAAAAGGCTTGATTGACTGGGTTCGCGAGCCTGCGGCACATGCGGTTGCGGTCGGCGAGGTGGTTGGCTGTCAGGCAGAACAGTTCGCCGGTCGTCCCGGGAAGGCACTGCTCGGCAGGCCGCGGAGCCAGGCCACGGCAAGCATCGGCCGGTCGGGCGAGGGTACCTATTACGTCGTCAGGCAGGTCTGGACGCTCCTGCCATCGGCCTCGGCGGCCTCGGCGCGGGCGATAAGGGCGTCGATGTCGGCTGCAGCCGCTCGACGAAGCAGAGCAGATGCTCGCCGCCGTCGTCCTCTGCGACGCGGATGGCCCGGCCGCGCTCGCGCGCGACACGGGGGGTGGCTTCCTGTTTGGCGCGCTTCCAGACGTCGCCCGCGAATGCCTCGACGGCGGCGTCGAGGCCTTTGGACAGGTCGTTGGGTTCGGGCTCACAAGGAACTCGTGGTCGGCGGCGTCGACGGCGCAGGGGAGGGAGGTGGCCTGCACGGGAGAAACATCCGCGTTTCGTGCTTGCCTGTCAGGGCGGCATGGAGCGGCGACGACCGCCGCAGATCCCAACGTTCCGTCTCGCATGGCGACCGGACGGAGCGTTTCATCGCCCCGATCCTCCTCATTTGTCCGACTACCGAGGTTGGCGATGTAGGCGCACTTCTTCTTGGCCTGCCCGGCTTTCGCGGCAAGGGTAGCCGGCGGAAAAAGCAGCCTGGAGCTTGCGCCGTGCTTGGTCAACCAGCAGGACCATGGCGTCGAGGGCGGGGTGGTCCGGGAGGTGCGTATGGCCCATGGTGGATGGACCCGGCAAGCAGGACCTCAAGGATGACATCGTGCAAGAACATAGCTGGAGCAAACGACGGCAGGCATCGTGGCCTAACCCAACGTCATCCTTATCCATCCGATGCCTCAGTTAACCTTGAGTCGCGCGCGCAGCGACCTTTCGCCGTTCCAATGGACGGCATTTTTCATTCTTTAATGCCGAGACTTGACGCTCTGGCTAGGCGTGCTCCCTTCCGGCAGGAGCCGCACCGAGGGAAGCCGTCGTGACACATCAGGATGATCCGCTCTGGTACGACACTGAGACGGAGGTAGCGGCGTCGAGCCGCTTTCCATTCTGGAAGTGTGCTCTGACCCTCGTTCTCACGGCTGTGGCAGTCTACCTGATCGTTTGATCCCGATGCGTCATCCCCGCGCGTCCAGGGCAAGTTCCTGCATGTCCGTGGCTTACCATGGCCGTGAAAGCCGCAAGCCGCTCGCGATGAGCGGACGGAAGCTCGCCGCGTTTCCCGCGGGTGCGGCGACGTTCCCCGGTCGACGCCGACAAGGTCATGCGTGCCGTTGTCGCGGGAGGAGGGAATGGCCGTCCCGGACGGCAGGGTGGGGTTCACGGCGTATCCACCGAGTTGGTGAGCATGGTGGGTGAAGCCGACAGGGGGCCGCGCCCGACATCCTTTGGCGCCTGTCCGGTTGCGCCGGGGCAGAGTGCGAAAAGGCGCGGCAGCGTCGGCTCTACCGAGGCCGGCAACGGGCGGGCCCCCAGCCGTGCGGGCGCCTCAGCACCGAGCTGACGCAGGACGTCCGCGCTGACGACCATGTCCAGGTCGTCCTCCTTGGCACGTCGCTCGATCCGCGACAGGTCGTTCATGACCGTCCCGAGCACTGTGAACTCGGCACGCCGGCCATCGTCGAACACGCCGGCCAGGACCGGGCCGCAGTGCAGGGTGGCGATGACCCGCAGCGTCGGGCACCCAGTCCTGTGCCGCTCGCGGTTCAACGCTGCCAGGGTCGCGAGCGTCGCCTCCGCGGCCGCCACGGCCCGTGCGGCCTGTTCGCCGGCGTCGCCGTCTAGGAACAGCGCCAGCACTCCGTCGCCGACGTACTTGTCGACTACGCCGCCATGGGTCGTCACCGCGTCGTGGACGAGGCGCCGGAAGTCCAGCAGCCAAGCGACCGAGAGCGCAGGCGGATACGTCCTGGCGAGCGCCGAGGAGCCCCGAAGATCGACGCCGAGCAGGGTCGCATGGCGCTCGGCCACGGAGGCCGTGCCGCCCGTGCGGACGACCTCCGTGGCTACGCCGTCCGGCAGGAACCTGGACAGCATCAGCCGTTCCTCCCCGGCGCGCAACACCGCTGCGGCCGACGCACGCATCCACGCGGCTGTTGCCACGACGAAGCCCGACGCGACCGCGAACGCGGCAAGGCCCATGCCCTGGCGGACCAGGACGCGGGTGCCGTCCGGCCCGAGACGCGCGGGGTCCATGAGCAGGGCCAGCGCGGCCGCCCACCCGACGGCAACGAGCACCGCGAAGAGCGCGGCGAGCCGAGGCCGGAGACGCATGCCGGTCTGCAGCAGGAACAAGTACGCCGGCAGGAGGCTGACCGAGTCGGTCGCGAGATGGGCCTCGCCGGCATACCGCGGCACGTGGTCGGCGACGACGTAGACCGCGATGGCCGCATCGGCGCACGTGGCCGCGAGCGGGAGCCAGGCGCGGACGCGGTCGGACCGCGCCCGGGCGCCGGCAGCCGCCAGCAGCGTGACGACGCCGTAGGCCCCGAGCACGACCCAGTGGCCCGCGCGGTTGCCGTGGCCGTAGTCGGCGAGGGCACCCAGCAGGAGGATGAGGACGACACCGAGCCGCGGAGCTAGCGCCCGCCGCTCGAAGTCCTGCTCCATTCGGGCAGGCAGTTCCGCCCAGAACAGCCCGGCGGGGTCGGCCGATGATGCCGGAGGTGAGGGCATTCCGCTCACCGGGACTTCCGGGCGGCGGGTGAGCCGTCCACATGCAACGTGACCGGCACGTCGAAGCGGTCGAACCGGACGACGGCCGAGACCCTCGCGCCCTCCAGCAGATCATGCCGGAGGGGTCCGACATCAATCCACGCCGTGCGGTCGCCCAGCCGGTAGACGTCGCCAGCTTCGACGCCCACGCCGGCAACCGCGGCGCTATGGCTCACGCCCAGGAACCCGCGCACCTGCGATGGTTCGCCCGTGGTGAGGAGCAGTCCCAACAGCACGGCCCGATCAGGCCCGTCGTTCTCGATGGTGAACGTGACTCGGCTCGTTTCGCCAGATCTCGCCGGCGTGGCGGCGATCCCCTCGATGTGGATCTCGCCCGCTGTGGCGCCCTCGTCGTGCGACAGGGCGGTGCTGGCCATCAGGGCAGACGCCCCCGTCGCGGCAAATGCCCGGAACAAGTTCGTGATCATCGCAAGTCAATCCTGGTGCGTTGGCCTGGTCGGCACCTCGGCACGATCAACCGACGCGAGCCTCGCCACAAAGGCAGGCGGAGCGCGGCGCCGGACAGTCCTTTTCGGAAACGCGAATGAGCGGCGGTCGGTGGTCCCGCCATGCCGCTACGTCGCCCGCCGCGATGGAGAGGCTGCTCCCGTCGCGGCGCCGTTCAGCGTCAGGAAGACGGCCGAAGGAGGTCAGGTACGGGACACGGCCTTGCCTGCGGGCAAGAATGCGAACCATCGACCTGGAGGGAAGTGGACCCGTTCAGGTTCAGGCCGCCCTGGGTGGGCGCTCGATGCGCAAAGGGGTGCAGCCGTCGACTTGCTCGTCGTCCACGACGCAGCAATCGGATGTGCGGCTGGGATATGCCATAAGCCCGGGCGGGAGCGCCGGCTCTAAGGCGTGGCAGGCGAAGCCGCAACAGTTAGAGGCATAGCTCCTGCCGCCGGACGCGTGATGCATACAGGCGTCGTCCTCGGGCTCGGCCGTGACGGACGCCCGGACGTTCTCGTAGTGTACGGCCATGTCGTGGAGGTGGGCCGTTCCGCCACGCACGTACTGGAAGCCGCTCTCTGCCTGGGATGCGGTCAACCCGACTGGCGCGGATACGCGCCAGAAACCAGCCGGGAAGGCGGCCAGGAACGTCGCAGCCACCGCGAACAGGAGGGTCCTCAACGAAAGCAAGGTTCGTCCACTTCGAAATACGCCTGCACGAAATGTCTCACGGCCAGGCAGCACAACGCAAGCCACGGGCCGCAGCGGTCTCGGCATTCCCTGCCAATGGACCCCTCGGGCGCGTGCGTCAGGCCCCCAGCATCCGGGCCTCGTACCCCGCCCGCTTGAGCGCCGCCACCACTCTCGGTGCGTCGACCGCGCCGCGGACGGTGATCTCCCGGCTCGTCAGGTCGATGTCGATCTTCGCGTTGCCGTCGAGTACCTGGACGGCGCGCGTGACGCTTTTGGCGCAGCCGCCGCAGCTCATGTTGGACACGTGGAAATGCAACATCACTGTCTTCCTTCTCGCGCGTTCCCGCCCTGTATGAACCTTCCAATGATGGGAAGGTCAAGGGAGGTAGCCGCTCCCTTGGCAGGCACTGGCCCGGTCCCGTCGTCCATGTGCCCAGCATCGCCGGGTCCCTCTGACCTTCCCATCGTTGGAACCCCCATCTATCTGTGGGAGCCGAGACAGAGGAGGGCACGGGTCATGGGCCAAGACGTCGTCTAAACTTCCAGACGGCATGCGGCCTGGGGCAGCAACTCAGCCTGACCGTCGAAGGAATGAGCTGCGCATCCTGCGTCGGGCGGGTCGAGGCCGCGCTCGAACGGCTTCCCGGCGTCGCCGACGGACGGTCAACCTGGCGAACGCACGCGCCCACGTGCGCTTCTCCAGCCCCCCGAAGCACCGACTACCCTCCGAGCCATCGAGGAGGTGGGCTACTCCGTGCCGGAGGCCTGGACCGAGGTCGCCGTCGCCGACATGATCTGCGCGCCCGGCGTCTCGCGCGTCGAGCGGGCGCTTGCCCGCGTCGGCGGGGTGACTGGCGCCGCCGTGAACCTAACCACGGGACGCGTGAAGTAGCGTCACCTGGCGAGCGCGGTCACGGAGGCGGACCTCCTGGAGGCCGTGGATGAGACGGGCTACGAGGCACGAGGAATTAGGCAAGGCCGAGACACCGATTTGGCACGCGAGGGCGAGGCGGCTGGCCTGCGCCGCGACGTTCTGGTCGCACTCGCCCTCGCGCTCCCTTTGGTCGCTGTCGAGATGGGATCGCACCTCGCTGCGGCTTAGGGCTCGGCGGCCTGGTGCTCAAAGGCCGAGAGGATCGGGCACGGGCCGGCGCTGCCGGCGCGGCAGGTCTCCGCCAAGCGCGCCAACAATCGCCGGGCTGCCTGCAGCTCGGCGATCTTGGCATCGAGGGCTTTGATCCGCTCTTGGGCCAGCGTCTGGGCGCGGGGGCGGTCGTCGGTGGCATCAAGCGCGATCAGCTCGGCGATCTGCTCTAGGGTGAACCCAGCCACCTGCGCGGACCGGATGAACCGCAACTGGCGCAGGTCGTCCGCCCCATAGTGGCGGATACCGCCGCCGTAGCCCGCAGGCCCGGGACGTGCTGGCGTCTGCAGCAGTCCGCGCCGCTGGTAGTAGCGCACGGTTTCAACACCCACGCCGCCGGCGCGGGCCAGCCCTGCAATCGTGATTTCGAGCACTGCTTGACCCTGTACCATGGTACGGACCTTATATCAGACGCAACACGTCAACAACTCAAATCCGAAAGATGCTGCAATGACTTCCTCCACCCAACCCCGTCAGGCCACGCTGTATCGCATGGTCATGGAGGCGCACACCTGCCCCTACGGCCTGAAAGCCAAGGATCTGCTGCGCCGCCAAGGCTTCACCGTCGAGGACAAGTGGCTGACCTCGCGGGAGGCGACCGACGCGTTCAAGGCCGAGCACGGCGTCAAGACGACCCCGCAGACCTTCATCGACGGCCAGCGGATTGGCGGCTACGACGACCTGCGCCGCTACTTCGGCAAGTCGATCGCCAACCCCAAGGCCACCACCTACACCCCCGTCATCGCGCTGTTCAGCATGACGGCGCTGATGGCGCTCGCCGCCAGCTACGCGGTCTACGGCACGCCGTTCACCGTGCGCGCCGGGGAGTGGTTCATCGCCTTCAGCATGGCCGTGCTGGCGCTGCTCAAGCTCCAGAGCGTCGAGAGCTTCGCGACCATGTTCCTCAACTACGACCTGCTGGCGAAGCGATGGGTGCCCTACTCCTACATCTACCCCTTCGCCGAGGGCCTGGCAGGCGTACTCATGATTGCTGGCGCGCTGAACTGGCTCAGCATTCCAGTGGCGCTGTTCATCGGCACGGTCGGCGCAGTGTCGGTGTTCAAGGCGGTCTACCTCGACCGGCGCGAGCTGAAGTGCGCCTGCGTCGGTGGTAGCAGCAACGTCCCGCTCGGCTTCGTCTCTCTGACCGAGAACGTGATGATGGTCGCCATGGCGCTGTGGATGCTGGCCGTGAGCCTCACCGGCGGCATGCCGGCGATGGCGGGCATGTAAGCCGCCATCTCTGCAGGTCCACGAAAGGCTACTGTCCATGTTCCCGGCTTGGTTCCATGCCCTCGCGATCCTCGCCCTGCTGCTCGGCGGCGCCTGTTCGCTGCTGCTGTCGGTCCAGGTAATCCGGCAGCCGCAACACATGACGGTGATGAACATCGTCTGGCCGGTCAGTGCGCTGTTCGGCACGGTGGCGACCGTCTGGGCATACTTCCGCTACGGGCGGCTGGCGACCATGGCGGCGCACCACCACGCCAAGGCGCACGGCGAGAAGCCGCCCAACATGACCCAGACCCCCTTCCCGGTGATGGTCGGCAAGGGCGCCCTCCACTGCGGCAGCGGCTGCATGCTTGGCGATGTTGCCGCCGAGTTGCTGGCGTTCCTGGTCCCCGGGGTGGCGGTCTGGTTCGGTTGGCACTCGCTGTTTGCGGAAAAGATGTACGCGGTCTGGGTGCTCGATTTCGTGTTCGCCTACGTGCTCGGGATTGTGTTCCAGTACTACGCCATCGTGCCGATGCGCGGCCTGTCCCCCAGGGAGGGTCTGATCGCCGCGGTCAAAGCCGACACCGCCTCGCTGATCGCCTGGCAGGTCGGCATGTACGGCTTCATGGCCTTCGTGCAGTTCTACCTCTACCCGTACCTCGCGGGCCGGCCGGCGCCGGTCAACTCGGTCGAGTTCTGGTTCGCCATGCAGCTCGCCATGGTGGCCGGGTTTCTGACCAGCTACCCGGTCAACTGGTGGCTGGTCAGCGTCGGCATCAAAGAGCGGATGTGAGCTGATCCGGAGATCCCGATGAAGACGCCTGTTGTGACGAACGCCACGCTGCTGATGCTGGCCGCCACGCCCGCCCTGGCGATGATCTGCTGCGGCGGCAAAGGCGCGATGATGTGCGGCAAGGGCGGCATGGCGATGACCCACGCCGGCATGACGGGCAAGAAAGGCGGCGGCTGCTGTGACGGCATGGCCAGCAACATGAGCAAGCGCGGCTGAGCACCCGCCCGCCGATCAGACCGGGTTACGTGGCCCGGTCTGCTTTGGCTAATCCCTGCTACAACTCAAGAATTCCGCACGGCAGCGGCCTCAGCCGCGTGCGCCGCTGGGCCGTGCTGGATGCCCTGCCAGCCGAGCCAGCCGGTGTAGAGGCCGACCAATACGATCAAGACGGCCGAGGCATAGGGCGCCTGCCGAGCGAAGGTGCTGAACCCCGTCCAACGAGAGGCGACGTGCTTGACGCTCAGGGCGGCCAGCACCCCGGCCGACACCATCGTCAGCGCCAAGCCGATGCTGAAACACACGACCAGTGCGAACCCGAGGCTGAACTGCTTGAGCTGGATGCACAGCAGCAGCACCGTGATCGCGGCTGGGCACGGGATCAGGCCGCCGGTCAGGCCGAACATGACGATCTGTCCCGTGGTGACGGTGCGACCGGCGAAGCGCCGCCGAATGTCGTCGGCATGGGCGCGGGCGTGAGCATCGTCCTCGTCGCCCAGGTTCATGTGATCGTGGTCGTGTTCCTCAAACGCGACCTCGTGGACCTCCGCACCGGCCGGGGCATCGAGGTGCAGCCGCGCCGTGAACGCGTGCGGTTCCGGGATTTTCTCGAGGCTTTCGAGAAACTCGCCGTTGCGCACGAACCCGAACACCTGCCGGGCGCCGTCCGAGCGCTGGGTTTCGACGCTCAGCGCCACGGCTTCCGGCAGCGGGCCGCGCTCGCTGCGCACGCGCCAGTGCGGCGGTACGCCGTCCTCGAAGATCTCCAGCGTCAGCAGGCCACTGCGGGTGGTGACGTGGTGCGCCGCGTCGTGGTGATGGTGGTGGTTATGGTGCTGCTCGCGCCACGTCCGCCACACCATCCAGAGAGCGATGCCGACGATCAGCATCGCAGAGGCGAGCTGAAAGTATGGCTCCGACGCCTCCCCAGCGTATTGCTGGCAGAAGTACTGCCCGCCCAGGGCAATCGCCCACACTACCGCCGTATGCGAGAGGGTGGCTGCCAGCCCCAGGAGCACTGCCTGCATGACCGTGCCGCGCACCGCGATGATGAACGCTGCCATCATCGTCTTGGAGTGGCCGGGTTCAAGGCCGTGCAGCGCACCGAGCAGGATCGCGGTCGGCACGAACAGCCAGGCGTGCGCCGTCCCCTGCTGCAGCAGGTCGGTCAAAGGGGTCATGGCATGAGCTTTCGTTACTTGAGGTAGGTTTTCACCACCTCGATCAGCTCGGCCGCACCCTTGGCGCGGTCGGCATCCGGTTCGTTGTCCGGGTTCACGACGTGGTGGCGGATGTGATCTTCCATCAACTCGGCGGTCAGCCCGTTGATGGCCCCGCGCATCGAGGCGACCAGCATCAGCACATCGGCGCAGCCGATCTCCGCCTCCAGGGCGCGCTCGACCGCCTGCGCCTGTCCCTTGATCCGGCGCACCCGCGCCAGCAGCTTGGTCTTTTCCTTGATCGTGTGGGCCATCGGGTCAGCTTTCGCTTGTAGGGTGATACATAGGGGGCTACCCTATGCGTTGTCGAGCACAAATTGCGTGATCGGGGCACGGAGGCCCCTAGCATGAAGAAGGAGGACCCCTGCATCGGGGTGTGCGCATGGGACGGGAAGACCGGCTGGTGCTTGGGTTGCGGCCGGACCGTGCCGGAGATCAAGGCGTGGCGGAAGCTGACGCCCTACCGGCGTACCGCTCTCCTGCGCGAGCTGCCGCGCCGGATGGAACAGTTGAGCAAACAGCAGCCGGTCGAGGCGCCGGCCGAGAAGGCGCGACGCTCCGCTCATGCCTCGTGAGCTGCGAATGGTGGCTACCGCGCCCGCCAGAGCACCCCGACCAGCCCGACATTGATGAGGGCCAGGGCGAGCAGCAGATGCCACAGCGCATCCGGACCGGCATGAGTCAGCACGAACGCGCCGGCCGGCGGCGCGAGGGCTTGAGCAATCAGTCCCGGCCTGGCCAGGCGGCCGACCACGACCGGGTAGCGGACGGGGCCGAACAGCGCCAAGGGCACCGTGCCCCGCGCAATCGAATAGATCCCGTTGCCGCCGCCGTAGAGCACCAGCCAGACCCCGACACCGGGCAGGCCAAGAGCGAGCAGCACCAGGCCGAGGGCCACCAGGATCAGAGCCGCCGTCAGGGTCCACAGCGGATGATGCCGGCCCTTGAACGCCATCTCCACCATCCGCGCCCCGACCTGCGCCGGGCCGATCAGCGCCCCGTAGGAGACCGCCGAGGCGAGCGCCACGCCGCGCGTCTGGAGGAGCGTGATCAGGTGGACCGACACCAGCGCCATGATCGCGCCGCCGAGCACGAGCACACCGGCGAACAGCAGGAACGCCCGCCGCTCCTGTCTCGTCAGTGGGCCGGTCGTCGCCTGGTGGGGCTCCGCCGTCACCGGCAGGGCCGGAGCTTTCGGGATCAGCAGCAGCACCAGCGGCAGCGTGACCAGCAGGTGCAGGCCGGCATAGGCCAGGCACGCCCCCCGCCAGCCGACCTGCGCGACCAGGAACGCCGAGAGCGGCCAGCACACGGTGCTGGCGAACCCACCCCACAGGGTCAGGGTCGTGATCGCCGGTCGCGCCTCGGCGCCGTAGAGCCGGCCAAGGGTTGCAAAGGCCGGGTCGTACAGGCCGCACGCCATGCCGAGGCCGAGCAGCAGCCAGCCGGCCAGATAGACCGGCAAGGCCGGCGCCACGGCCAGGGTGACGAGGCCCGCCGTCAGCAGCAGCGCGGCGAGCGTCAGGACCGGCCGGCCGCCGTGGCGGTGGATCGCCACCCCGACATGTGGTGCGGCGGCGGCGGCAACCAGCAGCCCGAGGGTCAGGCCGCCGACCACCCCGGCCAGCGGCCAGCCCGTCGTTTCTGCGACCGGGCCGGCGAGCACCGCCGGCAGGTAGAATGATGACCCCCAGGCGAGGATTTCGACCACGCCCAGGGCGGAGATCACCGGCCAGCGCCGGGCCGGAGGCATCGGCGGCTACCGGGTGCCGACGAGCGGCAGCCAGGCCGCCAGGGCCAGCAGCGTGACCAGCAGCACGGGCGGGGTGATGACCAGGCCAACCTTCATGTACTGGCCCCAGGTGATTTTCTGGCCCTTGCTGGCGAGCACGTGCAGCCAGAGCAGGGTCGCCAGGCTGCCGATCGGCGTGAACTTCGGCCCGAGGTCGCAGCCGATCACGTTGGCGTAGATCATCAGCTCGCGGATCAGCGGCGACAGGTCCGGGGCCTGCTGGATCGAGAGCGCCCCGATCAGCACGGACGGCATGTTGTTCATCACCGACGACAGGATGGCAGCGGCAAAGCCGGTGCCGACCGTGGCGACCCACGGCCCCTGTCCGCCCAGCCAGACCAGGCCCTTGGCGAGCTCGTCGGTCAGGCCGGCGTTCCGCAGGCCGTAGACCACCAGGTACATGCCGAGGCTGAACAGCACGATCTGCCAGGGGGCGCCGGCCAGCACCTTGCGGATCGGAATGACACGGCCCCGGTTGGCGACCAGCAGGAGCACCGCCGCGCCGGCACAGGTCACCACCGACACCGGCACCCCGAACGGCGCGGTGATGAAGTAGGCGGCGAGCAGCACGCCGAGCAGCGGAAACGCCGTCCGGAACACCAGCGGATCACGGATCGCCTGCCGGGGCGGTGCGAGTTCCGCCACCGGGTACGCTGCCGGGATCACCCACCGGAAATACAGCCCGAGCACCACCAGCGTCGCCGCCAGCGACACCAGGTTCACCGGAACCATGACCGCCGCGTACCGTCCGAACGTCACGTCAAAGAAGTTGGCCGAGACGATGTTGACCAGGTTGGAGATTACCAGCGGCAGGCTTGTGCTGTCCGCCACGAACCCGCAGGCGACGATGAACGCCAGCGCTGCCGCCGGCTTGAACTCGAGGCGGAGCAGGATCGCCAGCACGATCGGGGTCAGCAGCAGCGCGGCGCCATCGTTGGCGAACACCGCCGCGATGGCCGCGCCGAGCAGGATCACCAGCGGAAAGAGCAGCCGGCCCCGCCCACCGCCCCAGCGGGCAATGTGCAGCGCCGCCCAATGGAAGAACCCGGCCTCGTCGAGCAGCAGGGAGATGATGATCAGCGCCACGAAGGTGAACGTGGCGTCCCAGACGATATGCCAGACCACCGGAATGTCGCCGGGGTGGATCACACCGGTGGCGAGCGCCACGGCGGCGCCGGCCAGGGCGCTCCACCCGATCCCGAGGCCCTTGGGCTGCCAGATGACGAAGACGAGGGTGACGAGGAAGATGGCAAGCGCGAGCATGGGGACGTTTCTTGTTCTGGTTGGGGATGACGCTCAGGCGGAGGCGATGCGGCGGCCGTGTTCGTCCACGACCCGCTCGCCGTCTTCCGTCACGAACTCGCCCTGTTGCGCCGGCAGCAGATCCAGCACGGCTTCGGACGGCCGGCACAGGCGCACGCCCTTGGGCGAGATCACCAGCGGCCGGTTGAGCAGGATCGGGTGCGCCTCGATGGCATCGAGCAACTGGGCGTCGGTCAAGGCCGGATCGCCAAGGCCCAGCTCGGCGTAGGGCGTGCCCTTCTCGCGCAGCACGTCGCGCACTGTGAGGCCGGCGCGGTCGAGCAGCGCGACAAGCAGTGCCCGCGTGGGCGGGGTTTGCAGGTACTCGATCACGTGCGGCTCGATGCCGGCGTTGCGGATCATCGCCAGCGTGTTGCGCGAGGTGCCGCAGGCCGGGTTGTGGTAGACCACCACGTCCATCACGCGACCTCCGGCCGGGGCGACGTGGCGCCATCCTGCTGGCCGATCTCGCGCACCTTGGCGGTCAGGGCGAACTCGTCCAGGCTGGCGATCGGCAGGGCGATGAGCGCGGAAATGCGGTTCTTGAGGTAGCGTTGCGCCTGGCGGAAGGCCGCCGCCTTCACGTAGTCCAGGCCCTCGATCGCGGCGGGGTCCTCGATGCCCCAGTGCGCCGTGACCGGCTGGCCGGGCCAGAACGGGCAGGTTTCGCCGGCCGCGTTGTCACAGACCGTGAACACGAAATCCATCACCGGGGCACCCGGCGCGGCGAACTCGTCCCACGACTTCGAGCGCAGGCCCTCGGTCGGATAGTCGGTTTCGCGGAGGGCTTCGAGCGCCAGGGGGTGCGGCTGGCCCTTGGGCTGGCTGCCGGCAGAAAAGGCCCGGAAGCGCCCCTGCCCGTCCTTGTTCAGCATAGCTTCCGCCAGGATCGAGCGGGCCGAGTTGCCGGTGCAGAGAAACAGCACGTTGTAGACGCGCTCAGGCATGGGCGGTGTCTCCGGGAGTGCAAAGGCAGGCGGCCAGGGCTTCGACGGCCGGGGCGCAGACCTCCGGACGGCCCTGGCAGCAGTCGCGCATCAGGAAGGCGATCAGATCGCCCAGCGACGGGAAGGTGGCGGTGTAGATGACCGAGCGCCCCTCCCGACGGGACTGGATCAGCCCGGCATGGCTCAGTTCCTTCACGTGAAAGGACAAGTTGGTGCCGGCCACGCCGACCTCCTGCGCCAGCACGCCGGCCGCCAGGCCGTCCGGGCCGGCGGTGACGAGCGCCCGCACGATGCGTAGGCGGTGTTCCTGGCCGAGGGCCGCGAAGGCGGCGACGGCTTGCCGTTGGTCCATCATTTATGCAATATCTCAATCATTATTGAAATGTAGATGAAGGCCGCCTCTTGGACAAGCCCCTGCACCCCTTCACCGACGGTATGCCGAACCTGTCTGAGGCCCACTTCGAGCTGCCGACCCGCGCGCATCTGCAGGTGGCCCAGCCGTTCACCCACGCCCCGCGCTTCCTGCTCCTCTACGGCTCGCTGCGGGAGCGCTCGTTCAGCCGCTTCCTGACCTACGAGGCCGCTCGCCTGCTGGAAGCGATGGGCGGCGAGGTGCGGATCTTCCACGCGGACGGGCTGCCGCTGCCCGACGACACCACCGCCGACCACCCGAAGGTGCAGGAGTTGCGCAACCTTTCGCTGTGGTCCGAGGGTCATGTCTGGGTGTCGCCGGAGCGGCACGGCAACTTGACCGGCGTGATGAAAAGCCAGATCGATTGGCTGCCGTTGAGCGAGGGCAGCGTGCGCCCGACCCAGGGCCGCACCCTGGCGATCATGCAGGTGTCCGGCGGCTCGCAGAGCTTCAACGCCGTGAACTCCCTGCGCCTGCTCGGCCGCTGGATGCGGATGATCACCATCCCGAACCAGTCCAGCGTGCCAATGGCCTACAAGGAGTTTGACGACGCCGGTCGGATGAGGCCAGGGCCGCTCTACGAGCGCGTGGTGGACGTCTGCGAGGAACTGATGAAGTTCACGCTGCTGACCCGCGAGCGCGCCGGCTACTTGGTGGACCGCTACAGCGAACGCAAGGAGCGTGGCTCGGACCGTTTGAAGGCCGTCGCGGCCGACATCGGCTTTGAAAAGCGTCCCCGCTAACGCTAACCGGGGCGCATGCCCCGGCATATTCCTCGACGAGGAGGGGCCCCATGCTTGACGTTGCCCCGACGCCCCTCATCACCGCGCCGCCGCCGATCGCGGGAGCTATTTTCCTGGACGCATCGCTCGCCGCCTGCGACGCCCAGCGGGGTCATGCAGCCCCCCATTCACCAGCAGCCGCACCAGGGCGAGGGCGAGGAACAACGCGCCGGTCGTCAACGCGACCGAGCCGACCGCGTAAGCCAGCGCCGCGCCCAGTTGGCCGCGTTCGTACAGCAGCGCAGCTTCCAGCGAGAACGCCGAGAAGGTGGTGAACCCGCCGAGGATGCCAGTTGTCAGAAAGAGTCGGAGCTGTATCGGCAGGCCAGACTTGAGAGTAGAGTATTCGGTAACGAGGCCCATCAAAAATGACCCCAGCACGTTGATGCCGAGTGTGCCGCAGGGAAACGCTCCTGACCCCAGCACCCGCAGGGCTGCGATATGTGTGCGCTGAGTGGCGGCGGATATCAGAGAAAACTGCCATGTTATCAAATGTAAGGAAAACCTCGCTACCGGATCTTCAGTCCGCGCGTCAGCGCCAGGCTGGAGGATCGCCCAGCCCGCAATGCGTCGCCTCGCGGGCCTGATCCTCTTCGTAGGCGGCCAGCAGATTGGCCCGCTGGCGCTCGTTGAGCCCCGTCGCGATCGCCTGGAGCGTGGCGGTGCCAGCCATTGCCTCAACGCAGCAGCTCGATCGTGACGCCGACGACGGCGCCGTCCAGCCGCGACCAAGCCCGATCGGTCGTGAACGCCGGGGCATCGAGCTGACCTGCCACCGCCAGGCAGGCGCGATCGCCCAGCGACAGACCGGTCGCCCGGGTGAGTGTTCGAAGGCGCGCACTGTCACGTGCATGGGCCATCTCGAAGGGCACGACCGTGAGCTGCAGTCCCGCGAAGACCGCGTCGACGGTATCCTCCGGCATCCCGAGGTCGACGAGCTTGGTCATCACCTCCGCAGCGTTCACCGCGGAGATCCGCGCGCCCGGTAGATGCTCCGCCACCCGATCGGCACCCGCCTCGCCGAATATGACGGCCAGCACCGCCGAGGCATCGAGCACGGGGTCAGTTGCGTCCGGCATCCGAATCCTCACCATCCTCCCGCGCGGCTTCGGCGCGACGCTCCGCTAAGAACTCGTCGACCACGGACTCTCGCCCTTGGGCGAACGGAGCCGCTAGGGCTCGGATACGCTTCAAGGCCTGATCGACCGTCGAGATGCGAATGCCATCCTCATCCTGTGTAAGGATCACGCGCCCAGCCCCATTCAGGCCTAATCCGCGACGCATGTCCGCAGGGAGGTTCATTCTCCCATTCTCCGCAACCTGTACCGTTCGGCGTAGGGGTTCAACCATAACCAAGGGCCTCATATAACTCGTAGGGAGAGAACGTCTGTTGCTCCACAATCTTGATATTCGCAACAAGGCGCAACCGTGTCATAGCCGAATTCACCGCTCCGATTATGGCCGATAATGACGATTATCGGTCATAATTAGTGGATCGTTAAGGCCCGACCGGGTAGGCTCGGCTCATGGACCTCGACCGCGCCGACCCGACCCCTGAATCCCCTCTCGAGGCATTGGCGCTGCCGGTCCCGCCCGCCGCTGGCCTGCCGCCGACCGACGAGATCCTGATCGAACGGCTCGAGGGCCACGCCCGCGCCGCACACGGTGCCTTCGCCGACAACACCGTCCGGGCCTTCGCCGCCGACAGCCGGATCTTCGCCGCCTGGTGCCGGGAGGCCGGCCGGACGATGCTGCCGGCGACGCCCGAGACGATCGCCGCCTTCATCGACGCACAGGCCGAGACGAAGTCGCGCGCCACGGTCGAGCGCTACCGCTCCTCGATCGCTGCGCTGCACCGGGCCGCCGGCTTAGCCAACCCCTGTGCCGACGAGATCGTCCGGCTGGCGGTCAAGCGGATGAACCGGGCCAAGGGCCGGCGCCAGAAGCAGGCCGAGCCCCTCAACCGCACCAGCATCGACCGCATGATCGCCGTGAAGGCAGTAGAGCGCCTGCATCGGCGCGTGTCAGAAGGCGAGCACGGGGCTCCACTGATCGCGCTGCGAAACATCGCCCTCGTCGCCGTCGCCTACGACACCCTGCTGCGCCGCTCCGAACTCGTCTCCTTGTCGATCGAGGATCTGGAGCGCGGTGCCGACGGCTCCGGCACTGTCCTGGTACGGCGCTCGAAAGCCGACCAGGAGGGCGAAGGCGCCATCAAGTACCTGGCCCCCGACACCATGGCTCATGTCGAGGCGTGGCTCGCCGCGGCCGGGCTGGAGAGCGGACCACTGTTCCGGCCGCTCACCAAGAGCGGCAAGGTCGGGGCACGGGCGCTCGGTGACAGGGACGTGGCGAGGATTTACCGGGCGTTGGCCTCGGCGGCCGGGCTGAAAATCCCACGCCTCCCCTCCGGTCACTCGACTCGAGTCGGTGCTACGCAGGACATGTTCGCGGCCGGGTTCGAGCTGCTCGAGGTGATGCAGGCTGGCTCATGGAAGACGCCAGCCATGCCGGCTCGCTACGGCGAACGCCTTCGGGCGCAACGCGGCGCGGCGCGAAAGCTCGCGACACTGCAAAACAGGGCATAAGTCTTGCTAAACGCTGATGGCACGACTTGCCATTGCGTTTGATTGTCAAGCATGCGTCGTTCATAGCTTATAATTGTCTAAATGGATCAAGTCACTATTGGAATAGCTCGACAAAGGCGGGATAAATAATGATCCGCCTCACATGACTATCTCATCTGGCGCCCTGGTGGATGCTTCCATCGCCCGGTGACCATTGTCGCTCTGCTTCGGAGATACCTCGCCGACGATTATCGCTCCTACTGTCACGAGAATGCCAGCGATCGAGGCCGCGTCCTGTAAAGCGGTGAGCACGACCTTGGCCGGGTCGATGATGCCGGCCTCGATCATGTCGACGTACTCTCCGCTTTCGGCATTAAAGCCGAAGGTCTCGGAGCCCGTGTTGTCGGTAATCTTGCCGACCACGATCGAGCCCTCCACGCCCGCGTTCTGAGCGATCTGGCGGATCGGGGCCTCAAGGGCCTTCAGCACGATCTTGATGCCGGCCTGGACGTCGGCGTTGTCGCTCGACAGGGCCGCCACGGCCTTCTTGGCCCGCAGAAGCGCGGTGCCACCGCCTGGGACGATGCCCTCTTTTACTGCAGCGCGGGTGGCGTGGAGGGCGTCGTCGACGCGGTCCTTCTTCTCCTTGACCTCGACCTCGGTCGCGCCGCCGACGCGGATCACCGCGACGCCGCCTGCGAGCTTGGCCAGACGCTCCTGAAGCTTCTCGCGATCGTAGTCCGAGGTGGTCTCCTCGATCTGCGCCTTGATCTGCTGAACGCGGGCCTCGATGTCGGCCTTCTCGCCGGCGCCGTCGATGATCGTGGTGTTCTCCTTCTCGATGCGGACGCGCTTGGCGCGGCCGAGCATCGGGAGGGTCACGTTCTCGAGCTTGATGCCGAGGTCCTCGGCGATCATCTGACCGGCGGTCAGGATCGCGATGTCCTCGAGCATGGCCTTGCGGCGGTCACCGAAGCCCGGCGCCTTCACGGCCGCGACCTTCAGGCCGCTGCGCAGCTTGTTCACCACGAGCGTGGCGAGCGCCTCGCCCTCGACGTCCTCGGCGACGATGACGAGGGGCTTGCCCGTCTGCACCACGGCCTCGAGCACCGGCAGCATCGCCTGGAGCGACGACAGCTTCTTCTCGTGGATGAGGATGTAGGGATCCTCGAGCTCGGCGATCATCTTCTCCGCATTCGTGATGAAGTACGGGGAGAGATAGCCGCGGTCGAAATGCATGCCCTCGACGACGTCGAGCTCGGTCTCGGCGGTCTTCGCCTCCTCGACCGTGATCACGCCCTCGTTGCCAACCTTCTGCATGGCATGGGCGATCATCTCGCCGATGTCCTTGTCGCCGTTGGCCGAGATCGTGCCGACCTGGGCGATCTCCTCCGAGGCCGACACCTTCTTGGCGCGGCTCTGGATGTCCTTCACGGCGGCCTGGGTGGCGAGGTCGATGCCGCGCTTCAGGTCCATCGGGTTCATGCCGGCGGCGACGTACTTGGCACCCTCGCGGACGATGGCCTGGGCCAGCACGGTCGCGGTGGTGGTGCCGTCACCCGCGATGTCGTTGGTCTTCGAGGCCACTTCGCGCACCATCTGGGCGCCCATGTTCTCGAACTTGTCGGCGAGCTCGATCTCCTTGGCGACGGTCACGCCGTCCTTGGTGATCCGGGGCGCGCTGAAGCTCTTCTCGATCACAACGGTACGGCCCTTCGGGCCCAGCGTCACCTTGACCGCGTCGGCCAGGATGTCCACGCCACGGACCAACGCTGCGATGGACGAGGGGTACGCGACGGCCGCGCCAGAGCGGAGGGCAATTCCGGCCAAAGTCGACGATCGGGTTTGCCGAGTGCGGATGACCGGAGCCGAAGGGCGCTCATCCAGATCGACGGTTTGCGTCCACACCCGCGGTCGGTTGGCCTTCCGGTCGTCGATTTCCAGCGACTTGATACCGGCCTCA
This sequence comes from Methylobacterium variabile, assembly GCF_001043975.1. Classification (GTDB taxonomy): domain Bacteria; phylum Pseudomonadota; class Alphaproteobacteria; order Rhizobiales; family Beijerinckiaceae; genus Methylobacterium; species Methylobacterium variabile. The sequence continues at coordinate 33,113 of NZ_LABY01000080.1, forward strand.
TCAATTGTGGTCCAGGCGGAGGTGAAGGTCAGATGCCTCGTCCAATCCGGCACCGCAAAATTATGCTTGTGCAAGAGTGTCTGCATGATGGGTACGCCCCAGCGCAGAAGGGGCACGAGGGAGCTGTCAGCAAAGCGATGGAGGACATCAGCCCCTGCGCTCGCGCCGGTCGCCAACCTCAGGAGGCTTGCATCGGGAGCGTCGCGAAGAGCGCCGTGCATCGCGTCGAGGGCCTCCACAGTGAGGACCCCTTCGTCCCGCCCGAACGCCGCGTAGGCGCACGCGAGCAGCATGAGGTCTCGCTCCGCCAACGTTCGAAAGGCCTCAGCCGCGCCATCCCCGAGCAGTTCGCGAATGCGCGATGTTTCGATCGCGCTTGCACGACCAGTGGAGAAAGCCGCGTCCCACTCAGGCACTGCCGCGTCTGACTGGGGCTCGATCCGAAAGCCGCTGACATCCTGGTTCAGGATAAGTTCGATACCACCACCCAGAATGGCAAAGCGCTGCTTACCCGTCCGGACGATCACATTGAAAGATTTTCCCGCCGCCGCCGTGCTCTGCCGTATCCGCGCGCGCTCGGACGCCTCGCCGAAGGCAGCCAGGTTGCGAAGCGGCTCAACGCCGATCCGCTTCGGCAACGTGCATTCCGCGACACCGTCCGACAGTCCCACGCTGATGCTGCAGGCCCAATCTCCCCAGGGAAGGTCCACCCTCACGCGATAGAAGCCCGCTTCGAGGTACTCGGTCGGGTGTCCCTCGATGTCGGTGAGCGACATCCTTCGCGTCCGCTCGGGGAAACCGATAAGCTCGATCGATACGAGCGGAGTGCCGGCCAAGTGTCCCCCGAGCCGCCGAGCCCCGCCCTCCGGCAGGACAAATCGCAAATTCGTAGCGGGACGATCGAAGTCGTCGCCGATGGGCGAGAGATAGATTTCGAGGCCGTTGCCGGCGTATGTGGACCGCAAAGCATGAAGCCAGTCCAGCGCGTGGCTTCGTGCAGCGCTGGCGGCATCAGGAACCGCAGGGTCTGGGCGAATGTTGGGCCCGAACTCATGCCTCTCAAAGATAACACCCGCCTGCGGCGCGCTCGGGGCAAACGGTCCGGAGAGTAGGGAGTCATATGCAGGGCCCGGCAGAGAGTACGATGCTCCTCCGGTGCCGCTCGCTCGAATATTGAATGCGTCGGGTGTGATGCCGCAGCTGGACCAACTGCCTTGTGGGACTGGGGTGAACGAAGCGTCCGGTGGCTCGTCGGTGCTGAGTGGTGGGGGATCCGTTCTCTCGAGTTCCAAAGTGATCTCGACGGTGTCACCAACGAGTTGGGTTGGAGCGGGTGACCGACGCTTGCGCCACTCGCTCATGGGCTCCGTTAGGAACGAGGTCCACACGGTCGCACCGGTAGGACCAAAACAGCGCATTGGCAGATTGATCGGCTTACCGAGGCCAGGCAGCACGAGCTGTCGCGTTGGTACCGGGGATCGAAGGGTAAGCAGTGCAATAGCCTGCTTCGCCTCAGGCGGATCGGTCTTAACAACAACCGGAAGGTAGGTGTCTTGCGGGAGGTCGATGATTGGCGAACGATTCGTCAGCTCTGCCACCCCGAGGCGTTGACAAAAAGGGGTCTGCGGGTTCTTCGCCGCCGCAGCCCTGAGTGCGAAGCGCGGCGCGACCGCCTGATCAAAGATCTCTTTCAAGTCGACTTCGCGTGTCCCGGTGTCCCAATCGTAGATGATGGCGGACTGCAGAGGATCGAGCGGGTCCATGCTGCTGAGCTTTTCAGGGGCGAGTGCATCGAGAAGCTCCGATACAAGTGTTCCCCCGGCGTCTCCTGACCATGCTTTCTCGTCCGGCGCCGCAGCGTGGCACACCGTGAGCGCGTTGCCGGCGGCTGGTTTATAGCTGTCTGGATGAGCTTCAGGCCCCCTGGCCATTACGGGTGGGACTCTGCCGATCGTAGCGATGGGTTCTTTGCAGGCGTTGTAGATGATGTATTGTCTCCGGAAATCCCAGCTCATAAAATAGCGAAGATATTCATCCAGCCAAAAATTGTTGGAGGTGATTTCGTCGACGCCGTAATCCGAAGGTAGGAAGACCGATTTCGAGATTGCGTACAGGCCGTGGCCAGATAGGATGACGAATAACTGGTCAGCCTTGGCTTTCTTCAGCGAGTTGATCGATTGCACGATGCTACGATGATCACAGCCGTGGACAGCGATGCCGCCAGCATTGACGTTGCGTCCTGTTGACGGCGAGAGATGAAGAAGGATCCGGTTGTCCGGAACCTCGATTGAGCGGAGCCACGAGACAGCGGCGAGCCCGTCGTCCACGCAATGCGGAAGCGTCGGGATGCCATCGCGTTCGTACTGATCGATACCGATGACAAGGGCGTAGGCGTCGCGCACAGCTAACCGAGGAACTGCTTGATGCGCTCGTAGACCTCGTCAGCGAGGAAGTAGGCGCTGTGGGCCTCAGGGAACGAAACACCGGAGGCGTGCTCGTGGTCCTCGATGCCCACAGCACCCAGAAATGCTCGGGCCGCGCAGAATGACAGGAGGTCGCTGCGGTCATAAATATTGAGCCACGGCACGAACGGTGTTCCCTCTGAGCGCTCGCCCCCGGGCCGCATCGTGCCTAGCGCGTCGAACTTGAACAGCATCGGGGCTTGCGAACCCACGGTGATCAGTTTGGAGACGGGTAGGCGCTCTTCGCGTGGGCGGCTGAGCAGATCGACCAGCATGATGCCGCCAAGGCTATGGCCGAGTACAATCACGGGCTTGCCCTTGCCTGAAAGCTCCAGGATCTTGGCCTCGATCATTGCCAGGATGTCGTCTCCGCGCCGTTGGTAGAGCAAGATGTCGCCGGCGGCCGGTGAAGAACTCCGCATCAGGGCGTCACGGCGATTAATCGCCCAATCGGATGCCTTTGCGGTTGCGAAGTCTTTGACCTTATCGCGCAGCCAGCTGCCAATCCCCATCGTAATCGGCGCCAGGGCGGAACGAACCGCCTCAACGAGGGCATCGCGTTCGGATCGGAGATAGAGCGCTGACGGTCCGGTACCGGGTTCCGAGCGAGTTCCCCGCAGAGTCGTGGCTACGATGGCGCGAGCGGTCGCCCCGATCAGGTCGGAGTCTTGAGCGGAGCCGACCGAAAGGGCGGCCTCTTGAACGAGCGGCTCTCGTTCCAGTGAGCGGGCGGCCTCTCGAATGGCCTGAGTTGTCACCTCGCCGGGCAAAGGATCGACAAGCTTCGTCCCGAGAGCCTGGATAGCCTGCACAAGCTCGAAGTCAGCGGGCTTTGAGCCGCCAGGCAACGGAACAGCGCCCTCAGGAGCTGCCGCTTGTCTAAGCGCGGCCATCCGGAGCTCGACGAGGGGATCTGCGAGCAGATCGGACCAGAGTGCGGCCTCGATCTCGGCTTCCGTCGTGCCGGCCAAAGCCATCGCGGCCCCGAGGGGCAGGACAGCCTCAAGGTCCTTCTTGCTGACCTTCGTTCCGTGCGTCTCGCCCCAGTCCACAAAATCCAGCTCGATGCCGCCTAAGCCGGCCTTTGCGAGCCCTTCCCGGATCCGCTTGACGGTCTGCTGCCGTCCGGCGCTTCGCACGCCGGTCCCGTGTACGAAAAGCAGCGTCACGTCCGCCATCGCAACCCCCCGTCGTTCGTGGAGCGCCTTATGCTGCGCTTACCAACCGAGCTCTGTTGGAGAAGAAGCCCCACCGCAGCCGAGTGGTCAAGCCGTGCGCGCGTCAGCTGGGAGGTCGGCCGCGGTGGGGCGAACGCGTCGTCGGGCTCATCGGCGGAAATCTCTCAGTCCGTCCTGGCAGTTGCCGGCTGACCGGCCGGCAGGCGTGCATCGGTCAGGCGCTCGAGCGCTACGAGAAGGCTCTGTGCAACCGGCGACCACCGATTGAACGCGGCCCGGGACCGCGTGGAATGTTCGAAGGTCTCGTTGACGCGTGCAAGGTCCCCGAGGTTGCGCGCCAGGATGGAGAGTTCCTCATCGGCCACCGGCGCAGTGACCTTGATGTAGGTGGCGAGCGTGAGCAACCCTTCGATCGCGACGGGAATGCCGTCGGAGTTGAAGCCATCCGTGGCGGTGCGCAACTCTGCCAAGGACCGTCGCCATTCGCGAACGGCACTGTTCTGCGCAACCCCGTGCATGGCCTTGTGAACGAGAGCATCGGCAAGGAGATGGAGCCGCTCCGGAGCCTGGTCGAGCCAACGGTCGACGATCGGCATCGCCACTTGCGTGGGCGATCGAGAGATCGTTCTCGCATCCGCGGCAATCGTGGTGATGCGGCCTGGCCGAAAACCGAGCTCTTCGCAGATCTCTCTTTGCAGAAAGCGCAGCTCGGCGATGTTGATCGGCCACCAGCGTTCGAACTCCTGCGCCCTGTAGAAGGCGATTGCATCCACGGCGATACGCCCCGCATCCGCGTCCCTTCGCCGGAATTCGACGAGGCAGAAGGACGCGAACTCCTCCCCCGCCCCGTTGGGGGGCGAAGTCGCGGAACGGATCGACCAGTACGGCGACCGCCCGGGTGCTCGGCTTTGCCCTGAGAAGGGCGATGATGCGTTCGATCTGGTCGATCTTGCCGCCATACCGCCTCAGGCGTGCGCCGTGCAGGTAGGGGATGCGCGTTTCCAGCTGCGATCGGTCGAGTTGCCACCACTCGACGAGTTCGCGCAGCCAGGTTTGGCGCTCATCGCCCTGCAGGTCGTCTGGAACCGCATAGGCGCTGGGCAACGGTAGCGTCTTGCCGTCGTCGTCGGGTAGATCGAGGTGAACGAGCAGGGTGCCTCGCCTCGCATCGCTCTTCGCGATTGCGAGTGCGCGGGCATAGACCTCGTCCAGATCGGATCCTTCGACAATCACCGGCGCCCCAGAGGAAACCAGTACGGTCTCAGCGGAACGGACGCCCGTCGTCCATGGCCTGCGAAGGATCGGCGCTGGCCGATGATCCTCGGCGCCCGATCGGGGCAACGGAATCGCTTCGATCCTCACCTCTGGCGTATGCGGAAGACCATCGAGCGTGATGAGTCGAACCGCGTCGGTTTCGCGTCCGACCTCGAATGTCGCGCCTGAGATGACCAGGACGCGGTGCATATCGTCTCCGCCGCCGGCATAGATATGGTCAAAATCGGCTGCGTGTTCGTGCTTGTGGCCGTGAATGACAACCCCGATGTCACTGCCGCGCAGGAAAGCACGCACCTGCTCCAAATTAGACATATCCGCGAAAGGCTTCAGTTCTTCACGCAGGCTTGGCGAGCGCAGATGATGGTGCATCACCGCGATACGAAGCTGGCGGCCCTTGTCCGGCTGAGGTGTAGAGGTGACGATCGCACGCAAGGCCTCGAGGTGATGCTCGGAGATACGGGCCATGTCGTACCGCGTCAGGGCCTGGAGTTGCGACCGCAACTGGGCTGCAACCGCCGTCTCGCCGGGCGCGAGCGTATCGGGGATCGCATCCCAATAAGATCGCAGGGGTTCAGGCAGGACCGAGGTCACATGCGACCAATTGCTGGTGTAGATCGGAAACACCGCCCAACTGCAATCGGTAGCAATCAGCCGATGTCTCTCAGGAGCTATAATGGCCGGCCATCCATCGATGCCGTCGAGCCATGGTACGACACAGCCCGGGTCGCGCCAGACTCGTATGAAATCCTCGAAGCGTTGGGCAGAGCCGGGAGCTGCGTCGCGAGGCACGTCGTGGTTGCCCGGGACCGACACAATGCGATCGACGGCGATGCCGAGATGCTCGGCGATCAACTTGAAGACCAGCTCATGGCCGCCAGCCGCGCCCTTGTTCTGGGCATCACCCGAAAAGATCACCCCATCGAGCGCCCTGTCCTCTCTCGCCAGACGCTCAGCCAAGCGCCTGAACAAGAGACCAAGCGCCTCCTCGCGGGTGCTGGCTGGAATGCCCGGAACCTCGACCTTGCGATCGTCTCGTTCCAACCGAACGCCGGATCCGGACAGGTGGGGGTCGGTGATGTGGAGGAAGGTTGCGCGTTCGGCCATACCCTCGTTCTAGCCAACCCTGAGGTTGCTGAACACTCGCAGCCGCGTGCCGCTCTATGGGCATACCAATTGGACGGCGTGCAACCGCTCGGTGCCGACATTTGTCGCCTTGCATGTCGATTATTCCGACATTATGTTCACTCCGGTTCGAAGAGAAATGTCATGGCTACTGCCACGCTTGCTCCACCTGTCTCAGCTCCTGTCGTTGCTCCGTTCCCCTCGGCAGCCGTCGAGGCAGATTTGCGGAGCGAGCTGATTGAGATAGTCAAGTCCGAGGCGGCGATCAGAGGCGTTGCTTTGCCGCCGACGCCCGTTGCGATCGGGAGCACGCCATTTCAGATTGACTCCCTCGTAGTCGTGTCGATCCTCTGCATCGTTGAGCCGCTCCTGGGCATAGAGCTGCCGGAGAATGTGGTTCGGACTGGTGGTTATCGCTCAGTTGACCAGGCGCTCGTGCAGCTGCTGCCGAACATTGAGACCTTTTGGAAGAAGCGAAAGGGGGGCAAGTGATGAGCCAAGTCGCAATCCAGCAGGACGACGACGATGTCGAGCGTCGCCGACTCGGCGAGCGGCTGCGTGAAGCTCGCAAGTATCTTGGTTTGAAGCAGGAGGAGGTCGCGACCTACCTCAAGATCCCTCGCACCGCACTGACCGATATCGAGAACGGCCAACGACGCGTGGAGGCGATCGAGCTGACCCGCCTTGCCAAGCTCTATCGTCAGCCGGTGGCGTTCTTCACAGGGGAAGATGAGGCGGCGGCCCTGCCTGTCGATGTTGCGCATCTTGCCCGCCGCGCCGCGGCATTGTCGCTACAGGACCGTAACGAGCTCGGCCGGTTCGCGGATTATCTGCGAACCCGTTCGCAAGCCAATCAGGACTGACGCGCATGGCCGCCTCCGACTACGCGGGTGCGGTGCGGGCTGGGACTATGGCGGCGGCGCGTATTCATCAAGCGCTCGGCCTGCGAACGCTGATCACCGCGCGTGGTGGTGCTGTCGACGTGTTCGGGGCCATCCAGACGCTCAATCTGCCGCTCCTCCTGCGACCGTTGCAAGGGCTGCTCGGCGCTTACCTCAGTGATCCCGTTCCGGGCGTCCTCGTCACAACGCAGCGGCCAATGGCGATCCAGCGGTTCACCGCCGCACATGAGCTTGGCCACTACGCCATGAAGCATCGCCCGAGCCTCGACGACGACAGCATTCTGCGACGCATGCCGATGGCGGGTGTGCCGACCGAGGATTTTCAGGAAGTTGAGGCCGACGCATTCGCGACCGAGTTCTTGATGCCGCGTTGGCTGATCCTGTGGCATGCTGCGCGTCAGGGCTGGACAGTAGCTGACTTCCGGCGGCCGAACCGAGTGTATCAGCTCTCCCTGCGGCTCGGCGCCAGTTACGAAGCGGCCTGCTGGACGCTAGCTCGCCACAAGATGATTTCTGCAGCCCTCGCGCGTTATCTGGTCACAACACGGCCGCGCGAACTGAAGGTCGCGCTTCTTGAGGACTACCGACCCGAGAACTATCGCGGTGATGTCTGGCTGCTGACGGAACGCGACGCCGGAACACGGATCGATGGTAGCCGGAATGACCTCTTCGTACTTCGCCTCGAGGAGCATAGTGGAGGCGGCTATCTCTGGGATATCGATCAACTGGCGGCGAGCGGCTTTGCAATCGTGGGAGACTCGACGGAAGCCATGGACAGCGATGGCATCGGTGGACCCGTCATTCGACGTGTGACCGTGGCGCCTGAAGAAGGCAGCCGCGGGTTGCTGCAACTCGATGAGCGGCGCCCATGGGAGCCTGACCCACCGCTGTCCCGGCTGGAACTCGATTTCGACTTGACGGGCCCGGAGGAGGAAGGCCTCTCGCGCGCCGAGCGGCGGAGGCTGCTCGAAGCCGCATGACCTCGATCACCATTCTGGAGGACCTGCGGCCCCACTTTGGTGAGGCCCGCAACCAGGGCTCGCGCCCAACCTGTCTCGCCTTCGCGGCCAGCGACGCGCACGCTGCGTTGCGCCCGGGCTGGTCACCACTGTCTTGCGAATGCGCCTTCTACCAAGCGCAGCAACGCGCGAGCCGTCCGCCGGACCGTGGCGCAACGCTGCCAGCGATGCTCGAAACATTGCGCCACGACGGACAACCGGAAGAGGCCGGCTGGCCATATCTCTCTGCAGTCCCTGCGGATCTAACCGCTTGGTTGCCCCCTGCCGAAGTCGGCGCCCGGTTTCGGCGGGCTGGAGCGCCTCACGCCTACGACGTCGGGCCGATCATTGCCGAGATCGACGCGCAACGACCCGTCATATTGCTGATGACGCTGTCACGATCCTTTTTCATGCCAAGTCCGGCTGGTGTCGTTCAGCCGGCGGCCGGTGAGGTGCCCGAGCCGGCCCGGCGGCACGCAGTGATCGCCGTCGGTCACGGCACGGTACAGGCTGAACGCGCAATCCTCGTGCGTAACAGCTGGGGGCTTGGCTGGGGCCTCTCCGGACATGCTTGGTTGACCGAGAGGTTCATCGCACCGCGGCTGTTCGCGGCCGCATTGCTCACGGAGGATGTCGATGTATCTGCCAGTTCCTCCGCAGCCTGACTGCGCGACCGCTTGGCGTGAGGCGGTGCGCGCCGTTGACGCCGAGCCGGGTCACGAGGCTTACAACGTTATCATTGATGTTGCTGACCCCACTGCGGGATCGACGATCGCGCATCCGGGTGTTGCTGCCGTCGACGCCTTTCTAGCTTCCTGTGCGAAGCCGATCGAAACCGTTGCCAACACGATTTTTCCGGCTGCGCTCTATTACCGACACGGAGCGCCGGAATTTTTTGATGTATTCAATCATCGCGTCCTGGCAAAGGTGCGGCGCGGTGAGCGATGGTCCGGATATTATTTCGAGCGGATGATTGACTATCCCGTTTCATCTGGAAATTCGCCAAATCAGTTGTGGAATATCGTCACGCGAATGGGCGACAGAAGCGTAAAAGCATTGAATAAATATGAAATCTCTTTGTTCGATCCTGTTCGCGACGTTGATAATTCGCCTTATGGCGGTCAGTGCCTCAGTTTTCTCAGTTTCAAGATCGTTCCCAGTGCTCCACGCAAGCTGATTTTGACCGCACAGTACCGCAACCACTACTATGTGGAAAAGCTGCTCGGTAATATCATCGGCTTGGGTCGACTTATGAGCTTTGTCGCACGAGAGGCCGAACTAGAGGTGGGATCGCTGACGATCGTCTCAACCCACGCGAAGGTTGACCAGCCACCGAGGACCAATCGCGGGGAGATCAAGACTCTCCTCGCACAGTTCGATCAGGCAATCGCGCCAGTTGCGCCGGCGACGGTCTGATCAGACAGAAAGGGATAGCTGCGGAGCGACATCCTCTCCATCCAGACCGTAGATAGCATGAACACCGGCGATGAATTCAGCCTGGCCGCCATAGCTTGGGTGGCGAACCGTCATCACCGGAACCTCGAGTCCCGAGAGTGCCAGACCAGCATCGCGCCCGATCGCTATGATCCGACGCGGGGCTATCATCGCGATGAGCGCTGTCAGGAATGGCCAGGTGGCATCGCGTTCGAAGCGGCTGTGACAGCGATTGGATAGTGGGTCCCCCGGCTCGTGCGGATGCAAGGGGAAAATGTTCCAGAGAACGACGGGTGCTCCGACTCGGGAAAGAACCCGCCAAACCACGGCCGCTGTACGTTCAGCCACGATCGGGCCATGCGTCGCGCGATCAAGGGTTATGCCGCCCAGAAGCACGCTGGCGGAAGCCAAGTGAACCTCATCGGTCAGCGGTACGCCAGTTCGCCTTCCGCCGCGGTATCCGAGATCTCGCGCAATCCAGATCGTATCGACACGCGCTTCAATGGCCGCTTCGAGACAGTGGATCAGGTTGCGTTTGCGTACGAGTGCGCCGTCTTCTCGGTCGTGAAGGGGGCAGTGATCACGATACGGATTGAACACCGACTTGAGGGACATGCCTGCAAGGGCGTCAGCAAACTTACGAGGTGTCTTCACGAAAGTGGCTCGATTGTCATCTGATGTTGGTCCAAGTCGAGAATGAGGCGTCCGCGTCGATGTTCACGCAGAAAGCGAAACGCCGTATAGCCTTGGAGGATGGCTTCTTCCCAAAGCCATAGTGGACACCGCTCCGCCTCGTAGCCAGCCACAAACTGGCGAACCTGTTTGAGCAGGTCGAATGGTAAATCACCCGGCTTCATGCCGGTGAACAGATCGAGCTCAAGCGCTTGCCCGAAGATCCAGGTTGTCAGGCCTTCCTCGATCAGGATGGCACGCGCGCCATCTTGCGCTTCATCAACCTTCGGTGCCGATTTTCTCTTCAGGCGGAACAGAGCGCGAATGACGGGTGACCAGCCTAGCACAGCTACATAGGCGTAATGGAAGGCATCATGAAATCGGTAGTCATCGGCAGTCATGGCATTGTCGGTCAGCCGATCGCCAATGTTGATTCCGTTACGTCGTTGAAAAACGTAGGTCCGTCCACGAACTTCCCGTTCGAAGATCTCAATCGCGATGCTGCGTGGCAGGCGCTCCTCGGCGTCTGCTAAGGCGTCGAGAGGCGCGGGATATTGCCGTTCGCGCGGCCAGCGGTCGCTGATCTTTGCAAGGTTCTTGACGGCTGCTGCCTCGAGCGTGACGCCGGCCTCGTTAGAGGCTTGAATTAGGGTTTGTGCAATCGTAACCAAACGGCTTCGCAGTAGACTGATGTCCTTCTCGATGCCCTGTCCTTGTGCGTCCATGACAAGGATTCCGACTTCTCCGGCCAGCTTCAGCAATGTGCGCTCGAATGCGGCAGTCGGTTCTCCAGCTCGAGGCATGATGTCGGGCTGCAACGAAGCCAGGGTGATCGCTTCATTGTTGCCCGTCTTAGAGACCGCCTCCGCGAAGACGCCGGGCAAAGGCACGCGTGTGCGGGATGCCACCGCTGCGAGGTACCATAGGACGTCGCCGAGCTCCTCGACGACGGCACCCGCGTAGCCGCGATAGGAAGTACGGTCGCGCTGCTTCTTCTTGACCTCGCTGAGCAGGCTTCCCGTCTCGCCGAAGAGGCCAAGGAGCGGAAACGCCAGCGATCCGCCGTCACTGCGCTGATCGGTGAGGGCTGCCTGTGCAGCGTACTCGGCGATTGTGAGCGGTGCGAAGGCTTCGTGTGTCATGCAACACGCGCTAGTTGGGTCACAGCTCCTCCAGCCCCCGCATGAGCGCCTCCAACGCCGCCAGCCATTCGCCGCGACGCGACGAGGGCAACCGCTGTCTTCGTCGGGCGCGACGTTGGCAGGGCCATCGACCGCGCGTCAATATCTGAAGCTTGGCAGCGAGCAGATGTCTGCCGCTGACGCACAGAGGCTTCACCCTGAGCTCCAGTACGGGTGCTCCGCAATCGGGTACGAGGCGCACTGGCCTGAAGGAGGCCGCGGCGGAGATCGTTGCCGGCATCGAGCGGGTGTTGGCCGAGCAGACCCTGCGCACCGCGACCTCGGCGGCGATGCCGACACCGAGGCTTGCGGAAGGGCGGTCGAGCAAGCCCTGGGGTAGCGGTATCCCTGCGTCGGCACTGCCCTCGCGATGAGGCTGATCGAGGGCTCCATCGCCGACGCGCCGGTCGGGCGGCCTCGCTTGCATCGGCAGCGAACCTGCCGCTCTGTCCTCTTAAGCATTTTCCGACGAGGTGGATACCGGTTCATCTTAGAAAATGCGGTAAAATCAAAGAGCTAGAGCAGCGCCCGATTACAACGTGATCGGGCGCTGCTCTAGCTGATCGGGTAGGTCCCGAGAAACAGGTCGCCCAGCGCTCGCCGCCGCAGATAGGTCAGCCGCCGCCGCCGCAGATGCTCGGGCCGGTCGTGGATCAGGTGGCAGCGCTGGCACCAAGCGGCGAGATCCCGGTCGCCGTTCAGGCTAGTATCGTGCGCGCGGTGACAGGCCGCCAGGATCGGCACAGTCAGCCGTGCGCTGGCTAGGACCTCGAGCCCGGGCAGGCGTCGCAGCGGCCGGCCACGGCCTGAGCGCCAGTGGCCGGCCTCGGCGTCGTACCATGCTCCCCCGTCGAGGCAGACGATCACCCGGCCGTGTGGCCGCCCGCAGGCCTCGCAGCGTCCGCCGGCGCGGCCGAAGCGGATCACCGCCGAGAGCTGCGGCCAGTCGATCGGGTAGAAGTGGCGGTGTTCGGGGCGGATCGGCACGGTGAAGCGACGCTACCACGGCCGAGTTAAGGGTGAATCCCCCTCGGGTCGCATCCTGCCGTGAATCTGCGCTCAGAGTCCGAGAGTGGGAGGAAAGCCTGGGCTTCGCGAGCCTTGCCCTCTGGCGGACCGCTCGCGCGAGGGTCGGCTGTGACCGAGCGTCTCGGGATCCACTTCATGCCTTGAACTCCTTATCCCCGAGGCGGGCGAGCTGCTCCTCCACGGCAGGGTCGCGAATGCGCTCGCGACCCTCGACCAGCAGGCCGTCCTGAAGGCCGCCAGGACGGCCGCAGACCGCCAGGTCGCCGATCCGCAGGCGCGGCTGCCCGACACACTCGTGCCGACCCTGCAAGGCCACCTGCTCCAGGCGATCACCGATCAAAAGGGGCGGAATAACGCCGCCCTCGCCCAGGTTCACGAGGTGCTCAAGGCCAAGGAGCATCTTGCCGCGGCAACGTCGGCGCTGGCGGAGGCGGCCCAAAAGGCGCACGGCCTGCGCTTCCCGGACTACGCATGGCTTCGCCACGTCGATCCGATCCTGCAATCCAAGATTGCAACCTACTGAAAAATGAGCGGAGATCCTGAGTGGGGGCTGCCCAAGCCAGAGTAGTAGCGCGGAAGATTGATAGGGCGGCCAGTGCGCCAAGCAACGGTTCCGGCATGAGTGTGGGTCAGATTACGTTGGGCGACAACAGGTGTGTCTTGCCCACGCCGGACGGACCCAGGAACACCACGTTCTGCGCCCACTCTACAAAGGCCACCCGACCGGCGCGTACGCGAGCGGTGGCGGCGGAATGCGTGGCTCGGGGGAGCCGGCGCGGCAGGGATCCTGATGGGTCTGGTGCTGGCGGTGCCGCGGTTCCTATCGTTCTCGCTGGCGGAGCGGAGGGTGGCAACGGTGATGGGCGAGCGCGCTTGGGATGCGGGCACCCGCCTGATGGCCTTCGCCAACCCTGAGTCTGCCGAGTGGATCTACGCGGCCCAGGAACTTGTGCGAGCGAACGCTGCGACGGTGGCGTCGTGCCGGGTTGAACCGCTCCGGGTTTCCCG
>NZ_LABY01000081.1 GCF_001043975.1 Methylobacterium variabile
GCCAGAGCGGCGCGCTCCGGCGCGGGCATGTCGCGGTCGCGCAGCCAGATCCAGCGGGCACCGGCCTCCAGGCAGGCGGCGACGCGGGTCTCCAAGGGTTCCGGGCAGCCGTGCCGGTCGGTGACGATCAGCAGGCGGGCGGGCAGGCTCACGAGCCGACGAGGCCGAGCTGGGGGCTCGACGGCTCGGCCCGGGCGCGGCGCGGGATGCGACCCGCGAGATAGGCGAGGCGGCCGGCCTCGACGGCGTGGCGCATGGCGCGGGCCATCCGGACCGGATCGTCGGCCTTGGCGACAGCGGTGTTGAGGAGCACCGCGGCGGCGCCGAGCTCCATCGCGATCACCGCGTCGGAGGCGGTGCCGATGCCGGCATCCACGATCACCGGCACCGGCGAGCGACGGCAGATCAGCTCGAGATTGGCCGGGTTGGCCACGCCCATGCCGGAGCCGATCAGCGAGCCCATCGGCATCACGGCGGCGGCGCCGAGATCGGCGAGGCGGCTGCACACGACCGGATCGTCGTTGCAGTAGGGCAGCACCACGAAGCCGGATTCGACCAACTGGCGGGTGGCCTCGATCGTCTCGGCGACGTCGGGATAGAGCGTCTCGCGGTCGCCGATCACCTCGACCTTGATCCAGTTGGTGCCGAGCGCCTCGCGGGCCAGCTCCGCCGTCATCACCGCGTCGCGGGCGGTCTCGCAGCCGGCGGTGTTGGGCAGGAAGCGGGAGCCCTTGAGGCGCGCGACGGTGTCCGAGCCGTGGCCGTGGAGCGAGATGCGGCGGATCGAGACGGTGACCACGTCGGCGCAGCTCGCCCGCACCGCCTCGCTCATGATGGCCTGCGTCGGGTAGCCGGCGGTGCCGATGAGCAGGCGTGAGGAGAGGGACGTGCCGGCGATCACCAGTGGGTCGTCGTGGGAGTCGGTCATGGGGTTCCTCCGAGGATTGTCTGTCACTAGCCGCCCTGCATGGCGCGGACGATCTCGACGCGGTCGCCCTCGCTGAGCGCCGTCGCCGCCCAGTCGCGCTGGCGCACCACCGCGCCGTTCAGCGCGATGGCGAATCCTTGCGGGCCGGGCAGGTCCAGGTCGGCGGTCTCCTGGCGCCAGAGGGCATCGAGGGTGGCGGCCTCGCTGTCGCGGGGCTCGCCGTTGACGAGGAGCTTCATGGGGTCTCGCTGGGTGGGGTGTGTTCGAGGCTGCGCGCGGCGAACCGGGCGAGGCCGAAGGGGGCGGCTACCGGCAGCGTCTCGCCGCGCAGGATCAGGGCGGCCACGGCCTCGGCGGTGACCGGGGCGAGGAGGTAGCCGTTGCGGTGGTGGCCGGCGGCGAGGACCAGGCCGGGCAAGGCCTCGCCGAGGATCGGGGCATCGTCGTCGGAGGTCGGGCGAAAGCCGCTCCACACGCCCACCACCCGCATCTCCTCCACCCCCGGCAGGGCGCGACGGGCCCCCTCGAGCAGGGCGTAGAGGCCACCGGCGGTGAGGTGCGGGTCGAAGCCGGTCTCCTCGACGGTGGCACCGACGATGAGCGAGCCGTCGCCCTTCGGCGCCATGTGGACCTGCTCGGTCCAGACCACGTGGGCGAGGCCGCCGCTGCGGGGCGTCATCTGCAGGGCCATCGACTGACCCTTGAGCGGGCGCACCGGCAGGGCGAGGTCGGGCACCAGCCCCCCCTCTCCGGCCCAGGCCCCGGAGGCGAGCACCACGGTGCCGGCGCGCAACACGCCCGAGCTGGTCTCGACGCCGGTGACCCGGCCGCCCTCGCGGGTGAGCGCGGTGACGGTGCAGCTCTCGACGAGCCGCCCGCCGGCGGCGCGGAGGGCCCGGCGCAGGGCCGCCATCACCCGCGCCGGATCGACCTGATGGTCGTCGGGGCAGAACAGGCCGGCGGTGACGGTGGGGCGAAGGCCCGGCTCGCGGGCCCGGATGGCGGGGCCGGACAGCCACTCGACCCGAAGGCCCTCGCGGCGCTGCAGCTCGTGGCGGAAGCGCAGGCGCTCGACCTCGTCGCGGCCGAGCGCGATGACGAGCGTGCCCTCGCGGCGGTAATCGATGGCAAGGCCGGATTCCGCCTCGAGCTCATCGCGAAACGGGTGCCAGAGGCGCTGGCTCTCGAGGCAGAACGGCGACAGGACCTCGCCCCCGGGCTCGTGCTCGGCCGCCGCCGCCAGCATGCCGGTGGCGGCGAGGCTCGCGCCGTCGCCGGCCCGCCCGCGCTCGATCACCGCGACCGCGAGGCCGGCCCGCGCCAGGCGCCAGGCCACCGACAGGCCGATCAGCCCGGCGCCGATCACCGCCACGTCCGCCCGCTCCGGCAGCCGGTCGCTCTCCGGATCCTTCTCCGGTCCGCCCCGCCGTCCGATCGTCTGCGCGTGCACCCTCGTCTCCACGGTGGCCCGGAGAGAATGGACTGCGCCCGATTGCCGGATGATGCGCGTGGGTCCTGATGGACCCTGTCCAATCCCTACGCCGGTATGAGCCGGATCAGGTTCGAAGGATTTCCGCGCTGACCGGGGCCGTGGGGGGCCGGGTCCAGCGGTGTCTCAGCCCCTTGTCGGGGATCTCCCTGGAACGGCCGGAATTTGGCGAGCGTCGCGCCCTTCGTCAACCACCCCCGCCATGGCCGCCGCGCGGGGCGTGCCTGCGCGCCGCGACGCCGTCAGGACATCACGCGGCTCAGGGAAGCTGCGCGGCGGGCGAGGTGTAGGCCGGGTCGTGCGCGAAGGGCAGCGCCGTCCCCTCGCGCAGCGCCCGCAGCACGACCGCGAAATCCGTCGCGGCGGTGAAGCCGAGCACCCGCGCGGCGCGCCCCGCGTCGTAGACGCGCCCGATGCGCTCCGGCAGGCGCCAGCCGCGCCGGCGGTAGAGTTCCTCGGCGTCGGGGAACCGCGCGCGGATCACCGCGGCGGCGTCGCTGTGCAGCGCCTCGGCCTCGTCGCGCCGGAACGGCGTCGGCGCCGCGATCACGAGGGTCTCGAAGCCGAGATCCGGTGCCCGCTCCAGCGCCAGCACGTGCGCGCGGGCGGCGTCCTCCACGGTCAGGCGCCGGTGCAGGAACTCGTTGGCCTTCAGGTTCTCGCCGGAGAGCCGGCGGTCGGTGTCGTCCTCCTCGGGAAAGAAGCGGGCGGTGCGCAGGACGAGGCAGGCGAGGCCCTGCTCCTCCCGGGCGATCCGGCACAGGCCTTCCGCCGCGAGCTTCGTCACGCCGTAGATGTTGCGGGGCGCGAGCGGGCCGGAGGTCTCGTCGAGCCAGATCGCGGCCCTGCCGGCCTCGGCGCGGATCTCCCGGCTGATCATCAGCGACGTCGTCGAGGTCATGACGAAGCGGTCGTGCCCGGCGGCCACCGCCGCCTCGAGCAGGTTCAGCGTGCCGGTCACGTTGACGTCGACGAAGTGCCGGGCCGGGTGGCGGGCGATGTCCGGCTTGTGCACGGCGCCGGCGTGGATCACGGCCTCGATCCCGTGCGCGGCGAAGGTCCGCTCGACGAGGCCGCGATCGACCACGGAGCCGAGCACCTGCGTCTCCGCCCCCGCCGCAACGTCGAGCCCCACGACGGTGTGGCCGGCGGCCCGCAGCTGCGGCGCGAGGAAGCGCCCGAGCCAGCCCGACGATCCCGTGAGGAGAACGCGCATCCGGCCTCCTGCCTATCTCCGCGCGACCGCCGTCAGCCGCTCTCAGCCGCCCTTGCCGGGACGATAGATCGCCATCTCCTCGGCGAAGCCGTCGAGGGGGTGGGTGCCCAGCAGCTCGGGGTCGCCCCACAGGAAGTCAACGAAAGGCTTCGACATCAGCAGCGGCTCGGACAGCACCTTGTTGAGCTTGGCAAGCCGGCTCGCCAGGTTCACGTCGCGGCCGATCACCGTGAAGTCGAGCCGCGCGCCCGAGCCGACATTGCCGTAGGCCGCCTCGCCGTGGTGGAGCGCGATGCCGATCTCGATCCGGGTCGGGAAGCGCCCGGCGCGATTGGCCTCCTCGACGCGGCGGAGCGCCGTCTGTGCGGCGGTGAGCGCCCCCTGCGCGGCGCCGCCGAGGTCGTCGCCGCTCTCGCGGAAGATCGCCAGCAGGCCGTCGCCCATATATTTCAGCACCTCGCCGCCCTCGCTCTCGATCGGCGGCACCAGGCAGTCGAAGTAGGTGTTCAGGAGCTCCACTGAGGCCTCGGGCGTGAGCGCGTCGGTGAGGTGGGTGTAGCCGCGCATGTCGGCGAACAGGATCGCCGAGCGGATCCGCTCGACCTGGCCGCGACGGATGAAGCCGGCGAGGATCGCCTGGTGCGGCCCGTCGCCGACATAGACCCGCAGCACGTGGTCGAGGCGGGCGTTGAGGCCGCGCATCTCCATCACAGCCGACAGGGTCGGCACGATGAAGCGCAGGATCGCCAGGTCGTCGTCGGCGAAGCCGCGCGGATCACGGGTCGCGAAGGTGACGCCGTTCTTGGTGCCGTTGGTGAAGAACAAGGGCACGGTGATGTAATGGGTGTAGCCCGCCGCCTTCAGCTCCGGGACGATGCTGAAGCGGTCGTCCGGCGTCTCGCGCAGGTCGAGGATCAGCCACTGGCCGGTGGCGAA
The DNA here is from genome assembly GCF_001043975.1 of Methylobacterium variabile. GTDB lineage: Bacteria > Pseudomonadota > Alphaproteobacteria > Rhizobiales > Beijerinckiaceae > Methylobacterium > Methylobacterium variabile. The sequence goes on from NZ_LABY01000081.1 coordinate 4,570, forward strand.
GACGTGGGCGAAGGGGCTGCGGGCGAGCGCCTGCTCGCTGGCCTCGCCGTGCGGGAAGAGGCGGAAGCTGACACCGTCCTCCCGGGTCCAGAACCGGCCGACGCCGGAATAGTCGGAGTGCAGCGCGTCGATGGCAGTGGTGGCGCGGTCGACCGGCACGCCGAGGTCGTTCAGCCGCTCGGCCATGCCGGCGAGGAGGTCGCCGGATTCCGGCAGTCGCGCCCCCTCGCTCAAGAGCCAGTCGCGGAGCGCCACGCACTCGCGAAACAGGCCGATCGGGATGTCGCTCGCCTCCGACCCGTCCGCCGCGGCCGTGGGCGTCGGGACGGAGTTGGGGCGAGGCGATTCGTACATGGCTCTGACATGGGCGCTGCGCCGTGGAACGGCAAGGCTTGGCAGTGGGCAAATGGCCCGTCAGCTTGGCATTTGACCTAGCGTCTGCTAGGGGCTGCAGTGTCGCCGGAACCGCGTCCCGGCCGGCCGTAAGCGTCTCACGTCAGGCAACGCGCTCCCTTGGGTGGTATTCACACCGGGCGGGTGCGTGCAGCCTCGTCCGGGCGGATCCGCCCGCTCCGAAAGACGTGTCATGCCTTTTCTCAGAGTCCCGCGACGCCTGCCGGCCTCCTCGGCCCCGCTGGTGACCGCGTTCCTGCTCTCGGTCATGATGACCTGCATCGTCTCGGCCATCGCGACCCTGCTCAGCCTCGGGGCGACGCCCGAGGCGCTGCGGCACTGGCCGCGGGCCTGGGGCTTCTCCTGGCTCGTCGCCTTCCCGACGCTGCTGCTCGTGCTGCCGCTGGTGCGGCGCGCGGTGGCGCGGATCGTCGACTCCCCGCTGTAACGAAGAGGCCCGGGAGGCGGTTGCCTCCCGGGCCCGAACTGTTGAATTCCCGGCCTCAGTTGTCGAGGAAGCTCCGCAGCTTGCGCGACCGGCTCGGGTGCTTGAGCTTGCGCAGAGCCTTGGCTTCGATCTGGCGGATGCGCTCGCGGGTGACCGAGAATTGCTGGCCGACCTCCTCGAGGGTGTGGTCGGTGTTCATCCCGATGCCGAAGCGCATGCGCAGCACCCGCTCCTCGCGGGGGGTGAGCGAGGCCAGCACCCGGGTGGTGGTCTCGCGCAGGTTCGACTGGATAGCCGCGTCGATCGGCAGGACGACGTTCTTATCCTCGATGAAGTCGCCGAGATGGGAATCCTCCTCGTCGCCGATCGGGGTCTCAAGGGAGATCGGCTCCTTGGCGATCTTGAGGACCTTGCGCACCTTCTCGAGCGGCATCGCCAGCTTCTCGGCCAGCTCCTCCGGGGTCGGCTCGCGGCCGATCTCGTGCAGCATCTGGCGCGAGGTCCGGACGATCTTGTTGATCGTCTCGATCATGTGCACCGGGATACGGATCGTGCGGGCCTGGTCGGCGATCGAGCGGGTGATCGCCTGCCGGATCCACCACGTGGCGTAGGTCGAGAATTTGTAGCCGCGGCGGTACTCGAACTTGTCGACCGCCTTCATCAGGCCGATGTTGCCCTCCTGGATCAGGTCCAGGAACTGCAGGCCGCGGTTGGTGTACTTCTTGGCGATCGAGATCACCAGCCGCAGGTTCGCCTCGATCATCTCCTTCTTGGCCTGGCGGGCTTCGCGCTCGCCCTTCTGGACCATGTGGACGATCTTCCGGTACTCCTGGATCTCCAGGCCGGTCTCGGAGGCGAGCGAGATGATCTGCTCGCGCAGGGTGCCGATGTTGTCGGCGCCGCGCTCGGTGAAGTTCTTCCAGCCCTTGCCGCCGAGCTTGGCCACCCGCTCGACCCAGTGCGGGTCGAGCTCGTAGCCCTGGTAGTGGCGCAGGAACTCGTCGCGGGCGACGCCGTGGTTCTCGGCGAGCCGCATCAGGCGGCCCTCGTGCGAGATCAGCCGCTTGTTGATGTCGTAGAGCTGCTCGACCAGCGCCTCGATGCGGTTGGCGTTCAGCGACAGCGACTTCACGTCGGCGACGACGCGGTTCTTCAGCTCGGAGTAGCGCTGGCCCTGCGACTCGGAGGCCGCCGCGCCCTTCAGCCGCGTCTCGGCCTGCTCGGCCTGCACCTTGCGCAGCTTGCGGTAGTTGTCGGCGATGGCGTCGAAGGTCTCGAGCACGCGCGGCTTGAGCTCGGCCTCCATGGCCGAGAGCGAGACGTTGTTCTCGAGGTCGTCCTCGTCGCCCTCCCCCTCCGGCGGGGTCTCGCCCTCCGCGTCGCCCTCCTCCTCGGATTCGGCCTCGCCCTCGGCGGGGCCGGCGCGGCCGTCGGGGCCCGCATAGGTCGCCTCGAGGTCGATGATGTCGCGCAGGAGCACCCGGCCGTCGACGAGCTCGTCGCGCCAGATGATGATCGCCTGGAAGGTGAGCGGGCTCTCGCACAGGCCGGCGATCATCGCCTCGCGACCGGCCTCGATGCGCTTGGCGATCGCGATCTCGCCCTCGCGGGAGAGGAGCTCGACCGAGCCCATCTCGCGCAGGTACATCCGGACCGGGTCGTCGGTGCGGTCGGTCGGCTCCTTGGCGGTCTCGGTCCTGAGCGCCACCGGGCGCGCGGCGGCGACCTCGGCCACCTCGCCGCCCTCGCTGGCCTCCTCCTCCTCGGCCCCCTCCTGGGGGGCGCCCTCGGCCTGCTGGTCGTCGGCCTCCTCGGCCTCGACCACGTTGACGCCGAGCTCGGACAGCTGGCCCAGCACGTCCTCGATCTGCTCGGAGGTGAACTCCTCCTGAGGCAGCACCTCGTTCAGCTCGTCGTAGGTGACGTAGCCGCGCTTCTTGGCGAGCTTGATCATCCGCTTGACGGAGGCATCCGTCAGGTCGAGGAGCGGGCCGTCGGTCTGCTGCTCGGGGGCCGCCTCGGTCTCGTCTCGTTCCGTTGCCTTCGTCGCCATGCTCAGCCTATGCTTCCCGGTGTCGGCAGTGCCCGGGCGGGGGAGGCTCCCGCCGTGCCGGCACCGTGATGTCTCGTCGGGCGGCGCGCGAGCCGCCCCAGGATCTCACGCAAATGTGCAAGCCATTCGATCGACTTGCCGTTAACTAGTCCGGACGGAAGCCGCAAGTCGCGCGTGGCGTCAGGACGGTTCCGTCTCCTCGGCCGTCTCCGCCTCGACCTCGGCGCCTGCCACCACGGAGAGACGAGTCTTCACGTCGCGCAGCCAGGCGAAATTGGCCTCCGTCTCCTCTTCCGCCAGGGCGCGCTCGGCGGCCCGGAGTTCGCTATGTAGCGTTCCGGCCTTGCGGTGCAAGATCACGGCCTGCCTCAGCGCGTCCTCCAGCCGCACCGGATCGGCGTGGGGATCGAGCACCCAGCGGTCGCCGGGCCGCACCAGGCCGGCGATTCGCCCGGCCGCCGCGGCGAGCCCGGCCCGTTCCAGCCGCGCGTCGAGGAGCGTCGTGTCGCCGGCGCCACCCTCGGCGGCGAAATCGAGGAGCGCGCCGCGCAGGGTCCGGGCGTCCGCCCCCTCGAACTCGACCTCGGCCAGTTCCTCGGCCCCGCGGGCGAGGAGCTCGGGATGGACGAGGAGAGCCGCGACGATCAGGGCCTCGCGGGAGGACGAGCCGCCGGAGAACAGCGACGAGCGGGCAAGCAGGGGGCTTGCCCGGGCGGTGAGCCGCGGAGAGACCGGCTGCGCTGGCGCCCCCCGGGGCCGCGGCACGAAGGGCGCGCGCTCCCTCCCCTGCTGGGCGCGGGCGCCGTTGGGGCTCAACCCCCGCAGGCGGGCCTCGATCTCGTCGCGGTAGTAGCGCTTCAGGGTCTCGTCGCGGATGCCGCCGACGATCTCGCGCAGGCGCTGGGCGAGGCCGGCCCGGCGCTCCGGCGTGTCGACCGGGCTCAGCTCGGTCTCGCGCGACCACAGCACGTCGACGAGGGGGCGGGCTCCGTCGAGCACCCGGTCGATGGCACCGGGACCGCCGGTGCGCAGGAGGTCGTCCGGATCCTGGCCCTCGGGCATCAGGGCGAAGCGCAGGGATTTGCCCGGCTGGAGCGCCGGCAGGGCGACGTCGAGGGCGCGGTAGGCGGCGCGCCTTCCGGCCCCGTCGCCGTCGAAGCACAGGATCGGCTCGTCGGCCATGCGCCAGAGCAGGGCGAGCTGATCCTCGGTCAGCGCCGTGCCCAGGGAGGCCACCACCTCGGGGTGGCCGGCGAGCGTCATCGCGATGGCGTCGACGTAGCCCTCGACCGCGATCACCCGGCCGGTATCGTGGGCGGGCTTTCGCGCCGCGTGGTGGTTGTAGAGCATCCGCCCCTTGTGGAAGAGCGGCGTCTCCGAGGAATTGAGGTATTTCGGCTTGGCGTCCGGGCTCATGCCGCGGCCGCCGAAGGCCACCACCCGGCCGCGCACGTCGCGGATCGGGAAGATGACCCGGTCGCGGAAGCGGTCGAACGGCACCTTGATGTCGTCGCCGGTGGTCAGCAGGTTCAGCTCCACCATCAGCTCGGCCGGCACGTCCCGGGCGGCGAGGTGGTCGCGGAGTGCGTAGCGCTCCGGCGGCGCGTAGCCGAGGCGGAAGGTGCGGCGGACCTCGCCGTCGAGGCCGCGGCCGGCGAGGTAGTCGCGGGCCCGGGCGCCCGCCCGGCCGGCGAGCTGCTCCTCGAAGAAGGCGCAGGCGAGCTCCATCACCTCGAGGGCGCCGCGCCGCCGCGTCTCGCTCTCGCGCGAGGCCTCGCTGGGGGCCGGCAGCGCCACGCCGGCCTCGCTGGCGAGCCGCTCCACCGCCTCCGGGAACGAGACGCCTTCGGTCTCCATCAGGAAGGTGAAGATGTCGCCGTGCTTGCCCGACGAGAAGCAGTGATAGAACTGCTTCTGGTCGTTCACGTAGAACGAGGGCGACTTCTCGGCGTTGAACGGCGACAGGCCGCGCCATTCCCGCCCCGCCTTCTTGAGGCGCACGCGCCGGCCGACGACCTCGGAGGCCGGCAGGCGGGAGCGGATCTCTTCGAGCAGGTGGGGCGGATAGCGCACGGCGGGGTCCGGTTCAGGGGATCTGCCTTGTAGCGCGTCTTGGTCAGCGGAGTCCTAACGAACCGGTCCCGAGACCGTAGGGGTCGTCGATGACCTCTCGCATCGCGGGGACTGGCTCGCCCGACGCACTCACCGTCGCGGCGGTATCGCCGCGCCCGGACGGCCTGCATCGCGTCGAGGTGCAGCGTCGTCGCGTCCGGGCACCGCCTCCGGGGCCCGGGCCCGAGTTCAGGCCAGCATCGACTTCACCAGGGCGCTCGCCTTGCCGAAATCCATCCGGCCCGCATAGGCCCCTTTGAGCGCGGCGATGACCTTGCCCATGTCCTTCGGTGACGCGGCACCGGTCTCGGCGATGGCGGCCTGGATCGCCGCGCGGGTCTCGTCCTCGTCCATCTGCTGCGGCAGGAACTGGGCGATGATCGCCGCCTCGCCGCGCTCAGCCTCGGCGAGCTCCGGGCGGCCGCCCTGCTCGTAGACGCCCGCCGACTCGTTGCGCTGCTTGATCATCTTCTGCAGGAGCGCGAAGATCTCCTCGTCGGCGAGGGGCTCCTTGCCGAGGCCGCGGGCTTCGATGTCCTTGTCCTTGAGGGCGGCCTGGATCAGGCGGACAGTGGCGAGCTTCGCCTTGTCGCCGGCCTTCATGGCCTCCTTCATCTCGGCGGTGAGGCGCTGCCGCAGCATGCTGGTCTCCAGTTGTTCCATTGTGGCGCGAGGCACTTGAGGGGATAATGCGGCATCCCCAGATTGACCGGGCTGCCGCCGGCCCCTTAAACAGCCGGCCGCGCCCGTCGGCCGTGCCCGGCCGCGACATAAGCGAGTTCACGATCATGCTGCAAGACGACGCGGCCGCCCCCGCGCAACCCGAAGGCTGGGCCGAGCCCGTCGCGACCGCCCTCCTGGTGCTCGCCGACGGCACGGTTCTGGAGGGTTTCGGCATCGGCGCCACCGGCGAGGCCGCCGGTGAGGTCTGCTTCAACACCGCGATGACCGGCTACCAGGAGATCCTGACCGATCCGTCCTACGCCGGGCAGATCGTCACCTTCACCTTCCCGCATATCGGCAACGTCGGCACCAACGACGAGGACCTGGAGAGCCTGGACGACGCCCCAGCCTCCGGCGTGCGCGGCGCGGTGATCGCCTCCGCGGTGACGAACCCCTCGAACTGGCGCTCCTCGCGCCACCTCGACGGCTGGCTGAAGGCCCGCGGCATCGTCGGCATCACGGGGGTGGACACCCGCGCGCTCACCGCGCTCATCCGCGACCGCGGCATGCCGAACGCGATCCTGGCCAACGACCCGGCCGGGCGCTTCGACCGCGAGGCCCTGAAGGCCAAGGCCGCGGCGCTTCCGCCGATGGAGGGCCTCGACCTCGTGCCGCCGGTGACGAGCAAGGCGTCCCAGACCTGGGGGCAGACCGTGTGGCAGCACCCGGCCGGCTACGGCAGCCGGGCTCCGGGCGAGGGCCTCAAGGTCGTGGCGATCGACTACGGCGTGAAGCGCAACATCCTGCGGCTCCTGGCCCGGGCCGGCTGCGACGTGACCGTCGTGCCGGCCACCGCCACGGCGGAAGAGGTGCTGGCGCTCAAGCCCGACGGCGTGTTCCTGTCAAACGGCCCCGGCGACCCGGCGGCGACGGGCGAGTACGCCGTGCCGGTGATCCGCGCGCTCCTCGACAAGAAGGTGCCGACCTTCGGCATCTGCCTCGGCCACCAGCTGATGGGCCTCGCCCTCGGCGGCCGCACGGTGAAGATGAGCCAGGGCCACCACGGCGCCAACCACCCGGTGAAGGACCGCACCACCGGCAAGGTCGAGATCGTCTCGATGAACCACGGCTTCGCGGTCGATCCGAACAGCCTGCCGGAGAACGCGGTCGAGACCCACGTCTCGCTCTTCGACGGCTCGAATTGCGGCCTCACCCTCACCGACCGCCCGGCCTTCTCGGTGCAGCACCACCCGGAGGCCTCGCCGGGCCCGCAGGACAGCCACTACCTGTTCGACCGGTTTGTCAGCCTGATGCGCGAGACGAAGATCGACAACGCCTGACACGAAAAAAGGTTGCGGCCAGCTTCGGCCGCAGCCACAAAAAACCCGAACTCGCGGCCGATTCTCCCGGCCGTACACCGCCCTGGAGCGACGACGGTTCGAACGATCGTCGCGGGGCCGCGATTCGGGGCTTGCCCAGTGACCGACCACGCCGCGACCGACAGCTTCTCGCGCCTGCACCGCACCTTCACGACGCATCTCGGCATCGCCGTGGGCCTCGCCTGGGTGACGACCCTGGCGGCCGCGATTCAGGCGCCGTGGGTGCGCAACATCCGCGCGCTGATCGACCCGATGACGAGCCGCGTCGAGAGCACCTGGTCGTTCCTGTTCGCGATGCCGGTGGTGCTGACGCTGGCCTGGCTCGGCGCCGTGTACGGCCGCGAGATGCTGCGCGAGCTGCGCGCCCTGCCGAACGACGCCGCCGAGTTCGCCCTGGCGGCCGTCGTCGCCTTCGCGGTGTTCTATCTCTCGATCGACCGGGCCATCTCGGTCCTGCTGATCGGCGGCTGAGCCCAGCACGGCGGACGAGCCGGAGGAAGGAACGTGGTCTCCTCCTGGCGCGAGTTCTGGGATCGGGACAACCCGATCTACGTCAACGACCGGCACAAGGCCCGGCACTATGCCGGGCTCGCCGAGGAGATTGCCGCCCTGGTGCCGCATCCGGGCGCCGCGGTGCTCGATCACGGCTGCGGCGAGGCCCTGTCCGCCGACCGGATCGCGGCGGCCTGCGGCCGTCTCCATCTCTGCGAGGCCTCCCCGCGCCAGCGCGCGGCCCTCGCCGCTCGCTACGCCGACCGTCCCGGGATCGCCGTCCTGGCCCCGGACGAGGTCGCCGCCCTGCCGGAGGCCAGCCTCGACCTCGTCGTGGCGAACTCCCTGGCGCAGTACCTCACGCCGCTTGAGCTCGATGCCTGCCTGGCGACGTGGCGGCGCACGCTCAGGCCCGGCGGACGCCTGATCCTCGCCGACGTGATCCCGCCACAGCTCGGCGCCGCGGCGGACGCCGCAGCCCTCCTCGCCTTCGCCCGGCGGGACGGCTTCCTGCTGGCGGCCCTCCTCGGCCTCGCCCGCACCGTCGTCTCGGATTACCGCTCCTTGCGCCAGCACCTCGGCCTCACCCGCTACGGCGAGGCGAAGATCCTGGCCAAGCTCACGGATGCCGGCTTCGCGGCGGAGCGGATGCCGCGCAACCTCGGACATAACCAGGGGCGGATGGCGTTCGTTGCGACCGTCTGAGGTCGCGTCGGCTCACGGTCTGTCACCGCTCCCGAACGGTCATTGACGCGTGACCTGCCTCGCATCGTACAGTGCTTTGCGGTGTGGCCGGTCCGCGACCAGATTGCGCTCAGCCAAAATCGCCCGGAGCACGTCCCTCAGTGTCTGCTGAATCGATCAAAGGCCCGGCTTCATACTTCCCATCAATAGAGAAGAAATATGGACGCCCCATCGGAGAGTGGCAGGAACTCGTCCGACAGAGGCTCCCGGCCAAGCACATGGACCTGGTCGCGATGTTGAAGGCGGACCATGGCATGGGCCACGGGCATGCGAACGCAATAGTGGCGCACGTCCTCGCGACGGAAAAGAATTAGTCATCACTCGGCGCAATCGCAGCTGGGCCGCCCTCAACTTTATCCGCATAGTCCGAAGACTGGGTGATCGCATTCCGAATCCGCCACTCCGGGAAGCGCCCGGGGCTGGACGCCCGGGCGATATTTCGCCGCGCGGGCTTGCCGACGCCCCCCGGCCACCGACTTGAAGCCGCCTGAGAAACCCATACGGAGAACCGGAATGACGCTGTCGCGTCGCTCCCTCCTGGCCGGGGCGGCGGTCCTGGCCGCGTCGAGCCGGGCCCGCGCCGCGGCCGATGCCGATGTCGTGGTGATCGGCGCGGGCGCTGCGGGCCTCGCCGCGGCCGCCGCGATCCGCCGGGGCGGGCACAGCGTCGTGGTGCTGGAAGCCCGCGACCGCATCGGCGGACGGGCCTTCACCGACACCGCCCTGGGGGCGGGGCGCAGCTTCGATGCCGGCGGGCAGTACGTCCACTGGGCCGAGCGCAACCCCTGGCGGGCGATCGCGCAGGGGGCGGGCGTGCGCACCACCGACGACGCCACCAGCGCCTGGCCGGTCCTGGTGAAGGACGGCACCCGGGCAAGCGAGGCCGAGCGGCGCCAGCGCCGGGCCGGCTTCGGCCGGGTCAGCGCCCTCCTCGACCATCCGGCTCTGCCGGACCGCTCGGTCGCGCAGGCCGTGGCGGGCGAGGACGAGGCGGCGCGGGCCGCCGCCACGGGGCTGACCCGGCTCACCCTCGGCGAGGAGCCGGACCGGGTCTCCTGCGCCGATTACGACCAGCTCTGGTCCGGCGACGACATCTGGGTCGACGGCTACGGCGCCCTCGTCGCCGGCCACTACGCGGACCTGCCGGTGCACCTGACGACGCCCGTTACGGCGCTCGACTGGAGCGGGCCGGGCGTGGCGGTGGAGACGGCCCGCGGCATCCTGCGGGCGGCCTGCGCAGTCGTCACGGTGCCGGTCGGCGTGCTGGCGGCCGGCATGCTGCGCATCACCCCGGCGCTGCCGGCGGCGACGGCCGACGCGGTGGCGGGCCTCGGGATGGGGGCCTACACCAAGATCGGGCTCGCCCTCGACCCGGACCGGCTGCCGGGGCCGGACCTTCGCAACCAGGACCTGCGCGACGCCGTGATCCTGCGCAGCGGCACGCCCGGCCTGACCGCCTACCTGGAGATGCAGCCGTTCGGGAAGCCGCTGGCGGTGCTCCATTGCGGCGGGGACGGCGCCCGCGCCCTGTGCGAGGCCGGGGAGGCCGCCGCGGTCGCCGCAGCGACCGACCACCTCGCGAACGTGTTCGGGACCGGCATCCGGGCGGCCGTCTCGGCGGGCCGCCTCGCGGGGTGGTGGACCGACCCGTTCGCCCGGGGCAGCTACTCCATCGCCCGTCCCGGCCACCTCGCCGCCCGGGAGGCCCTGCGGGTGCCGGTCGGCGAGCGGGTCTTCTTCGCCGGCGAGGCGGCGGCCGGCGGCGGCGCGATGACGGTCGGCGGGGCCACGCTCGACGGCGAGCGGGCCGCGGCGGCGGTGCTCAGGCGGCTGGGGTCGTGAGGCCAGGGTTCCTGGGACCGGGGTTCCCGAGGCTCAGTGCAGCGTCAGCCGCGGTCCCTCCGCCGGCAGGCGCTCCCAGGCCTGCACCAGGGTGCCGGCCACGCCGCCGTCGCACAGACGGCTGCTGAGGTCGCAGAAGACGCGCTCGCTCATCGCGAAATCCGTCGCCATCTCGGCGTCATCGGCCTCCTCGTCGGCAGCGGCGGTGAAGCGGTCGAAGGCGGCCGACATCTCGGCGAACGCGAAGGCGACCGGCATGGTGCGGAACACGGTGGCGCAATCCTCGTCGATGTCGCCGGTATCGAGGTCGCGCATCCGCACGACGTAGCCGTCGGCGTGCTCGACGATCTCGTACTGCCAGTGCCGGCCCTCACAGGCTGCAAGGATCATCGCGCCCTCCGTCTCGCCCTGGAAGCGAATGCGGCGGCGGCCTGGAGGGTTCCGATTCGGCCGGCGGCAGGGGCGCGATTCGGCCCGATCCTCGACGAAGGGCGGAGGCCGGCTCCGACGGACGGTGAGGCCTTAGCGCCCGCTGATCCCGACCTCGTAGGCGGCGCGTCCGCTGACCCGGAGCGATGTGCCGTTGCCGAGATCGATGAAGCCGGGAGCCGTCGTGCGGGCGGCGGACGGGGGCGCCTCGCGGCACTCCGGCCGGTCGGGCAGCCGGATGCCGGGCGGCGCGTCCTGGGGACACAGGCGCGGCCGGCGTGGGCCGCGCTCCCCCGCCTCCGCAGGCAGCGCGAGCGCGGCGAGAGCGAGGGCGGCGAGGAGGCGTGCGGTCACGGGAGGCGTCTCAGGTCCGCGGCGGGTCGGAGGGCCAGGATAGCGCCCCGGTCGCGCCGGCGCGACCGGGTTCTCAGCGCCGGCCCTGGCCCATATCCGCCGGGGTCACCGGGATGGTCACCGCACGACCGTCCCGCTCGACCTGGAGCGACACGCTCCGGCCGAGGCCGGAGGCCTCCAGCGCCGCCGTCAGTTCGGCGAGGCGGCGCACCGGGCGGCCGTTGACCCCCATGATGATGTCGCCGAGGTCGCCCGTCACCGGATCGACGCCGTGCAGCCCGGCCGCGGCCGCCGGCGAGCCCGGCAGCACCCGCACCACCACGATGCCGTCGATGCCGAGGCGCGCCGCCGCATCCTCGCTCGCCGCCACGATGCCGATGCCCGGCGTCGGGGTGCGGCCGGTGCGGATCAGGTTCGGCACCACCCGGTTGACCACGTCGACGGGGATCGCGAACCCGATGCCGGCGCTGGCGCCGGAGGGCGAGAAGATCGCGGTGTTGACCCCGATCAGCCGCCCGGCGGAATCGAGCAGCGGCCCGCCCGAGTTGCCCGGGTTGATCGCCGCGTCGGTCTGGATCACGCCGGAGAGCTCCCGTCCCTCGGCGGTCGGCAGGCGGCGCTGGAGCGCGCTGACCACCCCGGTCGTCAGGGTGTGGTCGAGGCCGAACGGGTTGCCGATGGCGTAGACGAACTGCCCGACCTTCAGGTCGGCGGAGGTGCCGATGGCCAGCGGCGGCGGCGCGGCGCTGACCCACCCGAGACGCAGCACCGCGAGGTCGTAGTTCGGGGCTGTGCCGGCGACCGTCGCGGGCACCACCTCGCCGGTGGAGAGCCGCACCTGGATCTCGCCGCCGCCCTGGATGACGTGGTTGTTGGTGACGACGTGGCCGGCGGCGTCCCAGACGAAGCCCGAGCCGGTCTGCTCGCCCCCGCCCTGCCGGCGCTCGCCGGTCTCAGGATCGAAGGACAGCGCGCCCTGCCGGGGCCTGGCGAAGACGTAGACCACGGAGGGCGCCGCGCGCTCGAACAACGCCACGGTCGAGGCCTCGGCGGGAGCGAGGTCGCCCCGCGGCGTCACCGTCCTGGGCGTGTCGGCGGAGAAAAGCAGGCTCGTGACGTAGGGCTGCGCCACGAACAGCGCGAGCAGCACCAGGGCGGCGGCGAGGGCGATCCGCAGGAAGCGATCCGGCACCGTTCTGGTCACTCCGGGAAAACTTGGTACGGCTGGCGACGAAGTGGGCCGGCCCAGCGCCGCGTCAATGGCTGTCCCAGGGTCAATCGATGCGCCGGGACCGGCAGAGGAGTCCGGCGAGCCCGCGGGGCCGCCGACGCGCAGGGCACGATGGTCCCAGGCGAACCGCGAGGCGGTCGCGGCAGCGCTGCCGGGCGGGGTCGCGGCCGGAGACACGGAGAGGTTGCGAGCCCGGAACTGGGACTCTAGGTTCGGCGCCTCTTCCCCACGAAAGGTCCGGAATGCTCCGCACGCCGCCGCTCTCCCGTCTCGCCCTCCTCGGCTCCCTCGCCCTCGCCGCGCTCGCGGGCAGCGCCGAGGCCTCGCCCCGCGAGCGTCGGACGGAGGCCTGCACCCGCGCCCGGAGCGACGGCGAACGCCAGGCGCTCGGCTGCTGGCGGCTGCGGACCGAGGACGGACGCGGCCAGCGCATCCACGGCGGCGCCGCGGTCGCGGAGTTCTACGCCACCGTGCCGGCGGAGCGGGAGGCGACGGAATCCAAGGCCGACCAGCGGCGGCGCGACTGGGTCCGGGCGCGCGCCCGCGGCCGGGTGGCCGACGGCGCGCACTGAGACGGAGGGAACCGCGCCGGCGGGCCTGCCACCTTCCACCCATTGGCCGCCGCGGCACCCGCGCCTATAAGTCATCGGCAAGGAACGCCAGCAACGAGAGCCGCAGGCCGATGACCCGCATCCCGGATTTCTCGGAAATCGCCTTCGCGGCGGCCAGCCGCGCCGCCGCCGCGCCGGCCACGGCCGAGCCCTGGATGACCCCCGAGGGCATCCCGGTCAAAGCCGCTTACGGCCCGCAGGACCGGGACGGGCTCGATCTCGCCGGGTCCTATCCGGGCATCGCGCCGTTCCTGCGCGGCCCCTACCCCACCATGTACGCGACCCAGCCCTGGACGATCCGGCAATATGCCGGCTTCTCCACGGCCGAGGACTCGAACGCCTTCTACCGCCGCAACCTCGCGGCCGGGCAGAAGGGCCTGTCGGTCGCCTTCGATCTCGCCACCCACCGCGGCTACGATTCCGACCATCCCCGGGTCTCGGGCGACGTCGGCATGGCGGGGGTGGCGATCGACTCGATCTACGACATGCGGACGCTGTTCTCGGGGATCCCCCTCGACCAGATGACCGTGTCGATGACGATGAACGGCGCGGTTCTGCCGGTGCTGGCGCTCTACATCGTCGCCGCCGAGGAGCAGGGCGTGCCGCCGGAGAAGCTCGCCGGCACGATCCAGAACGACATCCTCAAGGAGTTCATGGTCCGCAACACCTACATCTACCCGCCGGCCGGGTCGATGCGGATCATCTCGGACATCTTCGCCTACACCTCGGCCCACATGCCGAAGTTCAACTCGATCTCGATCTCCGGCTACCACATGCAGGAGGCCGGGGCCACGCAGGACCTCGAACTCGCCTACACGCTCGCCGACGGTGTCGAGTACATCCGGGCCGGCATGGCGGCGGGCCTCGGCATCGACAAGTTCGCCCCGCGCCTGTCGTTCTTCTGGGCGATCGGAATGAACTTCTTCATGGAGGTGGCCAAGATGCGGGCGGCGCGCCTGCTCTGGGCCTCCCTGGTCAAGGATTTCTCCCCGGCATCCGACAAGTCCCTGGCCCTGCGCACCCACTCGCAGACGAGCGGATGGTCGCTCACCGCCCAGGACGTGTTCAACAACGTCACCCGCACCTGCGTCGAGGCGATGGCGGCGACGCAAGGGGGCACCCAGTCGCTGCACACCAACGCGCTGGACGAGGCGCTGGCGCTGCCGACCGACTTCTCAGCCCGCATCGCCCGCAACACCCAGCTTTTCCTGCAGCAGGAGAGCGGCACCACCCGGATCATCGACCCCTGGGGCGGCTCCTACTACGTCGAGCGGCTGACCCAGGACCTCGTCGCCCGGGCCTCGGCCCATATCCGCGAGGTCGAAGCGCTCGGCGGCATGGCCAAGGCGATCGAGGCCGGCATCCCGAAGCTGCGCATCGAGGAGGCGGCGGCCCGCACCCAGGCGCGGATCGATTCGGGCCAGCAGGTCATCGTCGGCGTCAACCGCTACAAGCCGGATGGCGACCGGCCGATCGAGCTGCTGCGGGTCGACAACGGCAACGTGCGCACCCTGCAGATCGACAAGCTCAAGCGCCTGCGGGCCGAGCGCGACGGCGACGCGGTGGCGGCCCGGCTCGCGGCGCTGACCGAGGCCGCGCGCGGCACCGGCAACCTGCTGGGCCTCGCCGTCGAGGCGGCGCGCGCCAAGGCCACGGTCGGCGAGATCTCGGAGGCGCTGGAGCGGGCCTGGGGCCGGCACCGGGCGGAGATCCGGGCGATCTCGGGCGTCTACAAGCGGGAGATGGGCGGCATGTCGGCGGCGGTCGAGCGGGTGCGCGGGCTGGTCGAGACGTTCGAGGAGGCGGACGGGCGGCGCCCCCGCATCCTGGTCGCCAAGATGGGCCAGGACGGGCACGACCGCGGCCAGAAGGTGATCGCCTCCGCCTTCGCCGATCTCGGCTTCGACGTCGATATCGGCCCGCTCTTCGCCACCCCCGAGGAGGCGGCGCGCCAGGCGGTGGAGAACGACGTCCACATCGTCGGCGTCTCGTCGCTGGCGGCCGGCCACCTCACCCTGGTGCCGGAGCTGAAGCGGGCGCTCGACGAGGCCGGCCGGCCCGACGTGATGATCGTGGTCGGCGGCGTGATCCCGCCGGGCGACTTCGCGGCCCTGCGCCAGGCCGGCGCCTCGGCGATCTTCCCGCCCGGCACCGTCATCGCGGAGGCCGCGGCCGAGCTGATCGCCGAGCTGAACGCGCGCCTCGGCTACGCGCCCCGGGCGGCGGCGGAGTAGCGGCGCGCCCGTCTCAAAACCGTCAAGGTTTCGGCGCCAAGGGCGGGCCCCTCCCGCCGGAAGCCCGATACCCTGTCCGTGTTCGCCGACGCGCCCTCCCTCTCCGGCCCCGCCGTGTCCGCGGCGCCCCGCCAGGCCCTCAACCTGCGCTGGCTCGCCGGCAGCCTGCTCACCGGCTTCACCGGCGCCGGGCTGATCGGGGTGGCGCTCTACCTCGCCGCCGCCGACGGCATCGTGGCGGCGCCGCCCGAGCGGGCGCTGCCGCCGCACGGCGACGGCGGTTCCGGCGACGTCGCCCGCAAGGGCGACCGGCTGGTGCGCGACGAGATGATCGTGGCGGCCAAGACCGCCTTCAAGGCGCCGATGACCGAGCGCGCCGGCGAGCGCGAGGTGATCCGCGTCCACGCCTACGTGCAGATCGCGACCGACCTGCCCCTGCGCTCGCCCGACGTGCCGGTGCCGCCCTTCGATCCCCTGCGCAGCGCCCGGATCGAGGCGCCGGCGGCGACGGAGGGCGATTCGGACCCGGCCGAGACCGCCGTGACCCTGGTGCGCAGCCCTCTCTCCGAGGCTGAGCTGGAGGACGGCGCACCCGCCCTCACCGACGGCGAGGTCGATGCCCTGGTGGCCGAGACCCAGGCGCTGCCCGACGGGCCGCTGCCGCCGGCCTTCCCGGCCGAGCGCCTGCTCTCCCGCGCCCTGCGGCCGGCCGCCATCCCTGACGATCCCGCGGTGGAGGCCCGCTTCCGCAACATCGAGGTCCGGATCCTTCCCGAGAACCTGACCCGGATCCCCGAGACCAGCACCGGCCAGGGTACGGACCAGGCCCTGTTCGAGGAGCGCGATCTCGTGCTCGCCAAGGACCAGAGCCTGGAAGACCTGCTCAGGCGCAACGGCGCCGAGCCGGCACGCCTCGCCGCCATGCTGGCGAGCCTCAGCGCCCGGGCGAAGGGCGACCTGTCCGAGGGCCAGCACGTCCGCCTTCTCATCGCGCCCGAGGGAGACGGTCGCAGCGGCGAGCGCCGCGGCATCGCCCGGGTCACCCTCTACGGCGAGGACGGCATCCAGGAGATCGTGGCGGCGAACGACCGCGGCGGCTTCGTCTCGGTGGCGCCGCCCCGGCCGGGCACCACGCAGGACGACGACGAGGAATCCGGCGTCACCCTCTACGAGAGCCTCTACGGCACCGCGCTCAAGAACGGCGTGCCGCGCCCGATCATCGAGGAGATGGTCATGGCGCTCGCGACCTCCACCGACCTGCAGCAGCGCACCGCCTCGGGCGACCGGGTCGAGTTGTTCTTCACCGAGGACGAGGATGCCCGGCCGGAGCTGCTCTATGTCGGGCTTCGCGTCCACGAGGAGACCCTCGGCCTGTACCGTTACCGCGTGCCGGGCACGGGCGAGGTCGACTATCTCGACCCGTCCGGCCGCTCGAGCCAGAAGTTCCTGATGCGCCGGCCGGTGCCGGAGGGGCGGATCAGCTCGCCCTTCGGCGCCCGCCTGCACCCGATCCTCGGCTATTACCGGCCCCACAACGGCGTCGACTGGGCGGCGACCCGGGGCACCCCGATCATGGCGACTGGCGATGGCACCGTGGTCTCGGCGGGGGCCCGCTCGGGCTACGGCAACCGGGTCGAGATCCAGCACGCCAACGGCTACACCACCGCCTACAACCACATGGCCCGGATCGCCCGCGGCGTCGCACCCGGCGCCCGGGTGCGCCTCGGCCAGGTGATCGGGGCGGTCGGCACCACCGGCCTCTCGACCGGCCCGCACGTGCACTACGAGGTCGCGATCAACGGCCGCTTCGTCGACCCGATGAAGATCCGCCTGCCGAGCGCCCGCGAGCTCGCCGGCCCGAGCCTCGCCGCCTTCCGCCAGGCCGAGGAGCAGATCGACGCCCTGCGCCAGCGTCACGGAGGGAAGACGGTGGCGGAGCGGACGTGAGGGGGCGATGCTTCGGGACTGAGCGGATCGTCCCGTCGCCCGCGAGCGTATGGTTGTCCGAAGAGAGAAACGGCGCTGGAATGCTCCTCTCCTCGCCCGCGGGAGAAGAGGAAAACCCGCGCCGATTGCGGTGAAGTGTCAGAAGCTGTTTGACTCGCTCTAACAGCATGAACATCACCGCGTCATTCCGGGGCCGCGCAGCGGAGCCCGGAATCCAGAACCGCGGATGGTTCAGGATATGGCGGACAGCTTTCCGCTTGCTTTGCATCCACCTGAGTGTCTGAGCGCGCCTGCGGCGTTCCGGGCTCCGGAATGACGCGGTGAGTGCGATATCTGTTGAGGCCGATCAAGCACAGGCTCAGCCGAGTTCCGCGATCGGCACTGTGACCGCGGCCAGCACAGCCGCCTCCGGCCGCAAGGTGGCGTCCCGGGATAGCTCCGCCACATCGCGGTAGACGTCCTCCATCGGCACCCGGTGCACCCAGGCCCCGCGCTCCTGCGCGTCGATCACCCAGTACTCCCGCACCCCGTGCCGCGCGTAGAACGTCGCCTTGCGACCCCGGTCGTAGGCGAGGCTCGAGGCCGCGACCTCGATCACCAGCAGGATCTCCGGTCACGGAATGGTGCAGAAGCCGTCCAGCGAGGCGCAGCGGGCGCTCACCGGAGCAAGGAGGAGGTCGGGTTCGAGGAGCAGGCCCGGCCCGAGCTGAAGCGTGCTCTCGACGCCGAGATAGACAGCCTCGGGAAGCCGCGGGACGAGGCGGCGCACCAAAGCATTCTTCACGACGTCGTGCGCGAAGCCCTTCGCCGCCATCTGGACCAGCTCGCCGTCCAGGAATTCGATCCGCTCGTCCTCGCGCAGGACCCCGGCAGCCAGCATCAGCCGCAGATCGCCGGCCGTGAAGCGGCGGGGGAGCGGACTGTCAGGCGTGACGTGGACGGTCATCGCGGCTCGCAGTGTTGGAACGGCCCCGAGCCTATCAGGCGACGTGCATGAAGGCACGCCGTCCACGGCTGCCGGCGCCTGCTCGCGCATCCGTCAATTGACAGACGTCGCCGGCCGCCTTGAAGTTGTTATGGCTACAAGGTGCGAACCAACTGCCCGAAGGCGGCGCCCCACGCGGCCGCCCAACCCTCACGGCGCCCGGCGCCGGCCAATCAAACGGAAGCGCCCATGATACGCCTGAACGTGAACGGGTCCGTGCGCGAGGTCGAGGCGGAGCCCGACACGCCGCTGCTCTGGGTGATCCGGGAGCAGGTCGGCCTCACCGGCACGAAGTACGGCTGCGGCATCGCCCAGTGCGGCGCCTGCACGGTCCACATCGACGGCCAGGCGGTGCGGTCCTGCTCGATGCCGGTCTCCTCGGTCGAGCCGGGGCAGAAGATCGTCACCATCGAGGGCCTGAGCCCGGACCGCTCGCACCCGGTGCAGAAGGCCTGGGCCGCCCTCGACGTGCCGCAATGCGGCTTCTGCCAGTCCGGCATGATCATGGCCGCGGCCGCCCTGCTGGCGCAGAACCCGAAGCCCAGCGAGGCGGAGATCCGCCAGGAGATCACCAACATCTGCCGCTGCGGCACCTACAACCGGGTGCTCGCCGGCATCACCCTCGCCGCCGAGGGCGGCGAGACCGGCCGCGGCTGAGGAGAGGCTACGATGACCATGACCGCCTCCCCCGCCCTGTCGCGCCGCTTCTTCCTCGCCGGTTCCGCCGCCGCCGCGGGCGGCCTGGCGCTGGGCTTCGACCTGCCCGGGGCGGAAGCCGCCCCCGCCGGCGCGCCCCCCGAGGTCAATGCCTGGGTGGTGGTGCGCCCGGACGAGACCGTGGTGATCCGCATCGCCCGCTCGGAGATGGGCCAGGGCACCCTGACCGGTCTCGCTCAGCTCGTGGCCGAGGAGCTCGGCTGCGACTGGGCCCGCGTGACGACCGAGTACCCGACGCCGGGCCAGAACCTCGCCCGCAGCCGGGTCTGGGGCGACTTCTCCACCGGCGGCAGCCGCGGCATCCGCGAATCCTACGTCGCGGTGCGCCAGGGCGGGGCCGCCGCCCGCACCATGCTGGTCGCGGCCGCAGCAGCGGAATGGGGTGTCGCGCCCGCCGAGTGCCGGGTCGAGAAGGGCGTCATCAGCCATCCCCCTTCGGGCCGCTCGACCACCTTCGGCAAGGTCGCGGGCGCGGCCGGGCGGATGGAGCCGCCGAAGGACATCGCCCTCAAGGATCCGAAGGACTGGATCATCGCCGGCAAGCCGGTGAAGCGCCTCGACACGCTCGAGAAGACCGACGGCTCGCAGGTCTACGGCATCGACCTGACGCTGCCGGGGATGCTGAACGCCGCGATCCGCGACTGCCCGGTGGTCGGCGGCACGGTGAAGAGCGTCGACGCGTCGGCGGTGGAAAAGATGCCGGGCGTGCGCAAGGTGGTGCGGGTCGGCGACAGCGCCGTGGCGGTGGTGGCCGACACGTTCTGGCGCGCCAAGACCGCCGTCGAGGCGCTGCCGATCGTGTGGGACGAGGGCCCGAACGCCAAGGTCTCGAGCGAGACGATCGCCGCGACCCTGCGGGAAGGGCTCGACGCACCGGAGGCCTTCGTCGGCAACAAGGCCGGCGACGCGGCGGCCGCGCTCAAGGGCGCCGCCAAGGTGGTGGAGGCGACCTACTCCTACCCGTTCCAGAACCACGCCACGATGGAGCCGATGAACGCGACGGCGCGCTGGACGCCCGAGCGCTGCGAGGTCTGGACCCCGACCCAGAACGGCGAGGCGGCGCTGGCCGCCACCGCGGAGGCCGCCGGGCTCCCGGCCCGCCAGTGCGACGTCACCAAGATCCACCTCGGCGGCGGCTTCGGGCGCCGCGGCGCCACGCACGACTGGGTGCGCCAGGCGGTGCTCATCGCGAAGGAGCTCCCCGGCACCCCGGTCAAGCTGATCTGGACCCGCGAGGAGGACATGACCCACGGCCGCTACCACCCGGTCACCCAGTGCCGGATGCGGGCGGCCCTCGACGAGGCCGGCAACCTCACCGGCCTGCACATGCGGATCTCCGGCCAGTCGATCCTGGCCGGCATCATCCCGGGCCGGCTCGGCGCGGACGGCAAGGACCCGGTGACGTTCCAGGGCCTCAACCCCGGCGGGGCGGAGGCGGCGATCGGCTACACGATCCCGAACCTGCTCATCGACCACGCCATGCGCAACCCGCCGATCATCCCGGGCTTCTGGCGCGGGGTGAACACCAACCCGAACGCGATCTACCTCGAGTGCTTCCTCGACGAGGTGGCGCACGCCGCCGGCCAGGACCCGCTGGCCTTCCGGCGCAAGCTGATGAGCAAGCACCCCAAGCACCTCGCGGTGCTGAACGCGGTGGCCGAGCGCATCGGCTGGGAGACCGCCAAGCCGCCGGCGGGCGTGCACCGGGGGCTGGCCCAGATCATGGGCTTCGGCAGCTACGTCGCGGCCGCTGCGGAAGTCTCCGTCGGGGACGACGGCAAGATCAAGGTTCACCGCATCGTCGCCGCCACCGATCCGGGCGTCGCGATCAACCCGCAGCAGATCGACGCCCAGGTCGCCGGCTCGTTCGTCTACGGCCTGTCGGCGGCGCTGTACGGCGAGTGCACGGTGAAGGACGGCCGCATCGAGCAGACCAACTTCGACACCTACCCGGTGCTGCGCCTCGACGAGATGCCGGCGGTGGAGACGATCCTGATCCCGTCGGGCGGCTTCATCGGCGGCGTCGGCGAGCCGACGATCGCGGTGGCGGCGCCCGCGGTCCTCAACGCGGTCTTCGCCGCCACCGGCAAGCGGGTGCGGCAGATCCCGGCGAGCCGCACGGACCTGAAGCGCGCGTGAGGCTCGGTCTCCTGCTCCTGGTGCTGGCGGGACCGGCGGCGGCCGCGTCGCCGCCGGGCGCCTCCTCCTGCTCGGGGTGCCACGGCGCCCCGGGCGGGGCGGTGCCGAGCCTCGCCGGCCACTCGGCCGAGGACATCGCGGCGTCGCTCGCCGCCTTCCGGACGGGCGCCCGGCCCGCCACGGTGATGAACCGCATCGCCAAGGGGTTCTCGGAGCCGGAGAGCCGGGCGATCGCGGACTGGATCGCGAGAGGCGGCCCGTGACGGAGATCGGCCGCCGGGCGGTGCTGGCGGGGCTCGCCGCCGCCGCCCTTCCGCGCCCCGCCGTCGCGCAGGGCGCGCGCGGGCGCGTGGTCGTGGTCGGCGGCGGCTTCGGCGGGGCCACCGCGGCGCGGGTCCTGCACCGGGCCGGCCTCGCTGTCACCCTGGTCGAGCCGGTGGAGACCTACTACGCCTGCCCGTTCAGCAACGAGGTGATCGCGGGCCTGCGCCCGATGTCGGCGCAGGCCCTCGGTTACGAGGGCCTGCGGGCGGCCGGCGTGACCCTGACGCGGACGAGCGCCGAGGCGATCGACGGCGCCGCCCGGCAGGTGCGGCTCTCCGACGGCACCACCCTCGACTACGACCGGCTGATCCTCTCGCCGGGGATCGCCCTGCGGTTCGACGCCCTGCCGGGCTACGACGAGGCCGCCGCCGAGGCGATGCCGCATGCCTGGAAGGCGGGAGCCCAGACCGAGCTGCTCGCCCGCCAGCTCGCCGCGATGCCGGAGGGCGGCACCGTGGTGCTGTCGGTGCCGGGCAACCCCTATCGCTGCCCGCCCGGCCCCTACGAGCGGGCGAGCCTGATCGCGTACCACCTCAAGACGCGCAAGCCCCGCGCCAAGCTGATCGTGCTGGACGCCAAGGACACGTTCTCCAAGCAGCGCCTGTTCGAGCAGGCGTGGCGGGCGCTCTACCCCGATCACCTCGAATACGTGCCGCTCGCGGCCGGCGGGCAGGTCGCCTCCGTCGATGCCGGCGCGATGAGCGTCGCCACCGACTTCGCGACTCACAAGGCCGACGTCGCCTGCATCATCCCGCCCCAGCGCGCGGCACCGATCGCCGCCGCGGCCGCGGTGGCCGACCGCAGCGGCTGGTGCCCGATCGACCCGGTCACCTTCGAGTCGCGCCTGGTCCCGCGGATCCACGTGATCGGCGACGCCGCCATCGCCGGGGCGATGCCGAAATCCGCCTTCGCGGCCAACGCGCAGGGAAAGGTCTGCGCCGACGCGGTGATCGACCTCCTGGCCGGGCGCGCCCCGGCGGCGCCGAAGCTCATCAACACCTGCTACAGCCTGGTCGCTCCGGGCTACGGCATCTCGGTGGCGGGGGTCTATCACCCGGCGAACGGAGTGCTCGCCGATATCGAGGGCGCCGGCGGCACCAGCCCCGTCGACGCGCCCGACACGGTGCGGCGGCAGGAGGCGGCCTACGCCGAGGACTGGTACCGCACCATCACCGCCGCGGTGTTCGGGTGAGGCGGAGAGCCGCCACCCTGGTTGCCCTCACGCAGGCCGCGCTGGCCCCGGTGCACGTTGTCGGCGACGCGATCCCGCTGCCGCTCGACGGCCGGACCGGGGATGCGGACCGGGGCCGGGCCGTCGCCCTCGACACCCGCAAGGGCCTGTGCCCGCTCTGCCATACCGGCCTCGGCGGATCCGCGCCGGCAGGGGACCTCGGACCAGACCTCGCCGACGTCGGCGCGCGGCTGTCGGCAGCGCAGCTGCGCCTGCGCCTCGTCGACGGGCGCGCCTTGAATCCCGCGACCCTGATGCCCTCCTACTACCGCATCGACGGCACCGAGCGGGTCGGCGGCGCCTGGCGCGACCGGCCGGTGCTGGAGGCGGGGGAGATCGAGGACGTGATCGCCTACCTCGTCACGCTGAAGGGAGGGCGCGCGACGCCATGAGGACCTTGGCCATGCGGACCCTGACGGAACGCCGCACGATCCTCGCCGGGGGCGCCGGCCTGCTCGCCGTCGCGTTCGCGCGCCCGGGCGCCGCCGCGATCGTCCGGCCGACCCGGGAGGCGACCGTGGAGGCGATCCGGCGCTTCACCGGGGGCGCCCCGGTCGAGACCGGCCGGATCCGGCTCGACATGCCGCCGCTGGTCGAGAACGGCAACACGGTGCCGCTCGCGATCACCGTCGAGAGCCCGATGACAGAGGCCGACCACGTCCGCCGCATCGCGGTGTTCAACGACAAGAACCCGCAGCCCCACGTGGTGACGCTGCATCTCGGTCCCCGGGCCGGGCGCGCAGCGGTCAGCACCCGGATCCGGCTCGCCGATTCCCAGACCATCACCGCCATCGCGGAGATGCGCGACGGCACCTTCTGGTCCGCCACCGCCGACGCGATCGTGACCCTCGCCGCCTGCGTGGAGGGATAGCCGTGGCCCGCGCCCTCATCAACCTGCCGAAGACCGCCAAGGCCGGCGCGGTGATCGAGATCAAGACCCTGATCTCGCACCCGATGGAGACCGGCTATCGCCCCGGCCCGGACGGCCGCCTGATCCCGCGCAACATCATCACCGACTTCGTCTGTACTTACGACGGCGAGGAGGTGTTTCGCGCCGAGCTGTCGCCGGCGAGCGCCGCCAACCCGTACCTCACCTTCACCACCGTGGCGACGAAGACCGGGACCCTGCGCTTCACCTGGACGGGGGACAACGGGTTCTCGCAGACGGAGGAGATGGGAATCACGGTGGTGTGAGAATCCCGACGACCGGCTCAAGGTGAGGCTCGGATCACCCCTCCCCCCTCTGCGGGGGAGGGTTCAGGAGCGGCACGCTATCCGATCGTCTCCCCCTCCCGCAGCGCCCGGCGCAGCACCTTGCCGACATTGGTCTTCGGCAGGCTGTCGCGGAATACGTAGCGGCGGGGGACCTTGTAGGCGGTGAGCGCGGCGCGGGCGTGGGTGCGCAGCGCCTCCGCGGTCAGGTCGGGATCGCGGCGGACCACGTGGGCGACGACGCTCTCGCCGGTCTCCCCCGAGGGCTCGCCGACCACCGCCACCTCGAGCACCCCCGGATGCGCGGCGAGCACGTCCTCGACCTCGTTCGGATAGACGTTGAAGCCGGAGACCAGGATCATGTCCTTCATCCGGTCGACGATGCGGACCTGCCCGTCAGGCTCGATCAGCGCCACGTCGCCGGTGCGGAAGAAGCCGTCCGGGGTCATCGCCCGCTCGGTCTCGTCGGGCCGGCCCCAGTAGCCGGCCATCACCTGCGGGCCGCGGACGCAGAGCTCGCCGGGCTGGCCCGGCGGCAGGATCGCGCCGGCGTCGTCGCGGATGCAGACCTCCGTCGAGGGCACCGGGTAGCCGATGGTGCCGGACCAGTCGTGCAGGGTCGGCGGGTTCACGGCCACGACCGGGGCGGTCTCGGACAGGCCGTAGCCCTCGATCACCGGCCGGCCGGTGACGGCCTTCCAGCGCCGGGCCACCGGCGCCTGCATCGCCATACCGCCGGCGATGGCGTAGTCGAGCCGCGACCAGTCGACCTTGCCGATGTCGGGGTGGTTGAGCAGGGCGTTGAACAGGGTGTTGACGCCCGACAGGTTGGTGAAGCGGTGCTTGCGCAGCAGGGCCACGAAGCCGGCGATGTCGCGCGGGTTCGGCACCAGCAGGCAGCAGGCGCCGAGGCGCAGCATGAAGAAGAAGCAGCAGGTCAGCGCGAAGATGTGGTAGAGCGGCAGGGCCGTCACCATCACCCGGCCGGGCCCCTCGTCGTCGCGCATGCCGAACCACACCCGGCTCTGCTCGACATTGGCCGCGACGTTGCGGTGGGTGAGCATCGCCCCCTTCGACACGCCGGTGGTGCCGCCGGTATATTGCAGGAAGGCGAGGTCGTCGGGACCGACCGCGACCGGCCGGAAGGTCGCCCGCCGCCCGGCCGCGAGCACCGCCTTGAAGGCCGTCCGGCGCTCGGGCGGCAGGGCGAAGGGCGGCACCGCCTTCTTGAGGTGGCGCGCCGCCAGGGTGACGAGGGACCCTTTCAGCCCGAGCCCGTCGCCGGCGCCGGCCACCACCACCCGCTCGAGGCCGGGCAGCTCTGGCAGGGCGTCCGCGACCGTGCGGCCGAAATTCTCCAGCACGAACAGCACCCGGGCCCCGGCGTCGCGCAGCTGATGGATCAGCTCGCGGGGGGTGTAGAGCGGGTTGACGTTGACGACCGTGGCGCCGGCGAGCAGCGCGCCGACGAGCACGATGGGGAAGGCCGGCACGTTGGGCATCATGATGGCGACCCGGTCGCCCTTGGCGATGCCCTGCCCCCGCAGCCAGGCCGCCACCGCCTCGCCCTCGCGGCGCAGGTCCGCGAAGGTCAGGGACACGCCGAAGCAGGTCACTGCCGGGCGGTCGGCGAAGCGGCGGGTGCTGGTCTCGATCAGCTCGACCAGGGTACCGAGGCGGTCGGCTTCGATCTCCGCCGGGACGCCGGCCGGGTAGGCGGCGAGCCAGGGCCGCGGCGGGGTGTTCGGTTCCATCGCGCTCGACCCCTCGCCCATTACCTCACACCCTCCCCGGTGCCGGATGCCTCGTCGGGCTCCGGCTTTCCTTCCGGTTAGCGTCTCGCCCGGGCCGTTTCAACCGACGCGCGGGAGCCAGCCAGGCTGAAGGCCGCATGGGGCAGGAAAGCCGCGAGGACGAGGCCGAGCGCCAGGGCCGCCTGCTCGCCGGAGAGCGGCAGACGCGGGAAGCCCGACAGCCCGAGATCCCGCGCCGCCGCGAGCACGAAGAGGGCCCAGGCGAGCGCGAGGTAGCGCAGGACCGCCGGGCCGAGGGCACGCCATCGGTCACCCCGGTGCGGCAGGCCGCGGGCGACGAGGGCGGAAAGGCCGAGGGCACCGCCGAGCAGGAATGCCGCCGCCGCCGCCCCGAGAACCTGCGCCACCCCCATCGGCTGGCCGGACAGGAAGGCGACGCCGCCGACCGAGAAGCCGGCCCGCAGCACGAGACCGCCATAGGTCGGGTGCAGCGACAGGGCGAGCACCAGGGCGATGCCGAGGACCGCACCGAGCCAGCCGCGCCAGCGCCGCGCGGCGAGCGGCAGCAGCGCCGCCCGCGCGACCCCGTAGGCAATGGCGGCGAAGAACAGCGGGTAGCGGTCGGCGAAGAAGCCGTAGGACCACGCGTCGAGCCCCGCCGCGGCGAGCGTCGCCTGCGTCGTGCCCGCGGCGGCAGCGAGGGCCACCACGGCGACCGCCGCCCCGAGGGGCACCAGGGCGGCGAGGCGCCCGGATCGGCCGGGGGCCACGGGAGCGGCGCCGACGAGGGCGCCGGCCGTCGTGCTCACGCCTCGTAGTGGTCGCGCACGAGCCGGTCGAGGAGCCGCACGCCCCAGCCCGAGCCCCAGGAGCGGTTGACCTCGGTCGCCGGCGCGCTCATCCCGACGCCGGCGATGTCGAGGTGGATCCACGGCACGTCGTTGACGTAGCGCTTGAGGAACTGCGCCGCCGTGGCCGAGCCGCCGTGGCGGCCGCCGGTGTTCTTCATGTCGGCGAACTTCGATTCGATCAGCTTGTCGAAGCCGGGGGTGAGCGGCATCCGCCAGACCCGCTCGCCGGTGGCCTCGCCGGCGGCCGAGAGCCGCTGCGCCAGCTCGTCGTTGTTCGAGAACATGCCGGCGAATTCCTGGCCGAGCGCCACCAGGATCGCGCCCGTCAGGGTCGCGAGGTCGATCATGAACCGCGGCTTGTAGGTCTGCTGCACGTGCCAGAGCACGTCGGCGAGCACCAGGCGCCCCTCGGCGTCGGTGTTGATGATCTCGATCGTCTGCCCCGACAGCGAGGTCACGATGTCGCCGGGGCGCTGGGCCTTGCCGTCGGGCATGTTCTCGACGAGGCCGATGGCGCCGAGCGCGTTCACCTTGGCCTTGCGGCTGGCCAGCGCGTGCATCAGGCCGACCACGCAGGCGGCGCCCGCCATGTCGCCCTTCATGTCCTCCATGCCGCCGCTCCCCTTGATGGAGATGCCGCCGGAATCGAAGCACACGCCCTTGCCGATGAAGGCCACCGGCGCCTCGGCCGGGTCCTCGCCGCCGTTCCAGCGCATGATGACGACCCGGGCCTCCTTGGCCGAGCCCTGCGCGACGGCGAGGAGCGCCCGCATGCCGAGCTTCTTCATGTCCTTCTCGTCGAGGACCTCGATCTCGACGCCGAGCTTCTCCAGCGCCTCGGCGCGGCGGGCGAACTCCTCCGGATCGAGGACGTTCGGCGGCTCGTTGACGAGCTCGCGGGCGAGGATCACGCCCTCGGCCAGCCCTTCCGCGCCGCGCACGGCCTTCTTCAGCCCGGCATTCTCCGGCACCAGCAGGGTCAGGCGCCCTCCCCCGCCGCTCTCCTCGCCCTCGGCCGCCTTCTTGCTCTTGTAGCGGTCGAACTTGTAGGCGCGCAGCCGCGCGCCGAGGGAGAAGGCCGCGACCTCGTCGGGACCCGGCGCGGTGCCGGGCCATTCGAGCACCACCGTGGCCGACCGGCTGCCGAGCTTGCCGGCGGTGAAGCCGCCGAGCGTCGCCCAGTCGCGCCCGGCCGCCTCATCCGCGCCGGTCCCGATCACCACCAGGCGCTCGGCCGAGAGACCCGACGGCGCGGTGAGGACGAGGGCGCTCAAGGCCTTGCCCTTGAAGCGCTCGACGCCGGCGGCGCGGGCGACGAGATCGGCGGCGCCAGGGCCGGCGATCTCGGCGGCCCGGGGCGACAGGGCGAGATCCTCGCCGACGAACAGCACGAGGTCGCCGCCGCTCCCGCCGGGCTTCGCCGGCGCGCCGCCCGTGGCGAGGGATTCGATCTCGATGCTGATGCCGTCCGCCATGGCGCTGCTTTCGTCCCGTCCGTTGATTGATCGCGCGTCTTCTCGGCGCCGCGTCGTTCCTGTGTAGCGGCCGGACCGCAGAACGCAACGCGACCGGGTGTGGCCGCAGGACCGCGCCGCCACGGCTGCGCGCTGCGGCGGCGGGGGGCTCGCGCCGCCGCGGCCGGGCCGCTGTTGCCGCAGAGGCGCGGCCGCCCGCAAAAGGCCGCACTTCGGGCGCTTGAGGACGTGCGGTGCTTGTGCGGCCGGCGGGGGGCGCCTAACCAGCATCGAGCGGAAGGGGGCCCGACCGCATCCGTCCGATGAAGCAGATCGAACGATACATCTTCCGCATCGCCCTCGGGGCCTTCCTGTCGTGCCTGATCGGGCTGACGGGCGTGATCTGGGTGACGCAGGCCCTGCGCGAGCTCGACCTGATCACCGCCAAGGGCCAGACGCTGCTGATCTTCTTCCTGATCACCGGCCTGTCGCTGCCGACGCTGATCACGGTGATCGCGCCGGTCGCCCTGTTCATCGCGGTGGTCTACGCCCTCAACAAGCTCAACGGCGATTCCGAGCTGATCGTGATGAGCGCCGCCGGGATGTCGCCGCGCCACCTGATGCGGCCTTTCCTGACGCTCGCCCTCGTCGTCAGCGCCGCCATCGCCTTCCTGACCATCCAGGTGATGCCGTCGAGCTTCCAGGAGCTGCGCGACGTGCTCACCCGCGTGCGCGGCGACTTCATCGCCAACGTGGTCAAGGAGGGGCAGTTCACCAGCCTCGACAGCGGCATCACCTTCCACTTCCGCGAGCGGGCGCCGAACGGGGCGCTGCTCGGCATCTTCATGCAGGACCGGCGCGAGGCCGGGCGCACGGTGGTCTACCTCGCCGAGCGCGGCCAGGCGGTCGACCTCGACGGCCAGACCTACCTGGTGCTCGAGAAGGGCAGCATCCACCGCCAGCAGCCGAACAGCCGCGACGCCTCGATCATCACCTTCCAGCGCTACGCCGTCGACCTCGCGGCCTTCACGCCGCCGGACGCCGACACGGTCTACAAGCCGCGGGAGCGCTCGACCGTGCAGCTGATGTTCCCGAACCCGGACGAGACCTACTACAAGCTCACCAAGGGCCGCTTCCGGGCCGAGCTGCACGACCGGCTGTCCTCCTGGCTCTACCCGCTGGCCTTGGGCCTCATCGCCTTCGCGGCCCTCGGCGACCCCCGCACCACCCGCCAGGGCCGGGGCCTCGCCGTCGCGGGCGCGATCGCCGCCGTGGTGGGCTTGCGCATCGCGGGCTTCGCCGCCGCGAGCGCGACCGTGCGCAGCCAGGCCGCCGTGACGGCGGTCTACGCCGCCCCGCTCATCGCCATCGGGCTGTCGCTCCTCGTCGCCTATCAGGGCAACCGGGTGCGGGCCTTCAACGCCGGCGTGGGCTTGCGGCTGCGCCGCCTCTCGGCCGCGCTCCCGCTCCGGTCGTTCCGGATGCGGGCGGGTTGAGCCTGATGCTGATCGGCGCCACCCTCGGCCGCTACCTGGCGGCCCGCTTCCTGCGCATGATCCTGGGGGTCTTCCTCACGGTCTTCGCCCTCGTCTACACCCTCGACTTCGTCGAGCTGATGCGCCGGGCCGGCGACGCCGAGGGCGCCTCGGCCGCCGTGATGGCGCGCCTCGCCCTCTTCCGCACCCCGGCGGTGGCCGAGCAGGTGCTGCCCTTCGCGATCCTGTTCGGCGCCATGGCGGCGCTGCTCCAGCTCAGCCGCAAGCTTGAGCTGGTGGTGGCGCGGGCCGCCGGCATCTCGGCCTGGCAGTTCCTGCAGCCCGGCGCCCTGGTGGCGCTGGGCATCGGCGCCTTCACGGTCGGGGTCTACAACCCGGTCTCGGCCGAGCTGAAGCAGCGCTCCACCGAGATCGAAGCCAAGATCTTCGCCCGCTCGACCAAGGCCGCCTCCGGCAAGGACCTGTGGATCCGCCAGCGCAGCATCGACGGCCAGGCGATCATCCGGGCCGAGACCGCGGTGGAGGGCACCACCACCCTCGCGGGCGTCGCGGTCTTCACCTTCGACGAGTCCGGTGCCTTCACCCAGGAGATGCAGGCCGCCCGGGCCACCCTGCACGACGGCTACTGGGAGCTGCAGGACGTGCGGGTCCAGGCGATGGATTCCGAGCCGCAGAGCTACGACACCTACCTGATTGCCTCGACCCTCGACCCCTCGCAGGTGCGTCAGCGCTTCACCCCGCCGGAATCCGTGCCATTCTGGCAACTCACCGAGACGATCGCCCGGACCGAGCGGGCGGGACTCGACGCCACGCGCTACCGGCTGCAGTACGACGTGCTGATGGCGCGGCCGGTGCTGTTCCTGGCGATGGTGCTGGTGGCCGCATCGGTTTCATTAAGGTTCTTCCGCTTTGGTGGGATCGGCAAGATGGTGCTCGGCGGCGTCGCGGCGGGCTTCGTCCTCTATGTGGCGCGGCAGGTGATGGAGGGCCTCGGCGCCTCTGGATTAGTTGCGGCTCCGGTGGCGGCCTGGTTCCCGGCCGTGGTAGGGAGTCTCCTCGGAACGCTCGCGCTTCTGCACCTGGAGGACGGCTGATGCCCGACCTCCGGCGGAACGACGCGGGCACAGTGGGTGCGGGGATGGGTCGAGTCGTGCGTAGGGCCGCGGGCGTCGCGGTCACCGGGTCCCTGACGGTCCTGCTGGCCGCTGCCGTCACGGCAGGCGCGAGCCTGCCGGCGCACGCGCAGGGCACCCTCAACGACCGCCTGGCGGCCGGCTCGTCGAAGGGCGGCGGCAACGAGCGGCTGCTCGTCGAGGCCAAGGAGCTCGTCTACGACAACGACCGCAACACGGTCTCGGCCGTGGGCAACGCCGAGCTGCATTACGGCCCGCGCACCCTGTTGGCCGACCGCGTGCGCTACGACCGCAACACCGGCCGGGTCTTCGCCGAGGGCAACGTCCGCCTGACCGACGAGACCGGCGCGGTGGTGACCGGCGACCGGATGGAGCTGACCGACGACTTCAAGTCCGGCTTCATCGACTCGCTGCGGATCCAGCAGACCATCGAGCAGCGCGGCCGCCCGGCCCGGGTGCGCTTCTCCGCCCCGCGGGCGGAGCGCATCGAGGGCCAGACCACGACCTTCGAGTACGGCACCTACACGGCCTGCGAGCCGTGCAAGGACAACCCGGAGCGGCCGCCGCTCTGGCAGGTGAGGTCGGCACGGATCATCCACAACAACGAGGAGCGCCGGATCTACTACGAGGATTCGACCCTCGAGATCGCTGGCGTGCCGGTGGCGTACCTGCCCTACTTCTACTCGCCGGACCCGACGGTGCGGCGCGACACCGGCTTCCTGGCGCCGCACTTCGTGTCCTCGAACGTGCTCGGCTACGGCATCGGCACGCCGTTCTTCTGGAACATCGCGCCGGACTACGACCTGACGGTGGAGCCGACCTTCCTGTCGAAGCAGGGCGTGCTCGGCCAGGCCGAGTGGCGCCAGCGCCTGGCCAACGGCTTCTACAACGTCCGGGTCAGCGGCATCTTCCAGTCGACGCCGAGCGTCTTCCTGCCCGGCCCCCTCGGCTCCGGCGACCGCGACTTCCGCGGCTCGATCGAGTCCAGCGGCCACTTCTATCTCGGCCAGCAGTGGCGCGCGGGGTGGGACGTCGTCGGCGTCACCGACAAGTGGTTCCTCGACAACTACCGCATCCGCAACCAGACGATCAGCACGGACTACTTCCGCGAGGCGATCTCCACCGCCTACCTGATCGGCCAGGGCGACCGCTCGTGGTTCGAGGCGCGGGGCTACTACTTCAAGGGCCTGTCGACCTTCGACTGGCAGAAGCAGCAGCCGATCGTCGCGCCGGTGATCGACTACGACAAGCGCCGGGACGGGCCGGAGCCGCTCGGCGGCGAGGTGCGGTTCCAGTTCAACTTCCAGAACCTGACCCGGGACGCGACCCAGTATCAGGAGATCCCGCGCACCCGCACCTACCTGCTGAGCCCGAGCGTCAACGGCATCACCTTCCCGCTCTACAGCACCTGCACGGTGTTCGAGCGCGGGCAGTGCGTCGTCAACGGGCTCGCTGGCTACAACACCCGGGCGACCGCGCAGCTGTCGTGGCGGCGCACCTTCACGGACGAGTTCGGCCAGCGCTGGCAGCCCTTCGCCTACCTGCGGGGGGACGCCTTCTACGTCGACCCGAGCCGCACCGGCTTCCAGAATTCCGAGATCACCAACCTGTTCTCGCCCGACACCGACTTCTCGGGCCGGATCATGCCGGCGGTCGGGCTCGAGTACCGCTACCCGTTCGTCGCGGATTTCGGGCCGCTCGGCGTCCACACCATCTCGCCGGTCGCCCAGGTGATCGCCCGGCCGAGCGAGACCCATATCGGCCGGCTGCCGAACGAGGACGCCCAGAGCCTCGTCTTCGACGACACCTCGCTGTTCCAGTGGGACAAGTTCTCCGGCTACGACCGGGTCGAGGGCGGCGTGCGCGCCAATCTCGGGGCCGAGTACTCGATCACCGGCCGCAACGGGTTCTACATGAACGCGATGTTCGGCGAGTCGATCGCGCTCGCCGGGGTCAACTCGTTCCGCCGCGGCGACATCGCCAATGTCGGCCGCGATTCGGGTCTCGAGACCACCCGCTCGGACTTCGTCTCGCGCTTCCAGGTCTCGCCGAACCAGAACATCAGCTTCATCACCCGGGCCCGCTTCGACAACGCCACCTTCGCGCTCAAGCGCCTGGAGACCGGCGTGACGGCGAAGTTCGCGCCGTTCCTGCCGCTCGAGACCTCGCTGCTCTACGCCCGCTACGAGGCGCAACCCGAACTCGGCTATGAGCGCCGCCGCGAGGGCCTGCAGGCCACCGCCCTCTACAACATCACGCCGAACTGGTTCGTCACCGGCTCGGTGCTGTTCGACCTCTCGCACTACCTGCAGGTGCGCGAGTTCTACGCCTCGGCGGCGCAGTCCTACTTCCTCAACCCGGTCGGCACCGCGCCGGTCTACGACAGGCCGGACAAGTTCTACGTCTCGGCCTCGGGCTTCGGCTTCGGCTACCGGGACGAGTGCACGACGATCTCGCTGAACTATCTCTCCTCGCCGATCGAGACGGCGACGGGCCTGCGCGAGCGCAACCAGACCTTCCTGCTCCGGCTGGAGCTGCGCACCCTCGGCGAGGCGAACATCCGCCAGAACGTGAGCACCACCACGACCGCGGACGGCATCGCCACGGCCCGGTGACGGGCCGCGGGCGACCAGGGCTCCAGATCCCGGGCGCTTGCCCGGCGGGAGCCGGGATGCCATGGCGCGGCGACGCGCAACCACGGACGGGATCCGCGATGACCACAGCCCTCGCGCTGACCCAGGGCGATCCGGCCGGGATCGGCCCGGAGATCACCCTGCGGGCCTGGCTGGCCCGGGAAGAGCACGGCCTGGCGCCGTTCTTCGTCATCGGCGACCCGGACTTCCTCGGGCGGATCGCGGCCCGGCTCGGCCTCGCGGTGCCGCTGGCCGAGGTGACGCCGGAGGCCGCCGCGGAGGCTTTCGGACGCGCCCTCCCGGTGGTGCGGCTGCCGGGCGGGCTCACCGTGGCGGCGGAGCCCGGCCGGCCCGATCCGGCGAGCGCCGCCGGCACCCTGGCCTCGATCGACGAGGCGGTGCGGCTGGTGCGGGCGGGCCGCGCGCCCGCCCTCGTCACCAACCCGATCGCCAAGCACGTCCTCTACGCGGCGGGCTTCCGGCATCCCGGCCACACCGAGTACCTGGCGGCCCTCGCGGCGGAGCCCGGCGGACCCGCCCCGACGCCCGTGATGCTGCTCTGGTCCGAGGCCCTGGCCGTGGTGCCGGTGACGATCCACGTGGCGTTGCGCCGGGTGCCGGAGCTGCTCACCGCCGAGCTCGTGATCGAGACCGCCCGCATCGTCGACCGCGACATGCGGTCCCGCTTCGGCCTCCCCGCCCCGCGCCTCGTGCTCGCCGGGCTCAACCCGCATGCGGGCGAGGCCGGCACCATGGGCACCGAGGACCGCGACGTGCTGGCCCCGGCCGTGGCGCGGCTGCGGGCCGAGGGCATCGCCATCACCGGCCCGCACCCGGCCGACACGCTGTTCCATGCCCGGGCCCGGGCCGCCTACGACGTCGCGCTCGCCCCGACCCATGACCAGGCCCTGATCCCGATCAAGACGCTGGCCTTCGACGAGGGCGTGAACGTGACCCTCGGGCTGCCGTT
Source organism: Methylobacterium variabile (assembly GCF_001043975.1). Lineage (GTDB taxonomy): Bacteria > Pseudomonadota > Alphaproteobacteria > Rhizobiales > Beijerinckiaceae > Methylobacterium > Methylobacterium variabile. The sequence goes on from NZ_LABY01000081.1 coordinate 38,401, forward strand.
CCTGCGCACCTCGCCGGACCACGGCACCGCCTTCGACATCGCCGGCCGGGGTCTGGCCAAGCCCGACAGCCTGATCGCCGCCCTGAAGCTCGCCGGCCGGCTGACCCGGGCGTCGGCCGGGGCGGGCGCATGAGCGCGCCGGACGGATTGCCGCCCTTGCGGGAGGTGGTGCGGGCGCACGACCTCATGCCCCGCCGCTCGCTGGGCCAGAACTTCCTGTTCGACCTGAACCTCACCGGGCGGATCGCGCGGTCGGCCGGGCCGCTCGAGGGCGTGACGGTGGTGGAGGTCGGCCCCGGCCCCGGCGGCCTGACCCGGGCGCTCCTCATGCACGGCGCCGCGCGGGTGATCGCCATCGAGCGCGACCCCCGCGCCCTGCCGGCGCTCGCCGAGATCGCCGCGCATTATCCCGGCCGCCTGGAGGTGGTGGAGGCCGACGCCCTCTCCTTCGACCCGCGTCCGCTGGTGGGCGAGGGGCCGGCCCGCATCGTCGCCAACCTCCCCTACAACGTCGGCACGCAGCTCCTCACCGGCTGGCTCACGCCGGAGGCCTGGCCGCCCTGGTGGGACTCGCTCACCCTGATGTTCCAGCGCGAGGTGGCGGAGCGCATCGTCGCCGACGAGGGCGACCGGGCGAATTACGGTCGCCTCGGCGTGCTGTGCGGCTGGCGCACGACGAGCCAGATCCTGTTCGACGTTCCGCCCTCGGCCTTCGTGCCGCCCCCGAAAGTCACCTCGAGCGTCGTGCGGCTGGTGCCGCGGCCCGAGCCCCTGCCCTGCCGGGTCCGCGCACTCGAGGCGGTGACCGGTGCGGCGTTCGGCCAGCGGCGCAAGATGCTGCGCCAGAGCCTCAAGGCCGCGACGCCGGACCCGGGCCGCCTGCTCGCCGCCGCCGGCGTTGCCGAGACGGCCCGGGCCGAGGAGGTGCCGGTCGCGGGGTTCGTGGCGATGGCGCAGGCCCTCTGATACTCCAAGGCCCAGGATGCTGACGCATCGATTTCGATCTCGGGCGTGCCCGAGATCGACGGGGCCGTTGATCCATTTGTAATTTCCGACACCAAGCCAGGGGCTTGGTGAAAATTCGAGACCGGAACCGACGGTCATCCCCAATGACCGTTGGTATGAGAACGACGAAGCCCCCGATCCGGGCGGGATCGGGGGCTTCGCGAAGGGTGCGGAGAGAGCGTCTCTCTTCCGCGATGCGGGCGTCAGCGGCTCTGCTGGATGGCCGAGACCACCCACTGGCCGCCGCGCTGGCGCAGGAAGGTCCAGACCTCCGTCGCCTCGGGCGGGTTGGTCTCGACGACCCGGCCGCTGGCGCGCTCGATCAGCGCGTCGCGCAGGGTGTAGCGCATCGCCACGGTGGCGTAGTCGACCGGGCCCTCGCGCCAGGACTCGGCGAGGTCGCCCTGCTGCAGCTTCACGTCGGCGATCCGGTTGACCAGGCCGCGGGACGCGTTGGCCTTCAGCTCCTCGGTGAAGTAGCCGGCCATCTCCGGCGTAGTGAGGCGGCGCAGGGTGGCGACGTCCTCGGCGCCGTAGGCGAGCTGGACCTGGGTCAGGGTACGCTCGAAGGCGTCGAAGTCCTGCGGGCCGATGCCGACCTCGTCGCGCTGGGCCGGACGGGCGGGCGCGGCCGCGCCGCCGCCGAGGCCGGCACCGAGACCACCCAGGCCGCCGCCCAGGCCACCGAGGGGACCGCCGGGACCGGCGGCCGGGCCGCTGCGGTTGTAGGCCCCCGCCATCGCCGGCTGGGCCTGGCGGCGGCGGAAGAAGCGCACGACCAGCAGGACCACGCCGATCAACAGGCCGACCTGAAGCAGCAGGCCGAGGAACGACGCGATGCCGCCGAGGCCGCCGAAGAAGCCGCCGCCGATCAGCGCGCCGAGCAGGCCGGCACCGAGCAGGCCAGCGAAGAAGCCGCCGCCGAAGCGGCGCTGCGGCGCCGCGGGCGCCCCCATCTGCGAGCCGGGCTGCGTCATCGAGCGCTGCATCGGCGCCGGGGCACCGGGAGCGGTCGTGGTCGGGGCCGGCGACGAGTAGGTGCGGGAGCCGCGCGATCCCATCGAGGAGCCGCTGCCGGGACGCGCCTCGCCGGCCGTCGCCGCCACGGCCATCAAGGCCGCCAGGCCGAAGGCCACCGCCGTCCGGCGGCCGCGGGTGAAGGTGGTCATCATCGGTTCGTATCGCCTCGTGCAATCACCAGTGAGGGGCGTCCGTTCCCCCCTTACGCACATATGGGGGCACGGGTGGCGCAGTAGAAGAGAGGCATCGCGTCGGATGCCTTCCGGGTCGTAACTATACGCGGCGAAGATTCACCGATCGGAGAAGGGTCTGCCAAGCGGGAAATTTTTGAGATGACAGGGATTATCGGAGGGCGGCACTTCGTGACGGGCGCACCCGCGGCGCCTCGGCCGCCGGGAAGGTGAGGCGCACGCGGGTGCCCTCGCCGGGGCTGCTGCGCAGGGCGACGGCGCCCCCCTGGCGCTTGACCAGGGCATTGAGGATGGCGAGGCCGGTGCCGCGGCCAGGCTCGCGCGTGGTGAAGAACGGCTCGAGCGCCCGGGCCAGCACCTCTGGCGTCATCCCGCTGCCGGTATCCGAGACGCTGAGCTCGACGGTACGGCCCGCGGCCCCGTCGACCGCCACGCCCTCGCCGCCGTGGTTGCGGGTCGCGATCGCGACGCGCCCGCCCGCCGGCATCGCCTCGCCAGCGTTGCGCAGCAGGATCTGGAGGATCAACTCGGTCTGGACCGGATCGATGCAGGCGATCCACAGGTCCTCGGCGAGATCGAGGTCGAGGGCGATCGCGGGGCCGAGCAGGCCCGTCGCCCGGTCCCGGAAGGCACCCAGCAGCCCGTTGAGGTCGACCGCCCGGGGCTCCGGCCGGTGCTTGCGGGAGAAGGCCAGGAGGTGGCGGGTGAGGGAGGAGGCGCGCTCGGCCGCGTCGGTCGAGCGGCTCAGCGCCCGCTGGACGAACGCGTCCGGATGCTCGCCGAGCCGCCGCCGCAGGCCGTCGACGTAGCCGACCAGGATCTGGAGCAGGTTGTTGAACTCGTGCGCGACGCCGTTGGTGAGCTGGCCCAGGGCCTCCCGCCGCTGCGCCAGGCCGAGCGCCGCCTCGAGGTCGCGGCAACGGGAGGTCTCGACGATCTGGACCAGGCGGTCGGCCCCGGGCTCCCGCACCGGCGAGAGGTGAAGCACCGCCCAGAGCGTCGCGCCGTCGGGCCGGCGCAGCAGCGCCTCGGCGCTCGCCGGCCCGCCCGAGGCCAGGAGGGCGCGCAGGGTCGCCTCCGCCTCGCCATCGGCGGCGAGAGCCGCGACGGCAGGCAGGCCGTCCCCGAGGAGGGCTCCGGCGGCCGGGTTGGCGAAGCGCACGTCGCCCTCGGGGCCGGACGCGACCAGCAGGGACGGCAGCGGCGCGGCCGCCAGCGCGGCGCACAGGGCTCCGGCATCCTCCGGCGTCTCAGCAGCGGGCGCCGGCGCGAGGACATCCGGCACGGGCGGGCCTCCGTGGTGGGGCGGGCCAGGACCGCTCGCCCCGCGGCGGCCGGGCTGTCTCCGCGGTCTGGTCCGTCACTCTAGAGCAAGTCCGGGCGGCGTGGAAACCACGCCGCGGCCATCGTCGTCGACGAGGACCGTCGGCCCGAAGATCGCCTCGAAGCGGGCCCGCAGAACCGCGTCGACCTCGGGCAGGGTCACCGGGCGGCCGAGATCGACCAGGCTGGTGACGCCGTGCTCGCGCACGCCGCAGGGCACGATGCCGGAGAAGTGCGACAGGTCCGGCTCGACGTTCAGGCTGACGCCGTGGAACGTCACCCAGCGCCGCACCCGGATGCCGATCGCCGCGATCTTGTCCTCGACGCCCGGCCCCTTCTCCGGCCGGCGCACCCAGACGCCGACCCGATCCTCCCGGCGCTCGCCCCGCACCGTGTACGCCTCGAGGGTCGCGATCAGCCAGGCCTCGAGCGCCGCCACGTAGGCGCGCAGGTCCGGCCGCCGCCGGTTGAGGTCGAGCATCACGTAGGCCACGCGCTGCCCGGGGCCGTGATAGGTGTACTGCCCGCCCCGGCCGGTGCGGTGGACCGGGAAGCGCTCCGGCGCCACGAGGTCGGCCGCCTTCGCCGAGGTGCCGGCGGTGTAGAGCGGCGGATGCTCGACGAGCCAGACCCGCTCGAGGGCGCGGCCCTCCGCGATGGACGCGGCCCGCGCCTCCATCGCCGCCTCGGCCTCGTGATAGTCGAGGAGCGCGTCGCGCACCACCCACTCGACGGGAGGGCTCCCGAGCCGGGGCAGGAGGGAACCCGGGGCGGTCTCGAGCCGGACGTTTACCAAGGCTTCACCATAAGATCGGAAACTTCGCGCATCGGTTCTTGGTCAGGGTGGGTGCGTCCGTTGGCGGTCCTCGACATTCTCAAGGTTGACCTCGCGGTCGTGCTCGGGCGGACCCGGATGCCGATCCACATGCTGCTGCGCATGGGCCGCGGCGCGGTGATCGAGCTCGAATCCACCGACACCGATATGGTCGAGATCCTCGCCAACAACCACCCGATCGCCCGCGGCCAGATCGTGGTCACGGGCAACCGCATCTCCGTGGAGGTGACCGAGCTGATCCGCAAGGCCGAGGTCGTGCGCGAGCCCGGCATCCGCATCGGCGACGGCGCCGCCTCCCTGCTCACCACCCTGTCGGATGCCCTCTGACGAGAATGTTTGCCAGATCCGCATCGGGGCGCTTGCGTCCCCGGAAGGGGGCTGGTATTCGCAGCCTCGCTTCGGACGGGTCTCACCCCCGCCCCGCCGTTTCCGGCGAGACGAAGCGCTCCGCGGCCGTGGCGGAATTGGTAGACGCGCTAGCTTGAGGTGCTAGTTGGGCAACCAGTGGAGGTTCGAGTCCTCTCGGCCGCACCATTCTCTCCGCGAAGGGTAGAATGGAGACCGAACCCGGCGAAGGCGGCTCGATGGTGATCGAGACGACGAACCGGTCGAGGTTGCCGAAGCGTTGGACCTTTGATGGTCTTTGTGGTTGTTCTTGATTTTGTTTCAGATCTGTCCGGACTAGTTTTCGATGTCCGGCGCTCTCCGCGGCCGTGGCGGAATTGGTAGACGCGCTAGCTTGAGGTGCTAGTTGGGCAACCAGTGGAGGTTCGAGTCCTCTCGGCCGCACCATCCTACTTCCGTTGAAGAAAGCCGGATGGTCCTGCAAGAACTGCGGCAATAACCCTGGCACGCGGTACAGCAGCCAGAGGCTCCCTGAGGCAGGAAATCCGCCGAAACTCCTGCTATTGCGATGGATCATCGTGGGATGGTTGGCGGCGCTGACGCCGCCTTGCCCCGATCGCCCGGCTCCTCACGCATGACGGTCCACTCCTGAGCAAGCGGAAGTCGCGGCGACGGACGGCTACGGTTTTCCGCGCGTGACCAGAACCTCGACCCGGCCAGGACATCCCTTCCCTCCGCGCACCCAGCGCCTCGGTGACCGCGCTGATGCGTCGATGACAACCGGGACGACATCCTTCACTCTCCGATCGTCACGGAAAGCTGACAAGCCGCAGCTTGGGGCCGCACGCCCCGGCGGAAGCGGAGGCCATGGAACTCGCGTCGAGCGATTGCATTCCTGCGGCCGAGGCCGCCCCCGCTCGGGTGGTCGGCCGACGGCGAGAGGCAACGGCAAGTGTCATGGCGCGGGGAAAACCGCTCACGTTCGCCCGGCACTCCGCGCTGGCATGGTCGTCAGTTTTCAGAAGAAGCGCGGCACCACGAAGCGGATGCCCAGAAGCCCGATCAGCGACAACGTTCCGCTGACAAGGAGGACGTACAGAACCGAGGCGTCCGCACCGTAGTTCGGATAGAAGGCCGATCGGCAGACCTTGACGATGTGCATGAGAGGATTCCACTGCACGTACTCGTAGAGGGCTTGCGGCATCGACTCGGTGACGAAGAACGCTCCGCTGGTAAAATACATAAGGAGCGAAGGAACGATGACACCCAGGTTCCAGGGCGGGAACATCTGAGAGATGAACACGTTCATGAATCCCATCGACAATGCGAAGAAGAGTGCGAGCAACATGCTCTCGCAGAACGCGAACGAGTCTCGGGGGACAATTTGCGCCCCGAAGCAGACGGCAACAAAAAAGACCAACGAAATGCTCAGCGCACTCGTACAAATTTCGACGAGCGCGCGCGACATGACAACGTCGAAGAACTTGACCTGAGGAAAATAGATCAACTGCCTGTTCTGTGCCGGCCCCTCCATCATCTTTCGGGACATGTAGTTGAAAATGATATAGGGAGCCAACCCAGAGACGGCGAACAGCACGATGTTGTCACCGATCGGCACAGGCATGCGCCGGATCACGTAGAACCCGGTGATGACCAGGATGTGAGCGCAGGGCCATCCGACGGCAATGCTGTAGCCCCACATCGTACCGCCGAACCGGGTGCGGATGTCGCGCAGGATCATCGCGCCGAGCACGTCCAGCTGGACATCGAGCACTGATTTCGCCTGGTTCGCCATCGATTGCTCCCGTCCCGCCTCCGGCCACGCTCAGGCGTGAGGCCCAAACGCTCGGCTCTCCGGATCACGCCGATTTCCGCTGCGACGAACCGGACCCCGCTTCGTCGGCGGACGCTCTAGGTCGACAATGCGGCAACCGGGTGACCGGCGCCTCAGGTCTCCGACAGGTCGGGCAGGGTCCGAGCGTCGCCGTGGTAGGACCGGTTCGGGCGCATGTCGACGGCGGAGGCCATGCGGTTCGACATGTTGAAGAAGCTCGCCACCGCGGCGATGTCCCAGAGGTCGCGCTCGCCGAATCCGGCGTCGCGCAGGGCCTCCCGGTCCTCCTCCTCGATGGTCCAGGGCGCCTCGGTCAGGGCCACGGCGAAGTCGAGCATGGCGCGGTGGCGGGGTGAGAGGTCGGCGGCGCGGTAGTTCATCGCCATGATCTCGCCGAGGACCGGATCGCCCGACAGGCTGCGCACCGCCGCCCCGTGCGCGGTCAGGCAGTAGTAGCAGCGGTTCACGCTCGAGACCGCCACGGCGATCATCTCGCGCTCGAGCTTCGACAGGCCGGACGGCGCCAGCATCAGGTCGTTGTAGAGCGCCGCGAAGGCCTCGAGCTTGGCGCTGTCGTGGGCGTAGGCCAGCAGCACGTTCGGCACGAAGCCGATCTTCTCGCGGCACTTGTCGAAGTAGGCCCGCATCTCCGGCGACAGGTCCGGGGACGGCGCGAGATCGAGGGCCATCACGGCGCCCTCAGCCTCCTGGGGCGCCGGCCGCTCGCCGACCTCCGGCTGAGCCGCCGCCCGCTTCCTGCTCCCGGCCATGCCCGTGCTCTCCCAGTTCTTCCGGGGCAGCTATAGCAGTTTACCCCGGCCACGCGAGGCCGGGCACTTGGCTTCCGCGAAGCTGGGGTTGCGGGGGCCGACCCGCTGTGCCACCGCTCCGACCGTCAACCTCGGCAGAGGACGAGCAGACGTGGAACCCTCGACCGCGACCGCGACCCCCGAAGCGAAGGCCAGCCGCACCGACCTGATCGCCGCCGCGGCGGCGAGGGCGGAAGACCGGGGCGGACCCGGCGGCTTCGTCCGCGACCTCTACGGCCGGGTCGCGCCGGAGGACCTGACCGCCTACCCGCCCGAGGCCCTGGCCGACCTCGCCCTCGCCGCCCGCAAACACCTCGCCGCCGCCCGGCCGGGCCGGACGGTGAGCGCCGTGCGCCTGAGCGACGTCGAGGTGATGCAGGGCGGGCGCCGGCGCGACCTCACGGTGCTGGAGGCGGTCAACGCCAATCGGCCCTTCCTGCTCGATTCGACCCTGGCGGAGCTGGTCGAGCGCGGCTACCAGCCCCGCCTCGTCGCCCATCCGATCCTCGGCGTCGAGCGCGACGCCGACGGCGCCCTGGTGCGGGTCGTCGGCGAGACCACGGCGCAGGAAGCCGGCGGCGAGGCCGGGGGCCTGGCCCGCGAGAGCTTCATCCACGTCCACCTCGACCGCATCGACGACGAGACGGCCCGCGCGGCGCTCGTGGCGAGCCTGACCCGGGTCTACGCCGACGTCGCCGTGGCGGCTGAGGATCACGAGGCGATGCTCGACCGCCTCGCTGCCGCGGCCGCGGCCTACGACGCGCCGACGCCGCTCTCGCGGGAGGAGACGGCCGAGGCCGCTTCCTTCCTCGACTGGCTGCGGGACGGGCACTTCGTGCTCCTGGGCCTGCGCGAGTACCGGGACGAGGGGAGCGCCGATCACGCCGGCGTGCCGGAGAGCGGGCTCGGCCTCCTGCGCGACCCCGCCGTCGAGGTGCTGCGGCGCGGCGACGCCATGGTGGCGGTGACGCCGGAGATCCGCGCCTTCCTGGAGGGGCCCGAGGCGCTGCTCGTCACCAAGGCGAGCCTGCGCTCGCGGGTGCGCCGGCGGGCGCATCTCGACCTGATCAGCGTCAAGCTGTTCACGCGGGAGGGCGGTCATCCGGGCCGGCCCTCGGGCGAGCTGCGCCTCGTCGGCCTGTTCACCGGCAGCGCCTATGCGAGCCGGGCCGAGGAGGTGCCGTACCTGCGCCGCAAGATCGTCGCGGTGCTCAACCGGGCCGGCCTCGACCCGACGAGCCATGCCGGGCGCTCCCTCGTCCACGTGCTCGAGACCTACCCGCGCGACGACCTGTTTCAGATCGACCCCGGCCTGCTGCTGCGCTTCGCGCTCGCCATCGTCTCCCTCGCCGACCGGCCGCGGGTGCGGGTGCTGGCGCGGCCCGACAAGTTCGGCCGTTTCATCTCCCTCATCGCCTACCTGCCGAAGGATCGCACCGACGCGCAGCTCCAGGCCCGGATCGGCGCCTACCTGGCGGACGCCCTCGGGGGCCGCCTCTCGGCGGTCTATCCCGACTATCCCGAGGGGCCCCTCGCGCGCCTCCACGTCATCGTGGCGACGCCCGGCGCCCCGCCCGAGGAGATCGACGCGGGGAGGCTCGAGGCCGGCATCGTCGACCTCGCCCGCACCTGGGCCGACTCGTTGCGCGAGGCCCTCGCCGAGGCCCGCGGCGGCGACGCCCGCGGGCTCGCCGCCGTCTACGCCGACGCCTTCCCGGCGGGCTACCGCGAGATGTACACGGGCGCCCAGGCCCTGCCGGATATCGCCATCCTGGAGCGGATCTCGGAGGGACAGCCCCGGGCGGTCGACCTCTTCCGCCGGCCCGGCGATCCCGAGACGCGGGTCGGCCTCAAGCTCTTCTCTCGCGGTCAGGCCCTGCCGCTGTCCGAGCGGGTGCCGGTGCTCGAGAATCTCGGCTTCCGGGTGATCGACGAGCGCTCCTACCGGCTGAAGCCCGAGGGGACCGGCGCCCGGGTCTGGCTGCACGACATGGTGCTGGAGCGCGCCACCGGCGGCCCCGTCGACGTGGCGGCGGCCGAGGGCCTGGTCGAGGCCGCCCTCCTGGCGCTCGCCCGCGACCTCGCCGAGTCCGACGCCTACAACCGCCTGGTGCTCGAGGCCGGGCTCGGCTGGCGCGACGTCGCCCTGGTGCGGGCGCTCGGCCGCTACCTGCGCCAATTGCGCATCCGCTACGGCCAGGACTACCTGGCGGCGACGCTGGCGCGCCACCCGAACCTCGCCCGGCGCCTCGTCGCGCTGTTCTACGCCCGCTTCGACCCGCGCCGCGAGGGCGACCGGGGCGCGGCCCAGGAGGCGGTGCGGGCCGAGATCGAGGCCGACCTCGCGGGGGTGACGAGCCTCGACGAGGACCGCATCCTGCGCCGCTTCGTCAACCTGGTGGAGGCGGCCCAGCGCACGAACTTCTTCCAGATCGGCCGCAACGGCCTGCCGCCGGACACCATCGCGTTCAAGTTCCGCTGCGCCAAGGTCGACGGCATGCCGCTGCCGCGGCCGCTGTTCGAGATCTTCGTCTACAGCCCCCGCGTCGAGGGCGTGCACCTACGCTTCGGCTACATCGCCCGCGGGGGCCTGCGCTGGTCGGACCGGCCGGAGGATTTCCGCACCGAGATCCTCGGCCTCGTCAAGGCGCAGCAGGTCAAGAACGCCGTGATCGTGCCGGTCGGCGCCAAGGGCGGCTTCTTCCCCAAGCGCCTGCCCCCGCCCTCCGACCGCCACGCCTGGATGCAGGAGGGCACCGAGAGCTACCGGGTCTTCATCCGCACGCTGCTCGCGCTCACCGACAACATCGTCGACGGCGCTATCGTCCCGCCGCCCGCTACCGTGCGGCACGACGAGGACGACGCCTACCTGGTGGTCGCCGCCGACAAGGGCACCGCCACCTTCTCGGACGTCGCCAACGCCCTCTCGATCGAGGCGCATCACTGGCTCGGCGACGCCTTCGCGTCTGGCGGCAGCCAGGGCTACGACCACAAGCAGATGGGCATCACCGCCCGGGGCGCCTGGGAGGCGGTCAAGCGCCACTTCCGCGAGGTCGACGTCGACATCCAGAGCGAGCCGGTCACGGTCGCGGGCGTCGGCGACATGTCGGGCGACGTGTTCGGCAACGGCATGCTGCTGTCGCGCTGCCTCAAGCTCGTCGCCGCCTTCGACCACCGCGACATCTTCCTCGACCCCGATCCCGACCCGGCCGCCTCGCACGCCGAGCGCAAGCGCCTGTTCGGGCTCCCCCGCTCGTCCTGGGCCGATTACGACCGCACGAAGATCTCGGCCGGCGGCGGGGTCTTCTCCCGCCAGGCCAAGACGGTGCCGCTGTCGCCGCAGGTTCGCGCGCGCCTGGGACTCGACCGGACCGAGGCGACCCCGGCCGAGGTGATGCAGGCGATCCTGCGCGCTCCGGTCGACCTCCTGTGGTTCGGCGGCATCGGCACCTACGTGCGCGCCACCTCCGAGAGCGACGACGAGGCCGGCGACCGGGCGAACGACGCGATCCGCATCACCGGCGCGGAGCTGCGCGCCCGGGTCGTCGGCGAGGGCGCGAATCTGGGCCTGACCCAGAGCGGCCGGATCGAGGCCGCCCGCCGGGGCGTGCGCCTCAATACCGACGCGATCGACAACTCGGCCGGGGTCAACACCTCGGACGTCGAGGTCAACATCAAGATCGCGCTGGCGACCCCCGAGCGCGACGGCCGCCTGAGCCCGGAGAGCCGCAACGCGCTTCTCTCCGGCATGACCGAGGCGGTGGCCGACCTGGTGCTGCGCAACAACCAGCTCCAGACCCTCGCCCTGTCGCTGGCCCAGCGCTCCGCCGCGGCCGAGACCGGCTTTGCCGCCCGGCTGATGCAGATGCTGGAGGCCGAGGGGCGCCTCGACCGCGGCGTCGAGTTCCTGCCCGCCGACGCCGCCCTCGCCGAGCGGGCGCAGGGCGGCGAGGGCCTGACCCGGCCGGAACTGGCGGTGCTGCTCGCCTACGCCAAGCTCTCGCTCAAGGATGCGCTCCTCGACAGTGCGGTGCCGGACGACCCCTACCTCGCCCGGGAGCTCGAGCGCTCGTTCCCGCCGGTCCTCGTCGCCCGCTACCCCGACGCGGTGCAGGGCCATCGCCTGCGGCGGGAGATCATCGCGACGAGCCTCGCCAACGCCATCGTCAACCGCGGCGGGCCGACCATCGTCAGCCGGCTCGCCGACGAGACCGGCGCCGAGGCCCCGGCGATCGCCGCCGCCTACGCGGTGACCCGCGACGCCTTCGGGCTGATCGACCTCAACAAGGCCGTCGACGGGCTCGACGGCGCGATCGCGGGCGAGCAGCAGCTCGGCCTCTACGCCGAGCTGCAGGACCTGCTGCGCCAGCGCATGGTCTGGTTCATCCGCAACGGCGAGGCCGCTCCCGGCGGCATCGAGGCCGCGGTCCAGCGCTACCGCGACGGCATCGCGGCGGTGTCGGCCGCCCTTCCGGGCGCCCTGCCCCCGGCCGCCGCCGAGGCGCTCGCCCGGCGCATCCGCGCCCTCGTCGACCATGGCGTGCCGGAGGCCCTGGCCGGCCGCCTCGCCTCCTTGGGCGAGCTCGGCGCGGCGCCGGACATCGTCCAGGTCGCCGAGGCGACCGGGCGCCCGCCGGAGACGATCGCCGCGACCCACTTCGCGCTCGCCGACCTCTTCCGCCTCAACGCCCTGTCCACCGCCGCCCGGGCGGTTCCGGTGGCCGACACCTTCGACCGCATCGCCCTCGAGCGGGCGGTGGCCGGCATCGCCAGCGCCCACCGGGCGCTGACCGCCGAGGCCGCCTCCTTCGAGGCCGAGGGCGCGGCCGCGGTCGAGGCCTGGAGCGCGGCCCGCGGCGCGTCGCTCGCCCGCATCCGCACGGCGGTCGCGGCCATCGCCGCCTCGGGCCTGACGGTCTCGAAGGTGTCGGTGGCGGCGAGCCTGCTCGGGGACCTAGCCCGGCGATGACCGCGCCGGAATTCGGGGAGGTTTTCAGGGCCCGCTTCGCGGACCTGGTCGCCTGGCGCCGCGACGTGCGGCGCTTCCGCCCCGATCCGGTGCCGGAGGATGCCTTCCGGACGTGCCTGGCGCTGGCCTGCCTCAGCCCCTCGGTCGGCAACAGCCAGCCTTGGCGCTTCGTGCGGGTGGCGGGCCCGGCCCGGCGGCAGGGCGTGATCGCGAGCTTCGAGCGCTGCAACGCCGAGGCCGCCGCCGGCTACGACGACGACCGGGCCGCCGCCTACCGGCGCCTTAAGCTCGCCGGCCTGCGCGAGGCCCCGGTCCACCTCGCCGTGTTCTGCGACGAGGGGACGAGCGCCGGCCACGGCCTCGGCCGCGCCACCATGCCGGAGATGCTGCGCTACTCCGCCGTCACCGCCATCCACACCTTCTGGCTCGCCGCCCGGGCCCACGGCCTCGGCGTCGGCTGGGTCTCGATCCTGTGCCCCGGGGAGGTGACGGCGGCCCTCGACGTGCCGGAGGCCTGGCGCCTGATCGCCTACCTGTGCGTCGGCTACCCGGCCGAGGAGCACGCCGACCCGGAGCTGGTGCGCCACGGGTGGCAGGCGCGCGAGGAATGGGGAGCGGCGCTGTTGGAGCGGTGAACCGCCAAAAGGCCCGAAACGTGCACGTCCGCGCTTGATACATACTAGTAGGTACACTACACCGGACACGCTGCCATCGCGGCCGCGGAGGTTCTCCATGCCACTGGTCCATATCTCCCTGAAGCGCGAGCGCCCGCCCGAGGAGCGGCGCGCCATCGCGGATGCCGTCCACGCCGCCCTCACCCAGAGCATCGGCGTGCCGGCCGACGACCGCTTCCAGGTCGTGTCGAGCCGGTTCGACGACCTGATCTACGATCCCGGCTACCTCGGCGTCGCCCGCAGCGACGGGCTGGTGATCGTGCAGATCCAGCTCTCGACCGGGCGCAGCGTCGCGCAGAAGAAGGCGCTGTTCCGGGCGGTCGCCGACAACCTCGGCGCGGCCGGGGTGCGGCCCGAGGACGTGTTTGTCACCCTGGTCGAGATCGCCCGGGAGAACTGGTCCTTCGGCAACGGCATCGCGCACTACGCCGACGCGGCCCCGCCCCATCTCGCGGCCACGGCCTGACGGTCTGGCCTGACGGGCCCGGCCGCGGCATACCGCCCTTCGACGACAGGAGGCGGGCGTGGCGCGGCAGGGATCATCGAAGCGCGAGGCGATCGTCGCGGCGACGAAGGCGCTGCTCTGGGAGCGCGGCTACGAGGCGACGAGCCCGCGGGACGTGCTCGACCGCAGCGGGGCCGGCCAGGGCAGCCTCTACCATCACTTCCCCGGCAAGCGGGAGGTCGCGGCCGCGGCGCTGGCCGAGATGGCCGAGGAGGAGATCGCGGCGGTCGACGCGCTGTTTGCATCCCACACCCCTCCCCTCGACCGCGTCCGGGCCTACCTGACCCGGGAGCGGCAGGCCCTGCGCGGCTGCCGCCTCGCGCGCCTCGCCAACGAGGCGGCCATGGAGGAGCCGGTCCTGCGCGAGCCGGTCGCGGCCTATCTCGGTCGCATCCAGGCGTCCTTGCGCGCGAGCCTGGAGGAGGCGAGGGCCGCCGGGAGCCTGCTGCCCGGAATCGAGCCCGCCGCGCTCGCGGCCGTGCTGATCGCGGTCGTCGAGGGCGGCTACGTGCTCGCCCGAGTGCACTGGGACCCGGGCGCGATGCGCGAGGCGATCGACGGCGCCGTGCAGCTGCTGGCCGCCGTCACCCGCTCTCAGGCGTGAGCCTGCGCCGCCAGGATGCCGACACCGACCGCGATGACGCCGATGCCGAAGATCATCAGCGGGGTCACCGGCTCGCCGAACAGGAGTGCGCCGCCGAGCGCCGCACCGACCATGCCCACCCCGGCCCAGATCGCGTAGACGACCCCGATCGGCAGCATGTCCATGCTGGTCGACATCAGCCACAGGGCGGTGCCGTAGCCGAGGGCGACGAGCAGGGTCGGGCCCGGGCGGGTGAGCCCGTCCGCGGCCTTGAGGGCGAGGGTCGCGGTGATCTCGGCGCCGATCGCCACCGCGAGGGTCAGGAACGGGTTCATGCGGTCGCCGTGAGCGGCAGCGGCTCGGCCGTCGCGGAACCCGTGAACATCTCGAGATCGTCGACGAACTGCTCGACGATCTCGCTGGAGCTCGCGAGGCAGGTGCCGAGATAGTCCGGCAGGGCGGGCGGTGCCGCGATGCCCTCGGCGCGCAGGCGGTCGTTCGCGAAGGTGAAGTCCAGGGCGCAGAACATGTAGTAGGCCCGGGTGGCGCGCAGCATCGCGTGCTTCAGGGCTGTGTCGAGCCCGAAGGTCGCGGCGAAGCGCTCGCGCAGGGCGGCCCGGTCGGCGAAGTCGAAGCGGTCGACGTGGCGGGGGCCACCCTCCGGATCGGCCGCCTCGAAGGCCCGGAACAGGTCCGGCCAGCGCGTCAGCGACTCCTCCCCGGCAGAGACGTGGTAGAGGCTGTGCGCGAGACCGGGCTTGCGCAGGAGCGCGAGCAGCGCGGCGGCGGCCCAGTCCACCGGCACGATGTCGATGCCCGTGCGGGTCTCCGTCGGCAGGAGGCGGAGCCGGTCGGCGGCGCGCACCAGCCAGAGGATGCTCGAGCTCGGGGCGGCGCCGAGGGTCGAGTGGCCGACGACGATCGAGGGCCGCGCCACGACGAGCGGCAGGTCGGCGAACTCGGCCGCGAGCGACGTCTCGGCCGCGGCCTTCGAGGCCGTGTAGGCGACCAGATGGCGATCCTCCGGGTGCGGCAGCGCCTCCCGCACCAGGGAGGGCGCGTCCGCGCCGCAGCTCATGGCAGTGCCCACGTGCAGGAAGCGCTGGAGCTTCGGCATGGAGCGGGTGCGCCGGGCGAGCGCCAGGGTGCCGAGGTGATTGGTGCGGAAAACCCGCTCCTCCCCGCGATAGGACGTGTCGGCCGCGAGGTGGAGGATGTGCGTCACGCCGTCGAGCCGCGGGTCGGCATCCTGGTCGGCCCGGGTGAAATCCCCCGGCACGATCGTCACCGTCCGGGCGAGCCGGTGGGCGGTGAAGAGATCCGTGAAGCGGGACAGCCGCGCCGCGAGCCTCTGATGTCCCTGCTCGACGTCGGCGCAGCGCACGAGGCAGACCCACTCGTCGCCGTCGCGCCGGCTCAACGCTTGATGAAGGACGGCGCCGCCCAGAAAGCCGGTTGCGCCCGTCAGTAATATCCGTGCCACGCTGGACCTCCCCGCACTCAGGAGAGATGCCACAAATGAGCGGGCGGAAAATCCACTCCAGCGGCACCAAACTCGTATTCATGCAGTATGTTGCTCGCACGCAACCGTCTATTTCTCGTTATGATTAGTCCATCCGTGTAAAATTCGGCCGAGAAATACAATGGAAACAGAGGGACGTAATCCGGTTGGCCTAGGCGCAGGTGAGCGCCACCGCTTCCTCGTCGCGAGGAACGGCGGCGGCCGAGGCCGGAAACCCTTGGAAAAAACTCTCGGGAACCATGCGCGGCGCGGCCGCGCCGGCGCTCAGCTCCGGGTGAGCAGGTGGGCGAGAAGCGCCCGCAGCTGAGCCGGCTTGAGGGGCTTGAGCACGAGCTCGCAGCGCGCCGCCCGCACCCGCGCCTCGACCTCGGCCG